>JAMIEW010000032.1:0-5910 GCA_035906575.1 bacterium
ACGCGTAGAAGAAAATTCTTTAATGACAAAACCTAGCTCTTTCAATCGTTGAATGCCTTGATCAAAAACCCATGGATATTGCGCTGGTCCAGCCCATGACGGCGTTACAAGGGCAATTGTATCGCCTTTTTTTAATCTCATGATACCGTTCATAATTACACGATACATATTTCATTCTGTGGCGTAAAGCCTCATTTCTCAGAAACACGCTGAGCAATATAATAAAGGTTCTTCCCCTTTCTCACCTTTTGGACCGATTTAGGAAAAAGCAACATACCATCATCTGGCGCGATCTCATTACCACCTTCAATGTAACGACCTATTTTTTGCCCTCGTTTTACTTCTTGCCAACCGTTGTCCATCCCAGGCTCATATTCAAAATGGTCAGACTTGGCCTGCACCGAATGAGAGAGTGTAAATATTTTCTGAAAGCGCGTTGAGATTTTGATCGCCTCTTCTTTCTTTAAGGTGCCGATATATTGCAGCACTCTTTGCAAATCATTAATTGCGCTCTTAAGCCTACTCAGATCATCTTCTTTGCCTGTTTCATATCCGATTGCCATACCGCCATGAAGCTCAACGTAGGCATCCGTCGTTCCGCGATTCTCCATACCTTCGTCCACGGCAAGAATATTTTGTTGATCCATCAAGACATAATCCGCAGAGAATAACTGAAAAAATTCTCGATGTTTAGGCGAGTCTTGTCCGCAAACAAGAAATGGCGGCGAGTCACTACTTGTCGCATGGATATCAAAGACATAATCCGCGTGCGCCAATATCGGCGCTAATTCGCGTGCCCTAATGAGATCGTATGGATCATTGGCAGATGGAGCTCGGTTCAAATCTTCTTCGATAAAATACCGGTTTAAATCTCGCCCGTCGGTTGTGCCACGTTGGCGCAACTTAATCGCTTCAGGATTACCAAAAATCAAAAACAACTCCCCGTTAATATCTCCTTCAACCTCTAAGCCCGCTGAACAGTCATCGAGAGAGAAGGTTTTTAAAAAATGTTTTACAACCTCAATACCGGTTAACTCATCACCGTGAGTACCTCCAATAATAGCCACCGATGGGCCTGATCTGGTGCCGATGATTCGGCAAGTGTGAGTGGGTAATTTCATAAAAGAGACTGAGAGCTGGGCGTATGCCCCGCTCTCAGTAAGTGAAGATTAACGATTGGCGACGACTTCGCCAAGTGCGCCTATCCAATGCGCGATCCGCGACAGCTCAGCCGTCATGCCAAACATACGCAGCTCAACCGTCCCGTGACGACTGATTCTCACCAGGTGCCAACAATCACGAGGATTACTGGCAAAGCCTTGTTCACGCGCAACAGTATAGAGATGCTCAGCGGATTCATAACGTGGCGGCTTCCAGTTTGTGGCCATGTTTTGATACAAGCGCATGCGCTCGCCGTTACTATGGTCACCCATACGAATGAAGTCCTCGAGCCGATCTACAACAACGTTGTGGATACGAATCGCATCCTCAAGGTTCTTTGCTCCATGATGAATATGGATGCCGGCGACACGACAGGCTGCGCGCAATGTTTCGCACGGTAGCTGCTTAGCAAGCAGCTGATAACGCTCATCATGCGGATACACATCCAGCGACATATTTACTGGAGCGACCTCAAGAGCGATGAGTCGCGCGCCCATTGCTTGCGCTACAGCGATAGCGCTCTCATGAGAGGCCTGCAAAGAAGCCATGATCCTTGCAAGCGCATATTCAGGAGACGTGCGATGCTCAACCTGGCATGCCGAGAGCTCATATGTCCAAGCCGAATCATTCATTCGTGCCAAGAATTCAGGCGACCTTGGTACAGGCATGCCTTCTTCATCAGACAAAAAGAACTCACGCTCGATACCATAGGCGCCCGCTAGAGCAGAATCAAACCGAAATTGCGAAAAGAACGAAGTACGATCCACGTTGTCACCTTTTTCCTTGAGAAATACGAGAAACAAAATGCATCTCGTCCTCATGACGCCACAATTGTGACGTACATGAGGACGAGATGCATTCATCCCGCGGTACCACCTCATTTTATTAATCAGAAAAAAACTGATTAATCTTTCTTAGGGACAAATCTATCCCATTCCCTATGATGACGGTGGGTTTCCGGATTACCACAACGAAGCAGTAATCACCTCTTCAAAGTCCAATTTCATTCACGGCTATGGCGGGGCTCACACTATCCCCCACTCGCTTTGCAGGAAACCTAGAATTACTCCTTCTTTGAATACAAACGGTTTTGGTTTAGATGGAAAGGGCAACGGATAGAGCATATCAAAATTACTGAACACCCGTCAATATATGGGTGCGCTTTCCTCAACCTAATACTGGTGCTTTTATAAAATATTGACAAATAATGAATATCTTGTTATAATAATTTGTTCCGTCGCCCTTATAAACCTATCGACTTTTTATGAACCTCCACCCTTATAATTTTGGTTGTACCATTGAAGCGAACTCGCTAGGTGAAGCATGGATCGGTCTAGTTGAGACCTGTATGAAAAATGGAAACTTAGAGTATGACGAGCATCGCGCCCGCTTTGCTCTGCATGGAGTTCGAATGATTGTAAAAGGTTACGCCAATCACGACAACGATCCAATTATTCAAAAATACGCTAGTCAAGAATCTATTGCCACCATGCGTAAGCTCGCTTTTGAAGCGGATACAATGACGGACTTCGATATTACGCCATCATTTCGCACGGGTGCAAAAAGTTATAAAAAACGCATTGAAGAAGGAAACTTAGTTGACTTCGTTGTACACAGACTGACTCGTATCCCTGAGAGTAAAAAGGCCGTGATGGTATTTCCGACCTACGAGGATTATAAAAATGTAAAAGAGTCACCCTTTAACGATTATCTCCCCTGTATCGTTTCTTTGCAGTTTAGACTTCATAAAATCAAAGAAGGTCAATACGTCCTAAACACCCATTTCTTTATGCGTTCCCAAGACGCTTATCAAAAAAATATCAGCGACTTGGTTGTTTTTGCCGATATCGCAAACGTGGTAGCAACCAAGCTCAAAGAAGCTCTTAACGCTTCAATTGAACTTGGTGTAATGGATGGGTATATTACCGATGCTCATGTCTATAAAAACACCTATGATCAAGCCTTTGACGTTGTCAGTGCATACCACAATCAAAACCATCCCATCACTGCATAAACTATGATCATTTCCTTCATTTCAGAAAACGAGAAAAAGACACAACAGTATCATGCTTTGCAAACAGCGTTAGCCTCTGATCTGTGCACTATCGCACCCAAAACACTTTCTTTGGAAGAGATCCAATCCGTGGATGGCGCAGATGTCGTTCGCCATAAAATCGAACAAGCTAAAAAGACAACTTCTCTTCCTTGCTTTGTTGACGATGTTTCGCTGTCTATTATGCCAGGGCACTATCCGGGTGCTTTGATAAAGCATCTCTTAAAAACTAGTGCGCACGGCTCCCTACCTCAGCTCTTGCCAGAAAACGCACCCGTAACCGTTACTTGCCATATTGGATACTTTGACGGGTTCGAAACGTTTTTCTTCAAGGGCGAGATACAAGGCGTGGTCAGCTATGAGCGCCATGATCCGAAAAACCCTCCCGCGCTTGACCACCTGATCCGTATCAACGAACGGTTCTTAGGAGAACTCGACCCAACGGACAATCATCGCGGTAAAGCCTTCGCCTTTTTAGCGAACCACCTTCGCCAAACAAAACGCCTCTGCGAAGAACATCATGAACAAGCCGCTCAGCGATGGGATGCCCGAGCAAATAACTGGGCTTCTACCCGTGAAGACGAGGCATCCTACGTTCACCATGAGAATGGTTACGCGCGTTTTGATGATGAATTGAGCCGCATCTTACCGCTTGTATCGGGAACCGCTCTAGATATCGGCTGCGGTGACGGTGCCGTTACAAGGTTGATTCGTACGGGGTCGGGAATTACCGATATTCTCGGTATTGATATTAGCTCACAGATGATAGAAACCGCTACACGACTAACAAATGATGATTGTATTCGCTATGAGGTTGGGACACTCCCTGACAACGAGCGCATCTACAATCTCATTGCATCACGCGGTGTCATTTTGTCGCATACTCATCGCAGTGAAGTCATCCCCCTGCTTTCAGCCATGGCAAAGTCCCTCGCACCCGGAGGATATCTTGTTTTTGACTATATCAGCAACCTAGCAAATAACGACGATCTTGGCAGAGCAGAGAAGAACGAATTACGCCGAAACTGGATCGTTCGCATCCTATCCGAGCTTGGTCTTGTGAACATTTCATCGAACGGATCTGAAACCCATCGTGTCAGTGTATTAACATTCCATAAACCGATGGAAACATCGTTATACTTTGCCAGTAGCAGCGCTGGCAAAGTAATCGAGCTCCAAAGCAAATGTAAGAACCATCTCTTACATCTTGCGAATATCGATGTCGCTGAGTTAAAACATGATGACATTGTAGAGATTGCCAAGGACAAGGCGAGAAAAAGCTACGAAGCCTTACAGCACCCCGTTATTGTCACGGATGGAGGTATCTTCATCAATGCATTAAAAGGATTCCCGGGGCCAAACTCCAAACAAGCGGCGACCTTGCTCGGTCCAGCTAAAATCCTAAAACTACTTGAAGGCGAGATGGATAGAGCGGCCATTCGCCGAAATTGCATGGTGTATTACGACGGCACCGCCTTTAAAACCTGCGTCGCCGAGGTGCCACTTATGGTGAGCGAGAGTGTTACTGATAGCGAATATAAAGCCTACCCGTTGGACACAATTCTAGTACCAGTCCACGAACAGAACCCTCTCGGCAAAACGTACAAACAGATGCCCGTCGAAGAGCGTGTGACATTCACAGAATTGCCGTTTTTTGAAGAGTTCATTGGAACACTTTAAAAAATACCTGCCTTCAGGGCGGGTAACCTCGCCTCAATAATGGGACGCGGTTTCTACCCTGAAGGAGAAGCAACATGAAACAAGTACTGCTCTGTGTATTCGGTGCAAACGGCGCAGGTAAATCTTCTCTGCTTGAGACCGTGGCAGACATGAATTCGCCATCCACTCGAATCGTGCGTGGAAGCACAATCCTCAAAGAGTCCTTAGGGGTCGCCTCGTATGAGGCGCTCGAATCCATCTCGGCCCAAGAGAAAAAACAAGCCCTTCTCAAAGGGATGTCATCTCTCACTGTGGAAGGTGGTAGTCACACAACAATTGTCGACACCCACCTCGTGGTGCCTATGCGCTCCCTCACGACGTGCGTAGTAGAAGATATGTGGGATGAAAGATTACTCGAACTTTTTCAAGGGTTCGTCTATGTCTCTGCACCCGCAGCAACGATCGCGCAACGACGGCGAATGGACACGGGGAGGCCGTTACGCGCAATGCGAGCGACTCTACAGGTCTGTGCTGAAGATCTTCAACTCAACGCGAAGCGATGGGATGAGATATCCCCCTCCATGAAAAACAAAAAAGTCATCATCAATGACCAGACAATCTTGGTAGGAGCGCAAAAAATAATGGATTTTCTCCAGACTCTCTCGTAGAATTTAGAGAACCTCCGTCCACAATCCACTTGACAAAGTGGTAAAATATTGTTAGCGTCAACTATTGTAATGACTTGAGTGGCATTTTGGTGCTATACTCGATTCACGTACCTTCTTATCTTTCCTTGCTTAAGAGCAGTCAACACGGTGTTGACCGCCTTTGGCTAGGGCCAGTCAATGCTCCCCAAGCGGAGCGGAAAGAGGCATCATGACCAGCATGAACCGCTCGGCCCTCCATTGGGCCGGTCTTCTCACCATCCTCACCCTCGCCCTCACCGGCTGCGGTGAAGGCCCCGACATGATCGTCGACGGCGGACCGTGTCAGAACACCCCGCATCTCTGTCCCCCGGACAGTGCGATGAGCGACGG
>JAMIEW010000033.1:0-3551 GCA_035906575.1 bacterium
GGGCCTATCTGGGTTTTGAGGCGTTGATTCGCGGTCCGGCCAATTCGCCCCTGCATCGTCCTGATCAGTTGTTCGCCGCCGCGCGTCAGGCCGGGTTTGCCCGTGAATTGGAACATGCCTGTCGCGAAACCAGTCTGCGCGCTTTCGCCCACCATCGCCTGCCCGGGCGCCTCTTTCTCAACGTGACGCCCGGTTGCCTGCTCGATGAGCGCCTGATGAATGGTGAAACGCGCCAGTTGCTCAGTGATCTGGGCATAGCCGCCAACCGGGTGGTGATCGAGCTGACGGAAAACGAGCAGGTTACCGACATGCCTGGCATCCAGGATGCCTTGCTGCACTATCGCGGGCAGGGGTTTCAGATTGCGATTGATGATCTCGGCGAGGGCTTTGCCAACCTGCGCATGTGGTCGGAGGTGCAGCCCGAATACGTGAAGATCGACAAACACTTTGTGCATGGCATCGCCGACGACCGCATCAAATACCATTTTGTGCGCGCCATGCAGGATCTGGCCGAGATCTGCAACGCCTCGCTAGTCGCCGAAGGCATCGAACGCGCCGAGGATTTTGCCTGTATTCGCGACATGGGAATCGCCTGTGTTCAGGGCTATTTCATCGCCATGCCGGAGGCTGTTCCGGTGCGCCAGTTACGGCCGGCGGTGATCGAGGCACTCGGCAAGCAGCGGGTATCGCTTTCTCCAGGCGGGGTGAAGACGGCGACGGCGTTCAATCTGTTGCGGCCGATCGCGCCGGTGGCGCAGGATGCAACCAATGAGTGCGTGATTGCCCGCTTTGAGGCCAACCCGGATCTCGATGTGCTGCCTGTCGTGCATGGCGACTTGCCGGTCGGCATGATCAATCGCCATAGCATGATCGACCGCTTTGCCCGACCCTTCCGCAAGGAACTGTTCGGGCGCAAGAGCTGCGAGCAATTCATGGATCACGCCCCGCTCGTTGTCGATCAGCACGCCACCCTGCAGGAACTGGCGATGATGCTGGCCCTGTCATTAAGGTCGCCCAAGACTTTGTAAAAGCCAACGGCTTGACCGGCTATGCAACGACCGCTCCTGAGCTTGAAAACGCTCCATGGATCCGTCCAATGCTTGAGCAGACCTCGATGCCATGTCCTGCCGTTCGCGCAGAGCCAGCATTGATGGATGAAAAAATGGCAGCAACATCCGAAGGCGCCATGATCGCTCCATGTTTCTGGTACCCACGCTCCGTTAATATCGTCTATCCAGACGTTCGTGATGGTAAGCGCGTTACCGATGCTTGGTCTGGTTATCCTCAACAAGCACTCACTATCACGGTTTCACTTGATACCTACGAAGTCACCAGCGGCTACGCTAACCTCCCAACCTCGCTCGAAGCATCATCGTATCCGATGATCGACAAAGGCGCCGTTGAAGAAGCGCTCAAAAAAGGCGGCCGCTCTGCCTACTACGGTTGGGGCAAAAAGGGGACGCGTGTTCAGATCCAATATAATAAGTTCGAACAAGTCGTCATGCGCTACGACTCATGGAAAGACAATAAAAACGAAACCTACTTTGTCCCAGCGTTGCTTGCGACGGGTACGGTAGACGCCGGTGACGGTAATGGTTTGCAGGACTACCGCACCATTGTGCCGCTCATCAAGGCAGAATTTCTTGAAGAGATGCCAAACCCAATCATGTATATGAAGGGTGAAGCAGAGGCTACCGTAGGTGGTGATGCCGTGATCAATATGGTTGCGCCAACACCAGCTTCGACTCCAATGCCAGTAGAAGTAAAATAAGTACAAAACCCAAACACCTTCCCAGAAATGGGAAGGTGTTTTATACTCGCGCCTTCTATGATTACCCGCCAACAAGCCGAAAAGCTCATCGAAGAGCGCATCCCTGGCACCCGCAAAGGTTCTGATGAACCTGCCTATAAACACTCGCTTCGCGTTGCTGAAACCGTTGAGAAGTTTGGCTATGCCGAACCTGTAATTATCAGCGCCATCCTTCATGATGTGGTTGAGGACGGGGGAGTCACCTACGAAGAACTTGAGAAACTCGGATGCACTGAAGAGATCATCGAACTCGTCACCCTCTGCACCCACGATGACATGATCGAAAGCAACGAAGCTCGCTGGATTGATATGATGACTGGCCTCGTTCATGCGTATAACCCAGATGCATGGGCGATTAAAATCGCTGACGCTTGGGACAATATGAAGGGTGCTGAGACCATGAATCCAGACAGTCGTCGTTTCTTTCGTCAGGCAAAAACACCAATGCTCGCTGCTATCTCGCATGAACTTATGAAGGATACCGCGATTTGGAAGGGGTATTGGGAAGATGTGAAAATCTATCGTGATCGTGTATAAGCAAAACCCACCTAAGCAGTGGGTTTTTGATAAATGGCGGTAATCACTCTTGTGGGTGTTCCGTCTTCTTGCGTGCCAAAAGTGAGAT
Organism: bacterium; assembly: GCA_035906575.1. GTDB lineage: Bacteria > Patescibacteriota > Patescibacteriia > 2-12-FULL-60-25 > 2-12-FULL-60-25 > HK-STAS-PATE-2. The sequence continues at coordinate 2,436 of JAMIEW010000033.1, forward strand.
GGTGTTGGTTTGGGTGACGAAGCTTAGTGCTATTACTGATCGCTTGATCGCCACCAATCGAGAAGCCGATATGGGTATGCATGGTATCTGGATCATGGTCGCGCGATGGCGCCCAGACGATCACGTCGCCATCCTTAGCTTCTTCGACGATCGTCCAACCAGATGCAAGAAGATCTTTCTCAATGCCTTTTACGGTGAGATGCGGTTGTTTGATATATTGAAAACGAAAGAGTATCCACGAAACAAAATTGCCACACGAGACATCACCGCCCTTGAGCGCATCAAAAAGTTCGCCCTTCTCATCTTCAAGATAGAACTCCTGAAACATTGACGAGCCAAGGCTATTTTTGATCGCAAAAAGATAGCTCGCAAAAACGGCCTTTGGGCTAAGAACAGGCTTTGACACGTCGGTCGAGACCGACGGTGTTTTGAATTGTTCCATATGACGTTATGATACCAGATGCTTCTTAATCGCGTTGAGCGTCTGGGCTTTTTGCTCAGCGAGTGAGCCATGTGCCGGGTCGGACACGAAGCGCGCTTGTTCTTGATTGCCAGTCGGCAAAAAGTCTTTGGTAATTTCGATCGCGCTATACGGTGCATGTGCATGCAAATCGGCCTGCCAAAGGGCGCCACGTTGCTGCAAGAGCAAGATCGCCTTGGTATTTGGGGTGTAAGACAAAAGGTCGTGCAAAAGGCCATCGAGGGCATTGTTGTCGGCTTTGAGTTCTAAGAGATCGGTGTCGGTAATAAATGTCCAAGCGAGGCCGGTTGTGACGTCTTGTTCGAGGCGCGAGAGGGCACGTCCCCACAATTGAAGAGCAGTAACCGAATGTGTACGCCAAAGTGTTTGGACAATCTCTTGGCGACGAGCGCCTTTTTCAAGAAGCGTCGAAGAACGTTCAAGCGTCTTGCCCGAGAGATGCGGAGTGCGAAAGCCTTTCGTTGCCGCAATCATGCCGGCCAAAAGCGCGGTCGCGATATCAGCCGTGATCTGTTGCGGATTCCACGCTTCAAGAAGGGTATAGAGCGATTCACAGGCCGACGAGCGTGTTGGATTCACGATATTCACCGTGCCCCATTGTTCATTGGCAGGGGAGGCGTCGATATTGATCGTGG
>JAMIEW010000034.1:0-6953 GCA_035906575.1 bacterium
ATGAGAACGAGGGTTTTTTCCATAGTTGGCCTGAGAGTAGCGGATAAGCGGGGGGTCTGGCAAGCCCAAGAGGCTTAAACGCTTGCATTTTTTCGGGGGTTCGGCTATGATCCCGTCATTCAATTTAACTCTCAACACTATGGGTCTTCCTGGACATCGCCGAACTTCTTCTCATAAGCGCCGCCGCGCTTCGCACTTTGCTTTGACGGCTCCTGCCCTCAGCAAAGACAAGGCTGGTCGCACGCACCGTATGCACGTTGCCGCGCCTGGTGCTACCGAATATAATGGTATTAAAATCCATGTAAAAGGCCTCGAACGTAAACTTCGCAATTTGGTTGCTAAAACCAAGTCGCAAGCCGCTCATGACCATGCTGGCCACGAACATCACGAGCACGCTCATGATGAGAAGCCGGGCAAAATGGCTAAAGTCAACGCAGTTCTCGCAGGCCCTGTTGTAAAGCCTCGCCGTACCGGTTCACGTAGCAAATAAGATGTGCTATCCTAGGGAGCGTTAAGCTCCCTTTGCGTACTTTTTTATGTCCAGCCGCCACCTCGCTCGCGCTCTTGCGCTGCAATCACTCTATGAGTGGGATTTTTATGGCGGCTCAAAAGACCCGCTTGTCATGATGGAGCGCAATCTCACCGATGTCGCTCCTGAATTCGATGAGCGGGATTTTGGTATCTCGATTATTGAAGGCGTGGTGAAGAATCAAAGCATTATTGATGCATCGATTACGAAGTTTGCCCCTGATTGGCCTTTGCCAAAAATCACCGCCGTTGATCGCAATGTCTTGCGTCTCGGTGTGTATGAATTACTGTTTAATTTTGATATCCCAAGCAAGGTCGCCATTAATGAAGCCATTGAGCTCGCCAAGACATTTGGTGGTGAATCAAGTGGCAAATTCGTGAATGGCGTTCTCGGTGCAGTCTATCGTGATCAGGTTGCACAAGGCATCAATAAAGAATCCGATAAGCCAAAAGAAGAGAAGGTAGCAGAAAAAGCAGCAAAGAATCCCTTTGAAAAACAAGCAGAAGCCACCGAACCCCCTGCCCCCACGCTTGTGGGGACGACTGAGCCAGTTGCTGGTGAACAAGAGTAAGTATGTTCAAGTTAAAGGCGTTGCTGCGTCGCCTTGGTCCGGGATTGATTACGGGTGCCTCGGATGATGATCCTTCAGGGATTGCGACCTATGCCCAGGCGGGTGCCGTTTTTGGATTTCATCTTTTGTGGACGCAATTATTGCTTTTGCCATTCATGGTCGGCGTGCAAGAGCTGTCTGCGCGCATCGCCCTCGTCACAAAGCAGGGGATCGCTGGCAATATTCGCCGCATCTCGCCCCTGATGGCGTTTGTGTCGGCGATTTTTTTGCTTTTTGCCAATGTCTTTAATATCGCAGCTAACCTCAATATTCTCGCGTTAACACTTGATCTGGTTTTGCCATTAAGTGTGCCTGTTATGATGGGGGCGGTTGCCTTGCTCGTTGTTTGTCTCGAGATCTTTTTAGACTACGATACCTATGCAGGGCTTTTAAAGTGGTTGTCATTAAGTCTGCTTTCTTATGTAGCCGTGGTCTTTTTCCTGAATGTCCCATGGGCTGAAGTCGCATTGGCTGTGATTCGTCCTGAGATTCAGTACAGTTATGAGTTTCTCTTTTTATTTGTTGCTTGTATCGGTACGACGATCTCGCCCTATCTCTATTTTTGGCAGGCCGGAGAAGTCGTAGAAGAAGCCGGCACGGGCTCGATGAAGTCTCAGGTTAAAGCCATGCGTATCGATACGACATTTGGGATGACTTTCTCAAATATTATTGCGCTTAGCATTATCGTCGTTGGTGCATTGCTCTCAACGCGCTTAGGTGGCTCGGTAGATTCAGTCGTAGAGCTTGTGGTATTGCTTGAGCCCTTTGCTGGCAAAAGTGCCTTAGTACTGTTTGTGATCGGTATTGTGAGCTCTGGTTTGCTCGCGATCCCGGTACTCGCAGGTTCGGCTGGCTATGCGCTCGGTGAATCGTTAGGATGGAGTGTCGGCATGAAAAAGAAATGGTTTGAAGCCAAGGGCTTTAATGTTGTGCTTGCCTGCGCCACATTAATCGGTCTCGTGATCAATGCTGCAGGTCTTGATCCGATTGATATGCTTGTTGGTGCCGCGGTATTAAATGCCATCGTCGCAATCCCTTCATTGGCAGCGATCTTGATTCTCGGAAATAACAAACAGCTCATGGGTAAATGGCGCAGCGGCTGGCTCTCAAATCTCATGGTTGGATTCGCCCTCCTCTTATTGTCGCTCTCTGTGCTCTTTATGGCCTGGATGGCGATACCCGCAGAAGCATTTGCGACCTTCTTTTGATGGTGATAACGTCGGTGAGTTCAGTTTTTTGTACCTTCGTGAAAGGATTCTAAATGACAGCCCCAACGGTCGATTTGTCATCAACCTGGATCGGTATCGGAAGAGTCACAAGAGTGAACGGCGTCAAGAAGGACATCGATGTGATCTTCGTGCCGTATGACCCCGCTATCGCGCTTCAGACGGGGCCGGATTCGATTCGACTCATCCCTTCTCAGTTCGATGGTGAACGAGTCTCTGGTATTCACGAGTCGCTCGAACTGCCGTTCGAAGTACCTGTCGCAACGAGCGACGAACGCTATGTCTGCGCGTGGGCAGCCACCAAGGATATTGCCGATAGGCGTGTCATGCGACGTATCATGGCAAAATAACTCGCGTTACCTAAAACGTACGCGATAACAGAAAAACCCACCGAACTCGGTGGGTTTTAACATGGTGCCGGGAGTCAGGATTGAACTGACGACGCAAGGCTCTTCAGGCCTTCGCTCTACCACTGAGCTATCCCGGCAAGGGTGCGGGGACGATACCAAATCTAGAAAAAATCGGCAAGAGAAAGACTATTTTGATATAGCAAAAAGAGGTCCAAGGGGACCTCTCTTACATCAGGATCCTTTTTTCTGAAAAGCGAGGATTTTTGACGGGATCTGGGGATTCGTCTCATCTTCTCTTCTCGAATAAGGAAAGAGCATCTCGATCGCGTCGTCGACGTGAATGCGGAGCTCAAAATCACTCGTGTAACAGGCGATGAAGCGATGCTTATTGGCAACGCTGCGTTGTAACCCCGTCGTTAATTCGCCGTAGCGTATCAAGAGCATAGGGATGTCGAGCAGATCAGCTTCATTCACCAAGGCGGTGATTTCGGGTCTGTCCTCGAGGTAGGTGAGATCAATGATGGCGAGGTTGGCCTGTCGAATGAACGAGAGGTGGCGCCTAATAATTTCATAGCGGCGGCTATTTTCAAGCTTCGCTTTTTCATTGTCAGTGTCATCTAACGTTTCTCTAAGATTGATCGACGGATACCGATCGCTTTTGCGATTGGCTTTGCCGTTCAACGGATTCGTGATGACGACCTGATGTTTTTCTGAAAGATGTTCATGCAGCAGACAAATGCGTGCATAGTGTTCATGCAGGCGTTGGACGCGCTCTGCATGCATATCATCAAACCGTGGATACACGGTGCCGATAAAAACGTGCAGAGGTTTGTCGTACATTGTTAATTCTCCTACCCCAAGACAGTTTACCACATGAATATATTTTTCTTGCGCGAAGCTGTGCAAAGTTTTTTTATTTTTTTCAAACACAAAAAATCACTCGCGCGTGCGAATGATTTTTTTATGGAGCGGGTAGCGGGAATCGAACCCGCCTCTCAACCTTGGAAGGGTCGCATAAAAGCCACTATACTATACCCGCGTATTTGGTTGTTGGTCGGATGGTAGGATGTTTTAACGCATCTTGCAAGATTGTCTAAAGGTGCTATGATCCTGCCACAACAAATCGGGCTGTAGCGCAGTTGGCTAGCGCATCTGCTTTGGGAGCAGAGGGTCGTGGGTTCGAGTCCCACCAGCCCGACCATCAAAAAACTCGCCGTAAGGCGGGTTTTTTGTATTCCAAAGCATAAAGATTGACATTTTGGTAATAAAATGGTTGGATCTCAGAAGTTTCGCACCTTGTATAGGGGCAGGAGGGTGTCATGGCAATGAGAGAAGAAGACGTGGCCGACCGCAAGATCGGCGGCAAAGACTATCGCATTCAACAAGTCCCGCCGGGTCAGCGCGATGACCGAGTATCGGCGAAGATTATCTGCACGCTCGATGGCTGGTCCTATGAGGGCGAGCCGAATCCAAAGCGTGTCGATCTGTGTATCGCCTATCATCTTCTACAGAAGCGCGAGATTAACTCGGCGCAATTGCGGTGGTGTGCGAGCATCGGTCTCGGTTTTGCGCTCAAGGCGCCAGAAGTTTTCGGCTTCGATGCCGACTACGATACCGCACTCGAAAGCGTCTCAGACGTTCTTCGCAGTCGCGTGAAGCTCGTGACCGACGAGCTCGTCAAAGTCGCTGACCGCATGGTCGCGAATATGGCCAGGCGGAGCAAACGCGAGAACGGTACTCGCATTTTCAACTGGATGGCTCCTTCGGGTTCGGGTCTCTTCGAAGGGGTCAAAGAAGCCTTCTCGAGCGCCACAACCGTCGCCCACCAGCTCAATCCATTTCATCGGAGCGATGACGATGACTGAGCTTCCCCTTTTCTGATAAGCGCCACGCTGTGGCGCTTTTCTGATTCTCGTTTTAGGCTACAGCTATGCATATCGCGATCGATGCCCGCATGATGGGCGCGGGCCAAACCAGGGGGATTGGCCGCTATATTGAAGAAACGGTAAAAGAACTCAGAATACTGCGTCCTGATTGGCGTATCACGTTGGTGCAACCAAGTGTCCCTTGGTATGGCTTAAGGGAGCAAATCGAAATGCCGGGTATTTTAAAAAAGACGAATGCCGACCATGTCTGGTTTCCGCATTGGAATGTTTCGCTTTTGTATCGTGGAGATTTTTCGGTCACGATTCACGATCTCCTTTTGATTCATCAGCCGAATAGCGCAAAGGCTTCAACGCGCCATCCGCTTATCGCTTGGTTAAAACGTTGTGGATTCAGAATCGTTTTGAAGAATGCGTTGAAAAATTCACGTCATATTTTTGTGCCAACGAATGCCGTAAAAAAAGACATCGAGACATATCTGCCTGCGGTAGCAAAAAAAATTATCGTAAATGGTGAAGGTCTCTCGTCGTTGCCCGCACCCATGCAAGAAAAAAATCCAGCATCGCCATTTCTTTTTTATGTTGGTTCAGCGTATCCGCATAAGCGTTTAGATTTGTTGCTTGAAGCGTGGAGTAAGATATCCACCAAACACCCACAGTTATCGCTCGTGATTGGGGGAGAACAAGATGTGTTCATGAAGCGTATCGAGGCGCAAAGTGAGGCGATGCATTTGCCTCGCGTGAGCTTTACTGGACGTTTATCGGACCAGGCGCTTGCCGATCATTTGGCGCAGGCTATGGCCTTTGTGTTTCCGACCTCTTTTGAAGGGTTTGGATTGCCGCCGTGTGAGGCATTATCCTTCGGTACGCCGGTCATTTGCAGTGATATTGAGGTGTTACAGGAGGTCTTGCCAAGTGAAGGAGTTTTCTTCTTTGAAAATGGTTCAGCGGATGGTATAATAGGGGCGATCGAAACCGTTCTTGTTCAAGGTCAGGAGGCTCGAACACAAGCTTTACTCGGAGGTGAAGCGGTTCGCCTTCGTCATCGTTGGTCGGCTGTTGCGTCAGCGATGGTTGATACGTTGAAAAGCGCTTAAACAAGAATCGGTGCGACGCACGCGTTCCATGCCACGTCCACGCGCAAAAAAAACCGAAGTCCCGATGTGGAAGATGATGAATCTTCGCCAACAACTCGAGTCCCAGCTCGAGAGCGTTGTTTTTGTGGATCCCTCGAATCCTCCTGCGTCGTCGCTCGGGATGACAATAGAGAGACATGAAGTGACAGTGATCGCGAATCCAAGAAAAAATGAAACCATCGCGGTACAAGATCCATTCATTACACGCGATCGCGAATTACTTGAATCGATTTTTGAAGATGATCGCCCTTCTTTGGTTGAGATTAAACGCCAAGCACATGAACCTAGCGAACATGTACTGACATTAAAGCGCATGGCGCAGCGCATCCAAAAACAATCCATCGACGATGCCTGGAAATTTGCACCATCTTGGCAGGCTCCTGTTGAATCCGCGGCGAGCATGGGCGCGATTGAAGGACTGACGGCGCTTCAGGTCCCGCTTATTCGTGAAGAATGGCTGATTGATCAGTATACACCGTATGATGCTGAGGATGCTTTTGAATCGCAAAACAGCTTTTCAAGCCGCATGCGCTTGCCGTTGGTCAAGATGATTTCGCTGACGCCGGTCATCATCCCGGAGCCTTTGGCACCAGAGATGATCGAAGAAGAGGTGATCGTGCATCATTCGCGATTTGCGCGTTTGCGTGAGCGTTTGAGCGATGTCTTTAGCGGTCTAAAAGGCCGAGCGCGCGAAGTTGCTACCGATATTCATCTTGCTGAAGCTGATCTTATTACTGAGGCCGAAGAAGCCTGGGACGTACCTGTTGTCGTGCCTCGGATTTCGTATATCCGCGTGGTGGGGAGCTTTATGGTGTTTGCCTTGCTTTTGTCTTTGCCTGCCGGTGCCGTATCGCTTGCCCGATCAGTACGCTCTTCGTGGACGTCGATCGAATCTCAAGGTCGTTCAACGCTTGCACGTGCTGAACTCGCATTAGCCACAAGTCCAGAAAAAGCCAGCGAACAGTGGCAGGCTACGGCTCAAGGCTTTGCAGACTCTGATCAAGCACTCAATGATGTGAATGTGTTAGCGGTGGCGCTTTCAAAAATTTTGCCACATACGCGCAACGCTTATGCATCGGCGCGTGCATTGCTTGATGCGGGTGAGCAGGCTTCTCAAGCAGCGGCGCTTTTTTCAAAAGGAGCTGATGCAGCGCTTTCGGGCGAAGCGCGTTTTCCTACGGATCGCCTTAATCTTTTCACGACGTATCTTGACCAGGTT
>JAMIEW010000035.1:0-4810 GCA_035906575.1 bacterium
CTGCTTTGCGATATGCGTGAAAAGAATTTTCTTCGCTTTCTTATAATTTTCAAAACCTCCATGTGCTTCGATATGTTCTGGCGTGAGATTGGTAAATACACCAATATCATAAGCAACGCCTTCATGGCGATACTGAATCAATCCCTGTGACGACGTTTCGATCACGACATGGGTACAGCCAGCATCACGCATTTGGCGCAAAAGCTTTTGCAAAGCAAAGCGACCAGGCATGGTCATCTTCATCTTGTTCTGCGTTTCAACGTTGCCAATCTTGATCAATGCTGTGGTTGTACAACCCGTGGTCACGCCTGCGCCTTCTAGAGCTTTAGCGATAAGATAAGAGGTCGATGTTTTGCCATTTGTCCCCGTCACACCAATAACCACCATCTCGCGTGAAGGATTGCCATAATACAAAGCTGCCACATGAGCAAGAATGCGGTGATAGGCCGTCAGCAAAGGTGCTGGCAAAAAAGATTTTAAACGATGAAGCATACGCTAGAGTCCGTAAGTCGCGAGTGAAAAGAGAGCAAAGATGAGAGAGAGTCCAAACGCCGCTATAGCGACCGGCGTAAGCCACACTAAAGGCATCACCTGAAAAAGTAGCAAGGCCCCAATACCGATAACTTGAAATACCATCTTGGTTTTACCATACGCGTTTGCAGAAACGTAGGATCCGGATTGCTGCCGTCTAAAGGCATTCGCGATAATCAGTAATTCAAGAACAATAAGCGCGATACAGAGCGCTGGGTGCAAGCCTTTCCAGATCAGAAAGACGGCAACCGAGCCGATAAGCAGCTTATCTGCCGCCGGGTCAGCGATAGTGCCCCAGAGGGTGATTTGGGAGCGTGTACGGGCCAGAGTCCCGTCCAATACGTCGGTAATTGCCGCAAAAGTAAAAACGGATAAGGCCCAAACCCATGACTGCGTCCATAAAAAGAATAATACGATGGGCACCAAAAAGAGCCGCAATACCGTGAGATGATTCGGTTCAATCCACTTAGGGACAAAGGCAAACAGCCACGCGACAAGCTTATCGTGTGGATAGAAACGAATGTTGTCATTCGTCATCAAAGACATAAGTGCATGATAGCACGAATCTTGCTAGGCTATGCCCATGCTTGAACGATTGGATCGCGAGGGATTTTGGCTCAGCCTTTGGCTGGGTGCATCGGCACTCATGGTGACACTCTGGCCTGACCAAGCCGCGAGCCTTTCGATGTGTTTTACGAGTATCTTGCTTGTTGCTTATTCTGCGGGTAAGCGGCTTTTGCCTGCGAGCAGCCAAACCGTAGGTATGATGGTGACAGCAGGGAGCGTCTTAGGCATGCAAAGCCTTTTGCTTACCGTCTGTTACTACGCCTCCATCCCCCTCAGCCATCGCCTACTCTCATGGTCAACCCTTGTGGCCTGTGGCATCGTGGCGATGATTGCTAGTCTTAGACAAGATATCGACACGGCTGCACCGGCGCCTCGCGTCTCGCAAAAATCCTGGTTCGTGGGCATGGTGGGGGTAGGCGTCGCCACCATCATTGCAAGCTTCGTGTTACGTAACGCGCTCGCACATGCAACCGAAGCGGCGATACGTAGCCCTTGGCCCTATCTACATCCGTTGATCCCACTCTGTATCGGCATCCTCTTTTTATTGCCCGTGATTTTGTCAGCCTTTACCAATCGCCACCGATTTTTGGCACCTATCGCCTTTACCGCTGTTCTCGTCACAAGCCTCCTCGCTTCACTTGTCTATCAGCAAGGCTTTGGATTTGACGGTTTTTTGCATCGTGAAAGTGCGCAACTCTTATTTGAACAAGGCATATTAGAACCAAAACCTTATTACTATATCGGCCAATACGTGTTGACGGTTTGGGCTGCGCAAACCTTCGATTTGCCGGTTCATACCATCGATCGTTATCTTCTGTCTGCACTCGTTCTCTTTTTTATCGCGGCTTTTGTCGCGCATCGCCGACAACGTCTATTCGCTCAAGACACACTGTTCTTTCTCTTTATCCCTTTAAGCTGGTTGGCGGCGACAACACCTCAATCTCTCGCCTATCTTTTTGGATTAGCAGCCGTCTTGCTGCATCCACGTCATACCGAAGAAACCCATTCGTATTTGCCCGCATGGATCTTTGCCTTTTGGTCGCTCGCGACTCATCCACTCGCTGGACTCCCCTTCGCTGCTGTTGTCGCGGGCATGACCATCATTCATAAAAAACCGCATCTCTGGCGATCATGGATGAGTTGGTTCTTAGGCGCACTCGCTGCTTTTGCCGTACCTGCCGCCTTCTTTGTGTTTAGCGCTATTGGTAAACAAGCGATTATTTGGGACTTCGCCAAGCTTCTCGATGTCTCGGCATTACTCGATATGATAAAGGGGCTTTTTGGTACACGCGTGAATGCGTCGCTTTGGCCTGATTGGGTAGATCTCGTAGCATTTGTCTTACCCTTCACAACCTTTGTGCTCGCCATTTTTGGGAGTCGAGACAAAGAACAACCAGAAGAACAAAAACACCTTTTGCTACTCACCGCCTCAGGCGCCATGCTTTTTGTGGCTGGTTACCTCATGCGTACGGTTGGCGAATTCTCATTCTTGATCGCCTATGAGCGTGGTAACTATGCCGACCGTCTCTTTGCCATCAGTCTCTTTTTACTAGCCTTGCCAGCCGCCAAAGGCCTCTCTATCTGCATAAAAAAACCTCGCCCGGCGTTATTGCAAGGAGCTCTTCTCTCGCTCCTTATTCTTTGGCAATCTGCGCATGTCTATGCCGCTTTTCCTCGCCACGATGCCGGGGCTATTAGCCATGGTTGGAGTGTAGGCGCCGCTGATAAAGAAGCCGTGCTTTGGATTGATCGTGATGCGAATGGGCTCGATTACACCGTCCTCGCCAACCAAAGCATGAGCGCCGCCGCCGTCGAGTCGCTCGGATTCAAACGGTATGCTGACGATGTCTTTTTCTACCCAATCCCAACCGGGGGCGAACTCTATCAACTATTCTTACGCGCCTCGGCAGCAAATCCATCCATTGATCTGATCAAAGAAGCAGGACAATTAAGCAAAGCAAAACGCGTCTATGTCGCCATCCATCGTTATTGGTGGGACGCAGAACGCGTTCGTGGACAATTAAAAGCGTTGGCAGATAATGAAGAAACGATGAAAGACGGCGAGATTACGATTTATCGTTTTGATCTTGAATAACGTTTTCGAGTATTGAAACAAAGGTTTCAGAATACGCGACAAAACTTCTCGCGCGTGCGAGCTCATACATCTGTAGCGCCTGGGCACCATAATAGCCTGCGTCTTTATGAGCATCGATCGCCTCTAGCCATGCTTGCTCATCCCATGGCGCACATAAGCGTCCAGCACCACCAAGTGTCTCGCGAATACCTCCGATATCAGAAGCGATCACGGGCAAGCCCACCGAAGCTGCTTCGAGAATGACCGTGGGTTGATTCTCGACAATGATCGACGGGACAATGAGGACATCAGCGTCCTTCATCATCTGAATCACCTCTTCAGGTCCACTATTTGGCACAAAAACAACCGAACTCTCTTGTGAGAACGCTGGTTGATGACCTAGCGGATACGTAGCTGTAACGACGATTTCTTGTGCATGAGCGGCCAACCATTCGGCCATCGCTAACCCTTTTTCAGCCGTAGCACCGACAAGTAAAACCGTAAGCGGCGCACGCGGTGATCGCAAAACAAATTCTTCTGCTGGCGCAGGATTTGGTAAGACCACGACATCACTCAAGGTAAAAAGAGATCGGCGCTGATGTTCAGCAAAAAGCCATTCGGTCGGACTCATTACGAGGCCTGGATTGCCAAGCACTAAACGGCGCAATCCTCCCCAAATCTGTTGCCATAAGGTAAATCTCGTTGCATCACGCAATCGTCCCGATGGTTCAAAAAGCTGCACGTCATGCAAAACATGCACCCAATAGGCACCGTTTTTATTTACGACGGCCTGCGGCGTACCGAATCCACAACCTGTGAGATTATGGGTCAAAAGCACATCCGGTTGCCACATCGCGATCTCACGCACGACCGCTGATCGCGGTAACAAATCACGAAAATGATAAAATAACCTCATGAGCAGGGGTTTTTCAAACCACTCAATGGGCGGACAAAACACACGCACCTCGTGGCCAGCCTCGCGCAATATCTGCTCATGCCAAGAAGCGATCCGACCTCCCCCACCCCGCATGGTAGGAGGAAACGCATTAGTAAGTAAGGCTATTCGCATACTTCACGATACAATTTCATTAGCTCTGACGTATGAGCTTCATACCCATAACGTTCAGCATGGATCCGCGCCGCCGCCCCGTACAATGCGCGTTTCTGCGGATGTGATAAAAGATCGGTTAATGCATCCGTGAGCGCTTCAACATTATTTGGAGGGACAAGAATCCCCGTCTCATCATGTCGCACCACCGTACGGACACCAGGCAAATCAGAGGCAACAACTGGCAATCCGCACGCCTGTGCCTCAAGCGCCACAAGACCAAAGGCTTCTGCCTGACTCGTAGAAGGAAAGGCGAAAACATCAGCAGAACGATACAACGGTACCAATTCTTCGGCGCTGACACGTCCCATAAAATGCACGCGTGTTGCGATACCCTTTGCTCTAGCCTCTTCTTCGAAAGAAGATTTTTTATCACCATCACCCACAATAACGAGATGCGTTGAGGCATCGAGTTTTGTGAATGCTTCTAATAGTACTGACAAGCCTTTAAAGGCATGCGCTGAATCGAGCCCACCGACAAATAGTATCGTTGGATCTTGTTCGGAGATCATCAATCGAGCCCGCTCATC
>JAMIEW010000036.1:0-2968 GCA_035906575.1 bacterium
CAACACAGAACGAAGTAAATGAAGCATTGATTGCGATCTCAAAAAAGACGGACGTGCCTGTGGTTGCCACACGTGACGTTCATTATCTCGTCGAAGAAGACCGAGAAGCACAAGATGTCTTGTGCTGTATTCATGATGGAAAGATTCTCGATGACCCGAACCGATCCACCATGTCGAGCTTGGACCTCTCAATGTGTACACCAGAGTACATGGTCGAGGCATTTGCGGATTTGCCTGAAGCCGTCGAAAATACGCGTAAGATCGCAGACCGTTGCAATGTCGTGATTGAGCTAGGTGTAAATCATTTGCCGAAGTTTGACGTGCCAACAGGGGAGACGGAGTTCTCACAACTGAAGAATCTCTGTGAAATCGGTTTATTAGAGCGCTATCCCGACCCTGCGATTCAGCCAGAAGCGAAAGAACGTTTAGAATTTGAATTGAACACGATCGAGCGCATGGGTTTTGCGGCCTACTTTTTGATTGTGGCTGATTATATCAACTGGGCAAAAGACCATAAGGTGATTGTGGGACCTGGTCGCGGCTCTGCTGCGGGCTCGATCGTGGCGTACTCATTAAGGATTACCAACTTGGACCCTCTGCGTTATGGCTTGCTCTTTGAGCGTTTCTTGAATCCTGATCGTATCTCGATGCCTGATATCGATACCGACTTTGACGATGTAAAACGCAAAGACGTTATTGAATATGTGACGCAAAAATACGGCGCTGATCGTGTGGCCGGTATTATCACTTTTGGAACCATGGCAGCACGCGCTGCGGTGCGTGATGTGGGACGTGTATTGAATATGAGCTACGCAGATGTAGATCGCGTAGCCAAGGTCATTCCTCCGCCAGCTCAAGGACGACACATCCCTCTCAAGATCTCAAAAGAAGAGGCGCCTGAACTGCGCGACATGTATCAGACCGACGCACGCGTAAAACGTTTGATTGATTTGGCTATTCGTCTTGAAGGTACAACGCGCCATGCCTCGCAGCATGCTTGTGGTATCGTGATTGCCCCTGAGGCGCTTTCTGAGCTCGCACCACTACAAAAGGCTCAAGGTGGTGATGTTGACCAAGTCGTACAGTACGCCAACCACTCCGCCGAAGTGACGGGGCTTTTGAAAATGGATTTCTTGGGTCTTTCTAACTTATCGGTGATTCGTGACTGTCTCGAGATTACCGAGGCGGTCTATGGCGATGTGATTGATATCAATGAGATCCCGCTTGATGACGCTAAAACCTACGAGCTCTTGGGTAAGGGTGAAACGACTGGAGTCTTTCAACTCGAATCTGACGGCATGAAGAAGTATATTCGCGAACTTCGTCCAACCGTTATTGAAGACATTATCGCCATGGTGGCCCTCTATCGTCCGGGCCCAATGCAGTTTATTGAATCGTTTATTGATCGCAAGCACGGGCGAGAGAAGGTGACCTTTATGCACGAGCTCACTAAGAGTGCCTTGCAAAACACCTACGGTATCCCGGTGTACCAAGAGCAGGTTATGCAAGTGGCCAAAGACATGGCCGGATTTACTCCTGGTGAAGCAGATACGCTCCGCAAAGCGATGGGCAAAAAGATTGCCAAACTGATGGCGGAGCTGCGTGTGAAGTTTATTGAAGGCTCGATCAAAAAAGGCGTAGAACAAAAGACGGCCGAAGCTATTTTTACGCAGTTCGAAGAATTTGCGGCGTATGGCTTTAATAAGTCGCATGCGGCTTGTTATGCCTTGATTGCTTACCAAACGGCCTATTTGAAAGCGCATTATCCTGATGCCTTTATGGCAGCGCTGTTGAATAGCGACATCAATAATATTGATCGCATCACGATTGAGGTTGAAGAGTGTAAGCGCATGAATATGCCGGTATTGCCACCGGATGTGAATGAATCGTATGCGAGTTTTGCTGTCGTAAAAGAAAAAGAGTCTTTGCGCTTTGGTTTAGCTGCGGTTAAGGGGCTCGGTGAAGATATTTCAGAAGCGGTCATCAAAGAACGCAAAACGAACGGTCTCTTTAAAGATCTTGAGGATTTTGTGACGCGTATGGATCCGTTCGGTTTGAACCGCCGTTCACTTGAAGCCCTGATTAAATCAGGTGCGCTTGATCGTTTTGGTGATCGTAATCAGCTCTACTTCAATATCGAAATTATCTTGCAGTACCAAAAACGCATGACGCAAGAGTCGAGCTCGGGGCAATTTAATTTGTTTGCCCTTTCAAGCGAGACGGCGGCGCGTGATAAATTAATTTTAAAACCGGCACCACCTGCCATCAACCGCGAAATTCTTGCTTGGGAAAAAGAATTATTAGGACTCTATCTCTCATCGCATCCGTTTAAAGAATATGCGGATCGATTGGGCGACATGGTGAATCCGATTGCGAATCTCCCCAAATTCGTCGCCGAAAAATCCGTACGGACTGCGGGGACGATTACGATTGCCAAGAAAATCCTCACAAAGGCAGGGGAGCCGATGGTGTTTGCCAAGCTCGAAGATATGACAGGCGATATTGAAGCCGTCATCTGTCCACGCACCTATAAAGAGAAGCCGGAGTTCTGGAATGCCGATACGGCGGTGGTTTTGCATGGGCGCGTCCAAGACAAAGACGGGGAGTGGAAGTTTTTAGTCGAGTCCGGCTATCCGCTCACGCCAGATAATATCGACAATGTTATTGACCACCTACAAAACCAAACCGGCAAACGTGTCGACCCTCGTTTAGAGCCAGATGCACCGATGCCCGCCAAACGTGCTGAGCAGGCGATTTCGATTTATCTGCGTGCGCATTTGCCGCCAAGCATTCTTAATCGCATTCGAGAGCTCTTTGATCAAAATCCAGGGCGTTATCGCGTCTATTTTGTCGTCGACAATGCTGGCGGCAAGCAAAAGGTCCTTTCAAGCTACCGCATTCGTTTTGACGAGGCGATCGCAAAAGAATTAGAGACAACGCTCGGTCCTGAAACGGTAAAAGTAGAGAC
>JAMIEW010000037.1:0-5913 GCA_035906575.1 bacterium
AATATGGAGATCGTCACCATTATTCTCGAAGGCGAACTTCATCATGCGGATGCTTTGGGCAATCACGGCGTGATTCGCGCGGGCGATGTGCAGCGAATGAGTGCGGGCACGGGCATCGTCCACTCAGAGATTAATGCCAGCGTTACAGCAACGCGCCTCTTTCAGATTTGGATTGAACCGTCTGAATATCAGATTACACCGTCATACGAACAAAGGTCTTTTGATACTAACCAAAAACAAACCGTTCTTGTTTCACCCGACAAGCACCAAGGCTCGTTAGCCATCAATCAAAACGTCACCATCACTCGCTTTTGCTTAGAAGCAGGCGAAACCTACGAACGTTCTTCAACTGACATGAATACATGTCTTTTGGTCGGTCATGGTTCGGTCATTTTGGCGGGAAAAACCCTCCAAACAGGTACCGCCATAGAGATAGAGGGTGACGAGTCTTTGCCAATCCTTACTGCCCAAGAATCCTCTGAATTGTACGAGATCACCTGGCCTTCATCGCTTTAAAGCCCCTCACTTGCCTAAATCGGCGTTTTTTGATAGAATCTCCGTCCCTTTCTATCAATTGAGGAGCGCTCTTTCGTGAATACAACTGAACCCCGGACGACCATCTCGACTCTCCCCGAAGATCCGCGCAAACATCTGCGCATGATCATCGTGGACTACTCCGAGAACATGGAGCCCTACGGCACCTTGGTCCATGAAACTTTGCTGAATGCCATGCTCGCCAAACCGGCTCATGAGTCGGTGGCGCTCACGGTCTATCAAGGCGATTATCTCGAGTGCTACCACGAAGATCATCTGAAGATCAGAATGCTCGACAGCATGCCAACGCACACCAAGTGCGGCGGCGCCAGCCGAGCCATCACTCACGTTCTTCAGTCGCTGCTTCGACGCAACGAGAAGAGCAAGTACCCTCTGCAGGTCAATATCCTGTATATCGGCGGGGGCCTCGATACCGCCGAGGATCTCATGATCGCGAGTCGACGAGATCAAGCCATTCGTGAAGCCCTTGCGCTACTTTGGACCTTCGATCTGATCCCCTTTATCCAGTCGACGCGACAATGCTGGCAATCCACGGGCTTTGATGCGGCGAGCAATCTGTTCTCCCACCATGAAGCCGTCACCTACCGCGAAGCTACTACGTATCGCGAATCCGCCGTTCACCGTGACCTCTGACTGGTCCGACCCCTTCTGAATTCGCCTCCCCCTCGGGAGGCCTTTTCGTATCCCTCTAGACGATATAAACAAGCCTTAGTACCATCGCCAAAAGCCCCAATCTTATGCAAATCCCTGAATTAAAGCTCTCAGAGACCGAAGTCGCGAGCTATATCAATTCGCGCCTCGTGGCCGACTACCCACAAAAAGCCGCCATGCTTCAAGCTATTGTAAATGGCGATTTTGAAGAAGCGGTAAAACAAATCGAGTCTGCCATCGAAGAAGAATCTCTCGATGACGTAGAACTCTCTGGGTTCTTTTTGGACGCTGAGGGCCTCTTGCTCGAATCCTTGGTACCTATCGCGCAACACCTCGATGACCAGTATGCTCGCGGTGTCCTCTTTGAATTCGCTAGTGGCGGCCTTGAAGGATACGAAGAAACTGATCCTGAATATCTTGTTTATAAAAAAGTGATTGAGACGCTTGATCCTGAAACCGAAGAATAACCAACGCCAAATATCTACGCTGAATACCTTTGTTTTATGGGGGCTTGACAATGGTTTTACTTAGTGTTATTTTGACAATATGAAAAGCACTCAGCAAGAACAACATCTCAAGTTCGCCGTCATCGCCACCGATGTCTCCCTCTTTACTCTTAAAGAAGGAAAACTCTACGTGCGCCTGATGCGTGTTGATCGACCTCCGTCTTATGACGGTGTGCCGGGGCTCCCAGGCGGACTCATCCAGCCGGATGAAACTGCTGAACAGGCGGTTAAGCGCATCCTGCTTCAAAAAGGCCTTGTACGCCCGAGCATCGCTCATATCGAGCAGCTCTATACCTTCAGCGCTATTGATCGCGATCCGCGTGGTCGAGTCGTCTCGGTCGCCTATAGCGCCTACGTCCCATGGAGCAAACTGAGCAGCGACGAACAACGTGACACCGATCTCGTTTGGTGGTCGCCTGCAACAAAAAAGCAGACGCTCGCCTACGACCATACGCATATTCTTGCAACGGCGCTTGATCGTCTCAAAACGCGTATACGCTATACTTCGTTGATTCAGTACCTTCTCCCAATATCCTTTACCCTCACTCAGCTCGAAGCGTTTTATGAGGTCATCCTGAGCACGACCATCGACAAAAGAAATTTCAGAAAGAAATTCGAGAAGCTCCAATTACTCAAAGATACGGGCAAATCCACACAAGGAGACAAGCATCGACCGGCAAAATTGTATCAGTTCAAATCAACAACCCTCACCAATATCGAGATCCTCTAATTCACTCTTCTCATTCTTTTTGACAAGTATAGTTAGTGTCATTATTACACTATAAGATGGTACAGAGACGCGTCATGAGCTCGATGCGTCTCTGGATCATCCAGAGACGCACCTTCACAACCGGAGATTTTATGGAAAAGACTGTCACATACGCCGTTGTCGTTGGGCGATTTCAAGTATCAGCCCTACACCAAGGTCATAAGTATCTGCTAACCGCGGCAGCGACACAGGCAGAAAAGCTCATCGTCGTCATTGGCGTCACGGAGGGACAACCTACCAGTACCGATCCGCTCGACTTCAAGACGAGAGAACAACTTATCTTGCATGATTACCCTGAAGCCTTGGTCTTGCCCATGGCAGACACGGCAAGCGATCGGGCCTGGTCAGATGCCCTTGATACGCTGCTTGCGCCATTTGCAAACGATGGCAGCCTCACCCTCTTTGGCTCTCGGGACAGCTTTCTGCCGTTCTATAGCGGCGTGTATCCCGTCAGCGAAATCGATGCGGTTGTGCAGACAAGCGGCTCGGTCGAGCGCGCGAAAGATGCACTCACCCCAAATGATAGCGCTGAGTTTCGCAAAGGCATGATCTATGCCGCGCATAAGCGGTTTCCTACCTCCTACCAGGCGGTAGATATCGCCATCATCAAGCGAGACGAGCGTCTTTTGCTTCTCGGACGCAAATCGAATGAAGACCGTCTTCGTTTTATTGGCGGGTTCGTTGATCCCACCGATACAACACTCGAAGCAGCGGCTCATCGCGAAGCCTATGAAGAAGCCGGTGGCATCGAGATCACCTTGCCGCGATACATCACCAGTCGACGCATTGATGATGTTCGTTATCGCAAAGGTCCTGACAAGATCATGACCTGCCTCTTTCTTGCCGAGTATGTCTTTGGACATGCCTATGCGCAAGACGATATCGCTGCTCTCGCTTGGGTGCCTTATGAAGAGGTCGAGCCGCAACTCATGCCAGAGCATAAACCTCTTTGGCACGCGTTAAAACCCTTGCTCCTCAACTGAACCTAAACAATAAACACCAACGAAAGATTAACGACTATGCGACACAATCCCATTCTTCTCACCGATGGCTACAAGCCCTCGCATCACAAGCAGTATCCGCCTGAGGTGACGCACACCTTCGCCTTTCTCGAGAGCCGAGGAGGTCCTTTTGATCAGACAACCTTCTTCGGTCTTCAGTACCTCCTCAAGGCCTACCTTGCTGAGCTCACGATCACCCTCGAAGATGTTGACGAAGCCTATGCGTTCTTTGCCGAGTACTTTCAAAACCCGACGATCTTCAATCGTGAAGGCTGGGAGTACATCGTCCGAGAACATGCAGGCAAGCTCCCTCTCGAAGTCCGAGCCGTACCCGAAGGCCAGCGCATCCCCATCAAGAATGCTCTGCTCACGGTGACGAATACGGACCCCAAGGTCCCGTGGTTGCCGGGCTACTTCGAGCCGCTCTTCGTACAACTCTGGTACCCCATCAGCGTTGCAACCCAGTCGCGTGCGATGAAGGACATCATTCTCGCCAACCTGCAAGAAACAGGGACGCCTGAATTGATCCCCTACAAGCTCCACGACTTTGGCCTGCGCGGGGTCAGCTCGATCGAAACTGCCCAGATCGGTGGTGCGGCTCACCTTCTCAACTTTGAAGGGACTGACACCCTCCCCGGCATCATTCACGCGCGCCGCTACTACGGCAAACACATGGCTGGCGGATCGATCCCTGCCGCCGAACACTCGACCATCACGTCTTGGCGCCGAGAGCGCGAGGTGGATGCTTACCGAAATATCCTTAAGCAATTCCCCAGCGCCTTGGTGGCGGTCGTCTCGGATTCTTACGACATTGAATACGCTTGTCGTGAGCTCTGGGGCAATCAACTCAAGCAAGATGTTCTCGCGCGAGAAGGAACCTTGGTTGTACGGCCGGACTCTGGCTACCCGCCTGAGATCGTTGTACGCGTCCTCGAGATTCTCGGTGAAGCCTTTGGCTATACCTTGAATCAGAAGGGCTTCAAGATTCTCGACCCGCACGTTCGCGTCATTCAAGGCGATGGGATCGATATCGACATGCTCCCGCTCATTCTCGCCGCCATGAAGGCGGCTGGGTGGTCGGGTGACAATGTCGCCTTTGGTTCTGGTGGTGGGCTATTGCAAAAGCTCACTCGAGACACCATGAAATTCGCCTACAAGCTCTCGGCGATTTGTGAGAACGGTACCTGGTACGATTGCTACAAGGATCCCATCACGGATCCCGGAAAGCGGTCGAAGGCCGGTCGACTCAAGCTCGTTCAAGACGGCGCAGACTACCGCACCGTCAAAGAGCATGAGAACGATTTGCCGAACCTCTTGGTCCCCGTTTTTCACAATGGCGAGATCTTGCGAGAGCAGACGTTTGACGAGATTCGCAAGCTCGCTGCCCTCTGACCAAAACCCCCGCACCAACTGGCGCGGGGGTTTTATCTATCTCATACCTCGCTCACGCCTAAGAGCTGAGACGCTCGACCCCGAAGAACAGGAGTAGTATCATGGGCTTCATGCCTACTTCACAACATTACCAAATCCCAAAACTGATTGATATCATTATCGATCTCAACCCAATGTCGCTGCTTGATATTGGCGTAGGCTTTGGTAAATACGGCTTTTTAGCTCGTGAGTATCTCGAGCTTTGGGATGGGAGTGAAGACTATACGCATTTCAAGCGCCGCATTGATGGTATCGAGGTCTATCCGACATATCTCACGCCCGTGCACGACTATATTTATAACACTATTTATATCGGCAATGCCCTCGAAGTCGTACCAACTATCAAACAACACTACGATCTCGTGATGATCATCGACGTTCTCGAACATTTTGAAAAAGACGAAGGAACAAAGCTCTTAAAGCAACTCCTCCATAAAGGCAAAGGCGTCCTTGTATCCGTCCCAAAAGATATTGGCGACCAGGGCGAAGTCTTTGGCAATACTCACGAGACGCATCATGCTGAATGGCATAAATCTGATTTTGCGGCCATCGCGCCATGCTATTTTATTGAGGATACAACCAGTATCATTGCCTATCTCGGTACCCGCGAAGACATCAAGCGCATGAAAAAGACCAAGCTTAAACGCCGTATCTGGCGCCTCGCTTCTGCCTCACCGCTTGCCGCAAATACATTGAGAAAGGTTTCGTCCGCACTAAAAAAACATCGCAACAAATAAAAAACCTCCCCGATATCTGTCGGGGAGGTTTTTGATTACTCGGTTGAGTGAGCGAGCTCTATCGATGGGTCATAGTCCGATGGCACACTGATATCGGCACCAAACGTGTAATTCGTGTAAAAGGCGTCTGAAATATCGGCGATCTTTTTATTCCACGTATCGCCATAATAGGCACGTGCCATTTCTTCTGAAGGGATACCGCGCAAAACGGCACCACGGGCTACCGCATAGACTTTTGGACTCGATATAAACTTCACCATTTT
>JAMIEW010000038.1:0-12661 GCA_035906575.1 bacterium
CGCTGTCGGACATTTTTAACTGAATCGCGAGATCAAGCTTGGTGTGGCGATCAAGCGTGATCGCCTGTTCGACATTGCGCGGGAATCCGTCCAACACAAAACCCGTGGCGAGATGCGGCTTCATGCGCTTGATCACGATTGCCTCAACAACTTCGTCTGGCGCAATCACATGTGATGCGACATATTCTTTCGCTAATCGTCCGAGTGCCGTATCTTCACCGATTTCTTCGCGAAGCAAATCCCCCGATGATAAATATGGCACGCCATAGCGTTCAGAGAGCGCACGACCTTGGGTGGTTTTACCGGCGCCCTGGGGCCCGAATAAGACAGCGCGTAAGCGGCGTTTCTTCGCCATAATGAAAGCAGGCTAGCATTCAACGACCAAAACGAAAAGACCCCGCATGAGCGAGGTCTTTTCATGACGTCTTAGTAGACGTCGTACGAACGCATCGTGATTTGAGACTCGATCTGTTTGATCGATTCAATCACGACAGCAACCACGATGAGCAATGAAGTACCATCGACATTCACCGTCGTAGAGCCGGTCATAGCTTGAGCGATTACCGGGGTAACCGCGACAAAGCCCAAGAACACAGCGCCACCGAGAGTGATGCGCTCAACCACCGACAAGAGATACGAAGCGGTCTGAGCCCCTGGGCGAATGCCCGGGATGAAACCACCTTGCTTCTGAAGGTTTTCTGCTACGCGCTCTGGCTGAAACACGATCGTCGCATAGAAGAACGTGAAGCCGACCACGAACAAGAAGTAGAGCACGCCGTACACGGTTTGATTTTGCAAGGTGAGCAGAAGCCAGTTGGCCGCGTTAGCAACGGCTGGCGTGCGAGCCTGAGCAAAGAACTGTGCAAGAACGGATGGGAACAAGAGCATCGAGACCGCGAAGATAATTGGGATAACACCCGTCATATTCACGCGCAATGGCAACGATGAAGTCACACCGCCATTACCCGTCCCCGAAAGAGAGCGTGACTGGCGGGCGTATTGCACCGGTACATTGCGTTGACCTTCGCTGACAAAGACGATACCAGCGACCATCGCGATGGCGGCGGCGGCATAAAGCACAACCGTCATCCACTGCGATGAATCATAGGTAGCGAAGAAGCGCGAAACCGTGGATGGAAGACCTGAGACGATACCGGCGAAAATCAGCAACGAGATACCGTTACCAACCTTGCGTTCGGTGATCAATTCACCAAGCCAAACCAAGAACATGGTACCCGCCGTCACACACGCGATAAGCATCATGATATAGAGAGGCTCTTGCGTGGTGAGAATCGGGAAGGACGAGTTGCGCATAATCGAGAGAAGCGCGAGCGACTGAACCACGGAGAGTGGCACAGTGAGCAAACGTGTCCATTGACTGATGCGTTTCTGACCAGACTCCCCTTCTTTTTGGATTTCTTCAATGCGAGGCACAATCATGGCTAACAATTGAAAGACAATCGAAGCCGTGATGTATGGTCCAACGCCGAGAGCGACGATGCTGAAATTCGACATCGTACCGCCCGAGAAAACATTGAGAAGACCGAGCAACTGGTTTGCTTCAAAGAAGCTTCGCAGCGCCACGAGATCAATGCCCGGAAGCGGGATATTCGCCGCCACACGGAAAATCACCATCATGGCGATGACGAACAGGAGCCCGTTACGGACTTCTTTCACTCGCCATGCTTGCGTCAATGTATTCCACATAAGAAGTTTGGAGTTTAGACGCGCTCCACAACGGATCCGCCGGCAGCCTCAATAGCTGCCTTAGCGCTCGCGCTCGTGGCCACGCCAGAAACCTTCAGCTTTTTGCTGATGGCTTCGTTACCGACAATTTTGACAGCTTTGGCAACGCGCGTCACGAGGCCCTTCTTGCGAAGTTCTTTCATGGTGACGTTTGCACCCGTTTCAAACACCTCAAGGCGTTTTAACGAGATGGTTTCTGCCTTGTCATAGCGGCTGCGAAAACCTCTGACCTTAGGAAAGGAAAGAAGCATGTGGCGCATACCGAGACGTTTCAAGCCATGACGGCCGCCGGAGCGAGCCTTCTGACCCTTCGAACCGCGACCGGAGGTCTTGCCGAGGCCAGAACCTTCACCGCGACCGATGCGAAACGATGCCTTGCGTGAGCCGTGTTTCGGCTTAAGAGAATTCAATGTAAGCGACATATTACTTTTTCGCTACAGCAGATTCTTCTGACTTCTCCGTTTTCGCCGGAAGGCGAAGTAAACGAAGCGCCGCAAACGTTGCTTTGACGTTATTGGTCTTATTGCTTGAACCGAGAATTTTTGAGACGACGTTTGGGACGCCAGCAAGCTCAAGAACAACGCGGACAGCACCACCTGCCTTCACACCAGAACCTTTTGGCGCTGGCTTAAGAAGAACGACAGCTGCACCGAATTTTGCCGTCACCGCGTGAGGGATAGTTTCGTTCACGAGTGGGACGGTGATGAGCGATTTGCGAGCTTGGGTATTTGCTTTATTGCTTGCGCCGGCGACGTCTACGCCCTTGGCGAGACCAAAACCGGTACGGCCTTTGCGGTTACCAATAACCGAGAGAACACGAAAGCGCATGCGCTTACCGCCCTTGGTTACACGCGTAACGCGAGCAACTTCGACGTTCTTTTCTTCGTAGTCCGCTTCGGCAGGAACATCGCCACGACCACCGCGACGATTGTCACGGCCACCGGTACGACCACCGCGTGCACCACCTGCGCCACCGCGCTGATCACGACCACCACGAGCTGCACCAAAGGCAGGACGGGCGCCGCGAGGCGCTGGAGCAGCTGCTGGAGCCGCTGCAGCTTCAGGAGCTGCTTGTTTGATTTCTTCGGACATAGATTAGAACGTGAGACCCGCTTCACGGGCGCCTTCGGCGAGAGCCTGGACACGACCATGATAGCGCTTATCGCGGCGGTCAAATACCGCCTGACTAACACCCTGCTTCACAAGGCGTTCGGCAATCATCTTGCCTACGGCGGTTGCGATTTCGGTTTTCTTCATCCCTTTGCGCTGGGCATCGGTGAGTTCGAGGTCGCGTGCGGACGCAAGCGTCTTTTGCGCGACATCATCAATAGCTTGAACGTAAATGTGTGAAATACTGCGGAAGACGGCCAAACGCGGACGTGCTGCCGTTCCGGAGATGCGAGCGCGGACGCGCGCAATGCGGCGGGCTTTCGCCGTGGAAGTGTTGAGATTCGACATACGTTTAGGCGTTAGGATTTGGCAGCCTTACCAGCCTTGCGACGAACAACTTCATCCGTGTAGCGAATACCTTTGCCTTTATAAGGCTCTGGTGGGCGTACGCGGCGGATTTGTGCCGCCATTTCACCCAACAAGTATTTGTCAGATGAAACAAGCTTAAGGATTTGTTTATCAACGCTCGCTTCGAGGTTGGCTGGCACGGTGAACTTCACCTGATGCGAGAAGCCGACGTCCATGACAATAACATTGCCCTGCATCGCGACTTTATAACCAACACCAACGAATTCGAGCGACTTCTCGTAAGGTTTCACGAGGCCTTCTACCGCATTCGCGATGAGCTGGCGAGTGAGACCCCAGAGAGCGCGTTGGCTAACATTGTTTTCGTCTTTGACGTTAACAACGACAGCACTTGGCTCTGCCTGGAGCTCGATCGAGACATCCGAGTGGAGAGGGACCGTGAGAGAGGCTTTTGGCCCCTTCACAGTTACCTTCCCAGCTTCGACGGTCACGTCAAAACCCGAGGGCAGGATAACCGGTTTTTTACCGATACGAGACATACAATAATAATTGAGGAATGAAGCGAAGATCTTACGATACTTCGCAAATAATTTCGCCTCCGAGCTTGCGTCTGCGTGCATCGCGATCAGACATGACACCTGCGGATGTTGAAATCACGCGGATACCCTGGCCGGACAAGACACGAGGAAGTTCATTGGCTTTGCGATATACGCGGCGGCCCGGCGTCGATACGCTCACGATAGAGCGGATCAATGGGAGCTTGCCTGTATACTTAAGCGTTACGACGAGGGTTTTCTTTGGACCTTCGGCGGTTTGTTTTGCGTCGGCGAGAAAGCCTTCTTGGACGAGCACCTTGGCGACAGCCAATTTCAAACGGGAGCCCGGCAAAGAAACCGTCTCATGACGTGCGGCCTGCGCATTACGAATGCGTGTCAGGAAGTCGCTGATTGGATCTGTTTGCATAGTTTACCAGCTTGATTTGGTCACACCTGGGAGCTCAGCGCGGTTAGCGAGCTCACGGAAGCAAATACGGCACAATCCGAAGTCGCGCATGTAGCCATGCTTGCGACCACAGCGCCAGCAACGGCGCACTTCGCGAGTCGAAAATTTCGGCTTGCGTTTGGATTTGGCGATTTGAGCTTGTGTTGCCATAAGTTAGTTCGTGAATGGAAAGCCGAGGCCCTTGAGCAAAGCGGTACCGATGGTGCGCTCACCTGCCGTTGTGGCGATGGTGATTTGCAAACCGTGAATACGTTCAATTTCATCCGGACGGATTTCTGGGAACGCGATATTCTCGCGGAAACCGAGGGACAAGTTGCCGTGGGCATCCATCGACTTGGCCGAAATGCCGCGAAAATCACGGATGCGAGGGAAGGTGAAGTTCGTGAGGCGCGTGAGAAAATCCCACATACGCTGACCACGAAGCGTTACCATCATACCCACAACCATACCTTCACGGATTTTGAAACTCGAGATCGACTTTTTTGCTTTGGTCTTCGCTGGCTTTTGACCAGAGATGCGCTCAAGCGTGCGTTCGACGGTTTCAAGCACCTTTGGATCCTTGATGCCCTGCGAAAGACCGACGGAGATCGTCACGCTCTTCAGCTTTGGAACGGCCATGGCGCTAGTGATGCCGAAGTCCTTTTTCAAGGATGGCACGACAGCTGTTTGGTACTGTTCTTTGAGTGTCATAGGATTAGGCGGCGCGCTTATTATGGCGAGCTGGTTTACCGCCGACGACGAGCATCACATTGGACGCGTTCATCGGCATCGAGAATTCAACGGTCTGGCCTTGAGCGTCAGCTTTAGCAGCGCGCATATGGCGCTTCTTCACGTTGACACCTTCAACCACAACGCGGTTGAGTTTTGGAAACGTCTGGATGACTTTTCCTTTTTTGCCTTTGTCGGCCCCGGCGATCACGATGACTTCATCGCCGGTTTTAATGCGGAGTTGTGTCATAGGATGTTAGAGGACTTCAGGCGCAAGAGATACGATCTTCGCATAGCCGCGAGCACGAAGCTCACGAGCCACTGGCCCGAAGATGCGGGTACCTTTTGGTTCTTTTGTTTTAGGATCGATGACGACCGCAGCGTTTTCATCAAAGCGGATATACGTACCGTCAGGACGACGCGTCTCTTTGCGAGAACGGACGAGCACGACATGCACGACATCGGACTTCTTGACGACGCCACGAGGATCAGCGGATTTTACAGCACAAGTGACAATGTCACCGAGACGGCCATAACGCTTCTGAAAACCGCCATTTACGCGGATCACCTGAAGAATTTTGGCACCCGTGTTATCAGCCACGGAAAGCATGGAGCGATGTTGGACCATAGAGATTATGCAGCTTTAATGGTCGACAGATAGCGCCAGTTTTTGTCACGGCTCACCGGGCGGCACTCTTCGATTTCGACGATGTCACCCATATGGGCAGCACCAATCTCATCGTGGATCTTGAATTTCTTCGAGATCGTGAAGTACTTGCCGTACTTCTCGTGCGCCACGCGACGGTCTACGCGAACAACAGCCGTTTTAGACATGGCTGTCGAAACAACGGTGCCCTGAAGGCGACGTGGTTGCGTTGAAGATGATTGAGTCGTTGACATAATTACTTGGTGGCACTCGTCTTAGCGAGCGCGTGAACGGTGCGGGCAAGTTCGCGGCGTTTAGCGCGAACCGTGCGTACCTTGAGATATTGGCGGGTCTTCACTTTGAAGCGCAGGTCGCGCAATTCGGCACGAAGCTCTTCAGCTTGGCGACGAAGTTCGACAGGCGTCTTCAGTGAGAGCTCTTTGAAGTTCGACATAGCTTTATTTGCTTACGTACTTGCAAATCGGTGAGAGCTTATAGGCAGCGCTTTGTAACGCTTCTTTTGCTACTTCGGCCGAGATGCCGTCCATTTCATAAATGATGGTACCTGGACGAATAACAGCAACGTAGTGATCAGGAGCACCTTTACCGGAGCCCATCGGCACTTCATTACCTTTCTTCGTCACTGGCTTATCCGGAAACACACGAATCCAGACTTTGCCACCCTTCTTGATAAAACGGGTGAGAACACGACGGCCGGCTTCGATCTCTTGAGAAGTGATCCAGGCTGGGGTCATCGCTTTCAAACCGTATGAACCGAAGGCGAGCTCAATCTTGGTGGACGCGGTGCGGATATTGCGGGCGCGGCCCTTTTGCCACTTGCGATATTTGACTTTCTTTGGAATCAACATATGGCATTAGGAAGCTTGTTCTGATTGAGGGGCTGCAGGTGCCGCAGGGGCAGCCGGAGCTGCTGGCGTGCGAGGACCTGAACCGAATGAAACAGGACGACCGGTACCGCCGCCGCGAGCATCGCGACGAGGACCGCCCATGCCGCCACCCATACCATCACGACGGCCATCACGACGAGCGTCAGGACGACGTGGCGTGGTTGGCTGGTAGATAGCAGGACGTTCGCCATTGAACACATCGCCGCGATAGATCCAAACTTTTACGCCGATAGAACCGGCCTTGGTTTGAGCAAAATCTGCGGAGTAGTCAATGTCGGCGCGAAGGTTTGTGAGAGGGATTTTGCCCCAACCCAACCATTCACGACGGGCAATTTCAGCGCCGTTCAAACGACCGGATACCGCGATTTTTACACCGAGGGCACCGGCTTTTTTGACGCGTTCAATCGTCATCTTCAATACGCGGCGAAAAGCCATGCGGCGTTCAAGGTCAGAAATGACCGACTGAACGATAAGCGCGGATTCAACACCAGGATTGCCGACTTCTTGAACATTGAGGTTAACACGGAGCGTTTTGAGCTGGCCTGGGAAGAATTTCTTTTCGATTTTCTTCTTGAGGACATCCGAACCTTCGCCGCCGCGGCCGATGGCGATGCCAGGGCGCGCTGCTTGAACCGTGATCGTGACAACGCCGCGTGAGCGTTCGATGTCGATGCGGTTCACACCTGCTTCTTTCAATTCCTTTTCCAAGTATTCGCGGATGCCGAGATCTTGTTGAAGGGATTGGCGATACACATCATCGCGGGCGAACCAGCGAGATGGCCAGGTGGTGGTCATTCCGAGACGGAAGACCTTGGGATTGACTTTGTGACCCATAGATTAGGCGGTTTTCGGAGCAGCTTTCTTAGCACGAACGACCTTCTTTGGAGCTTCTGCTTTCGCAGGCATGTCCTTCTTGTCAGCAAGAACGATCGTGATGTGGGTGGTGCGCTTGCGAATCGGAGCCGCACGACCGAAGGCGCGTGCGCGGAAACGCTTAAGCGTAGGACCGCCGTCAGCCACGATGGACTTTACGTACAAGTCTTCTTTTTGAAGGTGAAAGTTATGGTTTGCGTTGGCAACGGCGGAGAGCAAGAGTTTAAGCACCGGCTCGCTTGCGAGCTTAGGCACAAAATGCAACTTGGTTTCAGCGGCTGCGACCGACAATCCTCGGATGGTATCCACAACAAGGCGAACCTTGCGAGGAGACATGCGGAGGAAGCGGAGATAGGCTTTTACTTCCATAGCGATTATTTCTTAGCCGCTGGTGCTGCAGGCTTTGCTGCGGCATCAGCTGACTTGGTTAATTTACCGCCGTGGCGCGTGAATTTGCGGGTGAGCGAAAATTCGCCGAGCTTGTGGCCCACCATGTTCTCGACGACGAGCACAGGAACATGCTGCTTGCCGTTATGAACACCGAAGGTGAACCCAACCATCTCCGGCGTAATCGTCGAAGAACGGTACCACGTCTTGATGACGGTCTTCGATCCCGGGCCTGCCTTCTTGATTTTCTCAAGAAGCTTTGGCTCGGTGAAAGGACCTTTTTTGAGACTGCGAGACATAGATTAGAGGGAGTTGCCCTTGCGGCGGCGAATAATGAATTTGTCGCTAGCAAGATGGCGGCGACGCGTTTTGACACCGAGAGCATGCTTGCCCCACTTGGTCTTCGCGTACTTCATACCGATTGGGTGCTTACCTTCACCACCACCGTGAGGGTGGTCTACTGGGTTCATGACCTTACCGCGAACCGTAGGACGGATACCGCGATGGCGCATACGACCAGCCTTACCCCAACGGACGAGGTGCCAATCTTGGTTAGAAACTGAACCGATGGTTGCCATGCAGCCCTTAGGCACGCGACGGGTTTCACCGGATGGGAGCTTGATGACCGCAAAGTCATCTTCGATCGCCATGAACTCGATGCGGGAGCCGGCGCCGTGGCCGAGCTGACCGCCCTTGCCTGGTGCCAATTCGACCGAGTGGATCGTGGTACCAACAGGGATTTTCTGAAGTGGCAAACGGTTACCAGGAAGGATTTCAGCTTCGGTGAGAGAAGAGACGATCACATCGCCAACCTTCATACCGTCTGGGGTAAGTACGTAAGACTTAACACCGTCCTTATAGGTAACAAGTGAGATACGGGCACCGCGATTCGGATCGTATTCGACCGATTTCACGGTTGCAGGGATGTCGTAGCGGCTACGGGTGAAATCAACCTCGCGGATGAATTTCTTGTGGCCACCTCCCTGGTGGCGAACGGCGATTTTACCGCCATTGCGACCAGCCTTGTTTTTGCGCGAAATGATGAGGGATTTTTCAGGCTTGTCAGTAGTGACATCTGAGAAATCCTGCACCGAGATATTGCGCTGCCCAATGGTGACTGGGCGGATTTTTTTGATCGGCATAGGGAGGATTAGACGCCTTCGTAGAGATCAATCTTCTGACCAGGCTTAAGGGTCACAAGAGCTTTTTTGAGATCAGAGCGGTAGCTGACGCGGCGACCTTTTTTAACAGGCTTGCCGTTCACGTTGATGATGCGTACCGCGGTAACCTTGACGCCATAGAGCGATTCGACTGCACGCTTGATGGAGATCTTCTCTGCATCTTGTGCAACTTCGAATACGTAGGTGCCCTTTTCTGCCAAGCGTGCAGCCTTTTCGCTGACGCGAGGAGCACGGAGCAAGCGGCTTGAAAGGTCATTACCTTTCGTTGCCTTTGAAGCAACGGATGCTTCGGCTGCTGGCTCGGTCTTCTTGGCCGGAGCACGCTTTGCTTTGGTGTCTTCGGTTTTTGCCGCAGCTTTTGGCTTGCGGATCTTGTCGAGGAGAGCCATAGGATTAGGCGTAGAGTTTCTCGAACGAAGCGACAGCATCCTTTAAGAATGCCACCGACTTGTGACCGAGAACATCGACCAAGTTGACGGAGTTAGAAGAAACAAGCGTCACCGATTGAAGGTTGCGAACCATGCGCATAAGCGATGGATCAGCCTTTGGTGAAACCAAGAGGATCGTGCGGCCCACTGGGAGCTTCTTGATCATCTCAGCCAATACCTTCGTCTTGATCGCTTCGGTGTTGACCGAGTCGATAACGAGAAGCTGCTTGTTGATAAGCTTGTCAGAGAGAGCCATGAACAGCGCTTTCTGCTTTGCTTTACGATTGATTTTAAGTTCAAAATTACGTTCAGAGCGTGGACCGAAAACGATACCACCACCAACCCACTGCGGAGAGCGGATCGAACCCTGACGGGCACGGCCAGTACCTTTTTGCTTCCATGGCTTTTTACCACCACCACGGACTTCTCCGCGATTCTTGGTACTAGCAATCGTACGGCGTGCATTCGCGCGCTGTGCGGTTACGGCTTCATGGACGAGGCCGGCGTTTGGTTTTACGGCAAAGATTTTGTCATTAAGTGCGAGATCGCCGACAATTTTACCTTCTTGGTTGTAGATAGAGATTGTTGCCATACGATTACGCGGTAATGATTTCGACGATTGAATGGCGAGCACCAGGGACAGCGCCTTTCACCGCGATGATGCCGCCTTCGCGGATCTCAACGATGACAAGATTCTGAACCGTGACGCGTGCGTCACCCATGTGACCACCCATACGGTGACCCTTAAAAACGTGCTGAGGTCCACCGGCACCACTCGAACCAGGCATACGAAGCTGATCTTTGTGACCGTGGGAGGCTGGAGAGCCACCAAAGCCGTGACGCTTTACAACACCAGCAAAACCGCGACCCTTTGACGTGCCGACAACGTCGACAACATCGCCGATGGCGAATACCGATGCATCAAGCGTGTCGCCGCGTTTCAATGAAGAATCGCTACCGACACGAAAGTCACGAAGTACTGAAAGAGCTGGGAGGTCCTTAAGGTGGCCAGCTTCAGGCTTGTTGAGACGCTTTGCGTTCTTGAAGCCGAGCTGAACCGACGAAACATGATCTTTGTCTGCCGTCTTGACCTGAGTCACGACGCAAGGGCCGGCCTTGATGAGCGTCACCGGAACGACGGTGCCGTCTTCGCGGTAGACCTGCGACATCTCGATCTTTTCGCCGATAATGAACTTGTTCATAGTTCGGATTGGTCGCTGAAGTAAATAAGTAAGAGAAAAAATAAAACGGGGTCTGCGGGCGATTTTCGACATCGTCCCCAAACCCCGTCCGCAAAAAATGCGTTCGGAACAGGTTCACGGATGTGCGATTCGCTGCAGGGAGGTTATCCATCGAGTAAAAACTCGTGGAACTTTCTCCTTGGGAAACGTTTGTGAAATTGAGGCAAGATTTACATCTTGATCTCAACGTCGACACCAGCTGGAAGATTCAACGACGTTAGAGCGTCGATGGTCTTTGCATTTGGGTCAACAATGTCCACCACGCGCTTATGAATGCGCATTTCGAACTGCTCGCGAGCATCCTTGTGGACGAAGGTAGAACGGTTAACGGTCCACTTCTTCTTCTCGGTAGGCAATGGGATCGGACCAATGACTTTTGCACCAGAGCGCTCCGCCGTCTCGATGATCGTACGGGTTGCCTGGTCAATAATCTTGTGGTCGTACGCGCGAATTTTGATACGCACGCGTTGCCCTGCTGCTGGAGCTTTTGCTTTTGCTTCGGTCATGTGGTTTTGAGGGAGGCCATGGCATTCCCCATCTCCGCTCGATTACTGAGTATCCTCAGAAACCAAGCGGAGAGGAGGAAACCTCCTCTCGCTATGGATTTATTTAACGATCTTGAGAACAACACCAGCGCCGACCGTGCGACCACCCTCGCGGATGGAGAAACGCATCTTGTCTTCGATAGCAACTGGGCTAATGAGCTTAACAACCATCTTGATGGTGTCACCTGGTTGAACCATGGCGACATCAGCTGGCAGCGTTACTTCACCGGTAACATCCGTCGTACGGATGTAGAACTGTGGTTTGTAACCCGTGACGAATGGCTTGTGGCGGCCGCCTTCTTCTTTGGTGAGGGCGTACACTTCAGCTTCGAATTCAGAGTGAGGAGTGATCGAGCCTGGCTTGGCAAGAACCATACCGCGCTCAATGTCTTCTTTCTTTACACCGCGGAGAAGGAGACCAGCATTGTCGCCAGCCATACCTTCGTCGAGCTGCTTGTTAAACATTTCGATACCGGTAACAACGGAGTTACGGGTTTCGCCGAGACCAATAATTTCAATTGGTTCGTTGATCTTCACCATACCGCGTTCGATACGGCCGGTTACCACCGTGCCACGGCCTTCAATCGTGAAGACATCTTCAACTGGCATGAGGAAAGGCTTTTCGATTTCACGGACAGGTTCAGGGATCCATTCGTCACAAGCCTTGATAAGATCAAGGATTGGCTTGGAAGCTGCTTCATCCATTGGGTTCTGAAGGGCCTTGAGAGCCGAACCGCGGATAACTGGCGTGTTCTTGCCGTCGAATTCGTACTTCGAAAGAAGTTCGCGAATTTCTTCTTCAACAAGATCAACAAGCTCAGCGTCATCAACCATGTCAACTTTGTTCAAGAAAACAACAATTGAAGGAACACCAACCTGACGTGCAAGAAGAATGTGCTCGCGCGTCTGAGGCATAGGACCGTCAGTTGCGGATACAACCAAGATAGCGCCGTCCATTTGGGCAGCACCCGTGATCATGTTCTTAATATAGTCAGCGTGACCTGGACAGTCGACGTGTGCGTAGTGACGCGCTGCCGATTCGTACTCCGTGTGAGCTGTCGCGATGGTAATACCACGCGTTTTTGACTCAGGAGCCTTATCGAGATCGTCCATGCCTTTTTTCTGCGCCGTGAAGCCGTGCGCACCGAGAACGGTGAGAATGGCTGCGGTGGTGGTCGTCTTGCCGTGGTCAACGTGGCCAATAGTGCCGATGTTAACGTGTGGCTTAGAACGGTTGAACTTGTCCGCCATAGTGGTTATGGGAAAATAATCGCCAAAGATGATTAAAGTTCGCTATAAAAAGCGAGTGGCCAGATAGTACCAAAAAGGCCAAAAAGACGCAAGAGTTAGCCTTAATTTTAGAACATTAAACGCTCAGAGGCCGAAAAATCGCTAACTTGAGCAAAATTTTGACCATTATCCTCGCGTAAAAAGCCCGAAAAAGGCATGGCCGGTTCGGCCATCACTTCTATCATAACAGGTTGCTCTTCTTTTATGGAGGACGTCTCCCCTGTCTCGCT
>JAMIEW010000039.1:0-20616 GCA_035906575.1 bacterium
CGGATGGCGCAGCTTACCTCCGTTCGCGCCGAATCATCCCCTGCCCCTTCTTTGGGAAAGAAGGGCGATGGAATCCAATGCACATTGCGGAGGAGGGCTTCGGAGGAGTACATGAGCGGATCTTCACGATCATTCACGACGATGAGCTCGTTTTTAGTGAGACGCTTTTTTGCCACGTACCAGCTTTTGCTTTCTTTGGTCACAAATAAGCCATGACGTTGGCCGATGGTATAAGCATCAAGACCGTCATGTTCGCCAAGTTTTTTGCCATCTTTATCAACAATAGCACCAGGGTGTGCTTCATTTTTTTTGCGCAAGAACTCATGAAAATCAATTTTGCCAACAAAACAAATCCCCTGGCTATCAGGTTTTTGCGCTGTTGGAAGTGCATACTTCGTCGCGAGATCGCGAACTTCACTCTTCTGCAAATGACCGATCGGAAACGCGGATTGCTTTAAGGCCTCTTGCGAAACACGATGCAAGAAATAGGTTTGGTCTTTATTATCGTCCGCGCCTTTTAAGAGGTGCGCGGCGCCGTCAGCGTCCTCACTCAAACGAGCATAGTGACCTGTGGCGATATAGTCGAAACCAAGCTCTTTGGCTTTTTCAAAAAACAAACCAAATTTAATTTCTTCATTACAAAGCACGTCTGGGTTTGGTGTGATGCCGTCAGCGTATTCGGCGAACATGCGATTAATGACACGTTCGCGATAGGTCTCTTCAAAATCAAAGGTGTGTAATGGGATGCCGAGCTTGGCGGCAACGCGAATCGCGTCACGACGCTCCCCTCTCCATTGGCATTCGCCCGTCCACAAATCTACGGAGTCGGACCAATTCTTAATAAAACCCCCTTCAACAATACAACCGTGTTCGACCAATAATGCCGCCGAGACACTCGAATCCACCCCGCCGGACATACCGACGAGGACGCGAGCGCCTTTAGGCGGCAAACGGTTCTCTAACATAGGGGACATCTACGCTTCTTTGCTTAATACTTTGTGCTGCTTTTTTGCCCGATTAATACGTGTTGCTTCGAGGCCTTGATGGGTCACGCCATTTGATTCTTCAACAGCGAGCTGACCACAGGCGGCATCAATATCTTCACCAAAAGTGACGCGATGCGTCGCAGGCACGCCACGATCATGCAACCAACGCACGAACTCGATGCGATTTTCTTTGTTCGTTGCATCAAAAGATTCAGTTGGATGGAACTTGATCACGTTCACATGTACCAAGCGATAATCAGGACCGAGAATATCAGCGAGCGCATTAGCCTCTTCGAATGAATCGTTAATGCCCTTCAAGAGAAGATATTCAAACATGACTTTACGGTTCGTCTTCTCCATATACGTACGCACTGCCGTAAGAAGTTTTTCAAGATTATACGGTGTATTTACCGGCATGAATT
Organism: bacterium; assembly: GCA_035906575.1. Classification (GTDB taxonomy): domain Bacteria; phylum Patescibacteriota; class Patescibacteriia; order 2-12-FULL-60-25; family 2-12-FULL-60-25; genus HK-STAS-PATE-2. The sequence continues at coordinate 1,409 of JAMIEW010000039.1, forward strand.
TATTGCGGGTTTCATCAGTGCCGGCATGAATAGAGATCGCGAGGTTTACTTGAAAATCTTCGTCAGCCAATTTCAAAATCGCTGGCACAATGCCACAGGTTGAAATACTCATGTGACGCGCCCCGAGATTAAATCCTTCATGGTCATTCAACACACGCAATGCCTTCATGACATTGTCGTAGTTATGAAACGGTTCGCCCATCCCCATCAAAACAAGGTTGGTGACTTTTTCGCCCTTGTCTTCTTTTTTCAACCAGCGAGCAAAATACATCACCTGCTCATAAATCTCAGACGACGTGAGATTGCGCGTGAGACCCATGGTGCCGGTGGCACAAAAGGCACACGCCATCGCACAACCAACTTGAGATGAAACACAAACCGTATTACGGCCATCTTCGTGGCGCATCAAAACCGCTTCGATTTTTTGGCCATCGTGACATTCAAAAAGCGTCTTCACAGTATCACCATGAGGGGCTGCAAGGGTGCGTACGGGCTTCAAGGTGTCCCATGGTGCTACTTCAACACAAGCCTCGCGCAGAGGCTTGCTATAGGTCGTGACAGCCTCCCAGCTATCGGCGAGCTCAACAAAATACGCCTGCTTGGCCTGCTTAAGGCGAAAGGCAGGTTCTTTGCGCTCTTTGAGAAGCGTTTCGAGAGCGTGGATGTCCATAAAAAATGGCTTTGTTTGTATCAAAATAGGCACGCGATGTCAATCGCAAGCCCTCGCCCAAAATCATCCCCTGCCCCTTCTTTGGGAAAGAAGGGCGACCGATTCAGAGGTTCGACATTCAGAATTCCTTCTTTCCCAAAGAAGGACAAGGATGATTCGGTTATTCAAGCTCAATCAACTTCGCCCACGTGTTCGGCCCCACCTGGCCATAACCCGCGACACCCGCTTTTGCGATGCCATATTTTTCTTGAAATTTTTTGACGGATGCGAGGGTGAGGGGGCCGAAGTATCCCGTGATACGTCCATCGGCATAGACAGTTTTATCTTTGGCGAGAATCCGTTGAACGCGAGAGACGTCGGCGTCCGTCATCCCTAAAGAGAGTCTTTTACCGGCTGGAAGCTTTGGATTTTTGAACGCCTCTTCTTGGGTCCAGGCCCAGGCGGCCATGCGTTTAACGCTATTAAACGAACCTTGTTTTGTTGGCGCACCAAGAACGACAACGATCACGTCTTTTTTTGGATCACGTACCCCGTTCGCGCTAACTGGCTGAACTTCAGCGGCGAGGTTATACATGGACTCATAGAGAAAACCCGTCTTAGCACCAACCATCCAGATACTTGGATCATCGACGAGATCAGCATTCGTTGTATTGTAAGTGCGCTTTACGCCCGAGGTTGCCAAGGTATATTGATGTGTTTTTGCCGCTGACGCAGAACGGATGTCGGCAGACTGAAAAGCCGCTTTGGCAATTTTTGCCATATCGGCCGCCGTGGTCATATTGTTTTCATTCATCCCCGTTGGCTCAAAAAAGGTCGACTGCGTTGCTCCAAGCGCTTTGGCTTTTGTGTTCATTTGTTGTGCGAAGGCTTTTTGCGTGAGCCCTGTCGAACGCGCAACAACATTCATGGCATTGTTCACACTGGCGCCCATGGCGGCATTAAACCAATCACGTACTGAGAGACGTGTACCAACCTCTACGCGCAAGCGTCCGCCGCCAACTTCATCAGCCTGTACACTGCGCACACCCGTTGTCCATGAAGGGCGCTTATCTAAAAAGACCAAGCCTGCAACAAGCTTACTTAAACTTGCCGCGACATGCGGCTTGTCTGGTTTAAAACTATAGAGCGTTTTATTTGTTGACGGCACATAAATGATGGCCGCCGCATATTCATCAGGGACGGGTTGGTAGGCCTGTGCCGAACCAGGCAAAAGTACCACGCTTGCAAGCGCTACCGTAAAAAGTGACAAGCGGGTACTCATGCGAATCATACTCATTGAACGATAGCGATCGGCGTGCCGATTTCAGACCACTCGTAAAGTCGCTTTGCCGCACCAATACCAAGACGAATACAGCCGTGGCTCACAGGGATACCAAGATGGTTTTCACCTTCTTTTTTGCCACCTGGCCATTCAGGTAATTCGTGAAGTCCATGGCCACGCGTCGTGAAAGCCATCCAATAAGGCATCCAGAGCTTTGATGCACGCGACCACGCGCGTGGATGTTTGTTTAGTACCTTATAATTACCCGTCGGCGTACGCATACCTGCTTTACCGGACGAAATTCTGTGCTCAGCAATTATCACGCCACTCATACGTTGTTGAAGCTTTTGTTCGCTCAAATCAACGTGGATCGTCTTCTCTAGTCGAATAGCTTCGGTGGACGTCGGAGAAAAACCCGCCCAAATTTCTTGACCATCGGTAAAACCGTCTCCATCGGTGTCGGCGATGTTTACGTCGGTACCAAAACGTAACTCAACCGTATTTGAGATGCCATCGCCGTCAGCATCGGCAATAGGTGTTGCGGCTTGTACCGAAGTAAAGACCGCAAAACCGGCAAAAGCCACCAGGGCTAAACTAAGCCACAAAGAGGACGACGAGGGCGAGCGCATAGCGATAGAAGACAAATGGGACATAAGAATCCTTCACAACATACCTTAAAAGCAAGCGGATGGCGAAAACGCCTGTGGCCGCAGCGGTCACAAAGCCCACGGCGAGCTTAAGGGGATGGTCTATATTCCCGTGCAGAATAAGCTTTAATAAGCCATATCCGCCCGCTGCTGCCGTCACCGGAATACTAACAAAAAACGAGAACTTTGCCGCCAGGGCACGCGGCATCCCTGACAAGAGTCCGGCGGTGATTGTAATACCAGAACGACTCGTACCTGGTAGCAATGCGAGTGGCTGCGAAAATGCCACCGACAGCGCTTGCCTCCAACTGATTTTCGTAGTGAGTATCGAAGCCTCTGGTGCGATCTTGGCGCGCGAGTCCGCATACCAAAGCACCGTTGCCCAAACAACCAGATCAAAAGCGATCAAGGTGGCATTGCGCGCTGTTGATTCGAGCCAGTCATTCAAAAAATACCCAAGCACCAAAGCTGGTAAAGCCGCTACAGCGATCTTCAAAATTAAATCACGTGCATGTCCTTGTACCGGTTTTGCTGAACCGGGAGCAAAGGCATTTTTTGCCAAACCAACTAATTCAGACCAAAAACACCAAAGCAAAGCCATCAGCGTGCCAAGATGCAGAATCACATCAAAAGCCAAGCCCTGATCTTCCCAGCGTAAAAGTTTTGGGACAAGAATCAGGTGACCGCTCGACGAAATAGGTAAAAACTCTGCCAAGCCTTGCACGGCGCCTAGCACAAAGCCTTGTAGAATCTCCGTAAACATCATCATAAGCTTAATCAAACTTCACACGGTTGCCCGGTGTCATGGTTGAGTGTTTCACTGGTATTTGCGAAGAACTTGGTGGGGCTGAATGCGTTGACGAGAAAGGACGGTCTTCGCGGTTTTTATTGCGACGACGGCGATTTTTGCGTTTTGCATCGAGAGCTGGCTGCGTGATCAACGAAGAGACGGCCTCCTCCATGCCGGCGCGATTTTCTAACGTTGCTTTATTTGTTTCGATATGGTCGCCTTTGGCTTTTTTAATGGCTGACAGCAGGTCCAATTCATCATCCCCATCGTCAGTTTTAGAAACGATGGTTACTTGTGGCTTTGGTGCAGCCGTCTGAATGATACGAGGTCGATTTGGTTGGGATGACGATGGTGAAAAACCTGGTCGGTCTGGTTGCTCGGTACGGACAATAGCGGCTACTTTTTCGCCTGGTACAGGCGTGCGTTTAACTTGGCGCATCATCCCCTGCTTCGACTTGCGTTCTTCGGCAACAAGCGGACGACAGTCGGCGCAATAAATAGGACGCGTCGTATCTAACTGAATCGCAAGATTAAACACCTTACCACAACGCGCACAAGTATGCGGAAAGTCAGGACGCTTGCTCTTGCCTTGTGCTTGGGGGATGGCTGCTTTAATCGCTTCAAGACGCTCAGGGCGGATTTTGAGGTACTCCGTTGTGTCGGTCTCACCAAGATCAAGTGGGCCTTCGGCAGCAGGTTTTGCTGGGACCAAGTAAGCACGGTCGCTGACATTTGCATCATCAAGCGTCGGCTCTTCGACCACCGGTGTCGGAGCTTCTGGCAAAATCGACGTCGTCTCACCAGCAACAACTGGTGCAGGCGCATTAATCTGTTGGCTTGCTTCAAAATCACGAACAGCCTGTTCAAGTGCAGCTGGTATCGGTGCAGCCATCACGGGCTTTTCTGGGCTTTGGGTATTTGCCTCCATACCGCTCCACTGCAAGACCTTTGCCTCAATAATATGACGAGGCTCGGCATAACGCTCACGCGAGACAGCGATCGCCTTGTCTTGGTTGTCGGTTTTTGTCACGATCGGCGCAAGGGTATTTGCTGAAAATGGAGGTGTTGCAACGCCGTCCACCATCAATTTGAGATAGATTTGATACTTCGCTAAATTGACGAGATCTTCAGGCGTGAATGTAGGAGCGAATTCAGTCTCCATGGCAGTGGCATCGGCACCGCCGACACGCATCGCGATAATCGTACCGACGTTACCAAAAATAGCCGCAGCGACTTTTTCGTCGAGCTGCTCAATATATTGATGAGCAACGGTTAAATTCAGACGAAACTTACGCGCCTCAGAGAGAATGCTTGCAAATGATTCGTTGGCGAAGTTTTGAAATTCATCCACATACAAATAAAAATCACGACGCTCTTTTTCTGGGACGTTTTGACGCTCTTGTGCTGCAAGTTGAATTTTAGTCACCAACATGCCACCTAGGAGGCGCATATTATCTTCACCGATACGGCCTTTAGCGAGATTAACAATCAAAATTTTACCATCGTCCATGACACGACGAAGATTGATGGTGGACTTCACCTGCGCCACGATATTACGGATAATCGAAGACGAGAGAAATTGACCTACCTTGTTTTGGATAGGGGCAATAGCTTCCGTCGCGTACTTTTCTGACCACGTCGCGAATTCAGCGACCCAAAATGTTTTGACGATCGGATCCTTGATTTTTGCCACGACACGAGCACGATAATCTTTGTCTACGAGCAAGCGATTAATACCCATGAGGGTCGCTCCTGGATAGTCCAATAACGCATTAACGCAGTTAAGCAAAACGTACTCCATACGAGCACTCCAAACATCTGGCCAAATCTTTTTGAAGACGCCCATCAAACCAGAAGCAATCAAATGCTTTTGATCATCATTCTCGGTTTCTAAAATATTGAAACCAATCGGAAAGTCGACATCGCCCGGATTAAAATAAATGACATCATTAAGGCGATTGGATGGGATATAATCTAAAAGTTTTTCAGCCGTATCGCCGTGAGGATCAATATAGCAGCAACCATGGCCCGCCATGATATCAGCCAAGACGAAGTTTTCTTGAAGCGTCGTCTTACCCATACCCGTTTTACCGATGATATAGATATGGCGGCGGCGATCATCCGTCTTAATACCGAACTTGCGTTTTTGATTACGAAAATTGGTCTCCGCAAACAGCGTGATCTCGTTTTCGTGGTCGTGATTATATTCGAGAGGCATAGTAGCTGTTTACTCAAACGGGATATACGAAGGCGCTTCTTGTTTTTTGGACTCCGTACGCAACAATGCCGGCGATTTGGCTTGAATCAGAATTGGGAAATGCCATAAGGTTGCCAATTCTTCCGTCGACATAAAGAACCTCGCCAAACCCATCCCCGCTGAACGCTTGCGATATGCGGTCATAAGCGACGATTTACGTTCATTATTTCGGCGGTCTTTAAAGAGAATGATTGAGCCTGACATACCGGTTTTCTTAAAATCCGGTTTAAGCGCCTGCATATTAAAGGTATTGAATTGCTTGATAGCCCCGATAAAGGCTGCACCAATTTTACCCTTGTTAAAGACGGTACGCTTACCCGTATAGATGAAGCGAATCTTGCATTCAAAACCGACTTTTGAGGTTTTACGTTCGATTGACTCAAGCACCATCTTTTCGCCGGCAGTGAGCCCCGTCATTTTTTTGTCGAGCTCTGGTTTTGAGCCAGGGCTAGGCTCACCAATGAGACCAATCATTTTGAGTGGCAGGGTGATGATCTCGTCGATGAGACTCGGCTTAGGTACTTTGACGATACCCTTAAGTTTTTCAACCTCTGCTTTTGCTCGATCAAGCGGACCTTTTTGGTCGGTTGGATATAAAATGTATTGCAACCAAAGCTGTTCGTCTTTGCCGAGGCGCGCCATCACTTCAAATAAAGCCGCGAGCGGATCTTTGAATTCACCCGAGACCATGTCTTCAAAATCACGGTACGTTTTGAGCGGATATGGGTCTGGCCTGACATTAGTGAGTTCAGCTCCCCACATATCCCATTCGGCATCAGGATAGTGTGTTGGCGGGACCTTGGCATAGTCAGCATCAATGACATCCTCAATCTCGGCATCAGGGTATTGGGCAAAAACAGCGGACTCGATCAAATCACGCAACCCCTTTAAGGCATAGACATAAAAACTCGTGATACCGTCAACCGAGACAATCTCAACCGAGATTGGCGCCTGCGTCATACCGTCGATCCATTTTTCTTTAAAACTTGGTGCGGAGTGAGCGCCGGCAAGTTGAGCAAAAAGATTTTCAACGGCCTTTACGGTTTGCTCATGCATTTTTGGCACACTGATACGTAAAAGTGCCCAACTACGTTTTGCGCCAGCCTTATTTTGAATATTATTCAAGTAGGCTTCTTTAGCGATGTACCACAATGCCGGCACAAAAATCACCCAGCCACCACGGATAAACAAATACCCCATCGCCGTAAACGGATCTGAGCCGGCGATATTCAAAAACGTATCGATTGTGATCGTTAGTGACGCCTGCCAAACGGCGATCAATTCCATGAGGTCCATGGCCCAAATGATAACACGCCCAGTGACATTGCGTCACGGGGCGTGTTATCGAACTAATACCGTTATTTTTTTGCACGTGCCCACTTGTCCATAGTGACAAGCAATGGGGATGCGATAAAGATGGACGAATACGTACCAACCGAGATACCGATAATCAAGGTCAAGGTGAAGTCATGCAATGTCGCACCACCAAACAAGTAGATCGCGATAAGCGCGAGCAATGTCGTAACCGAAGTATTGAACGAACGTAACAATGTTTGCTGAATAGACATTTCAACAATTTCAGCAAAGGTCCCATCGCGCTTTTGAATGTTTTCACGTACACGATCCAAAACAACGATGGTATCCGTAATCGAATAACCAAGAATGGTTAAGATCGCGGCGACAAACGGTGTACCGATTTCGACGCCGTAAAAATGACCCAAGAAGGCAAAGACACCCACCGGGACGATAATATCATGAAAGGCTGCCGCGATGGTTACTGCGCCGTATTGCCACGATTTTACCGAACCCGAGACTTTACGAAACGCCCACGCAACATAGAGAAGAATAAGAACAAGGGTCACAAGCAAGCCCTGGAGTGACTTCTCGCGCAATTCTTTGCCAATAACAGGACCGATGGCGTCAAAGCGCAATTCTGTTGAGGTGCCGAATGACTGGCTGAAAGCAGTGAGTACCGCCGAGTGCTCGTCTTCATTAAGTGCTCTCGTACGAATTTGGATATCACTCTCACCTGCAGGCTGAATAACAACCGATCCAAGATCTTGTACCGCATTGCGGAGTGCCGCATCTGTGTCAGCGATCGAAGGGCGTTGTTCAAAGCGCATGGCAAGAATAGAACCGCCGGTAAAGTCGATACCTTGCTTAAGCCCATAGGAACCAACACTGATAAGCGACGCAAGCAGGACGACCGCTGAGACCGTATACCAAATGTGACGATATTTAACGATGAATGATTTCATAGTCGTAGAGATTAGGAGCGCTTATCAAGAAACAAGGATGGATATTTTTTAAGCGACGTACCGATCACAAAACGCATAAGTGAACGTGTGACAACGACAGCCGTAAATAACGACAGAACGATACCGACAGCGAGCGTCAACGCAAAACCTTTGATGATCGAGGACGAGAAGCCGAATAACACCGCACAAGAGATCAAGACCGTTACGTGACCATCGCGAATCGAAGGCCATGCGCGTGTAAATGCCTCTTCAAGCGCCTGTGGTAATGGTTTGCTTGTCTGCAGCTCTTCTTTGAGACGTTCAAATTGCAGAATATTCGCATCCACCGCGATACCAATCGAGAGAATAAAACCAGCGATACCTGCCAAGGTAAGCGTTACCGGGATGGCGATGAAGGCCGCTGCATTGAGCGCGGCATACAATGCCAATGCAACGACAGCAATCAAACCAGGGATGCGGTACATCAAGATCATGAAGATCGCGACCAACAAAAAGCCCCAGAGACCTGCCATAACGGAGGCGTTTACCGAGTCAGCACCGAGGGTCGCGCCAACGCTTTGCTGAGAGACGAGAGTGACCGGCACCGGCAAGGCACCTGCCTGCAAACGACGTGCCAAGATCTTGGTCTCTTCAATAGACATGCTACCCGAAATCACAGCGCGACCACCTTGAATCTCTTGATTCACGACCGGAGTTGAGATTGGCTCACCGTCCAAGAAGATGGCGATAGGTTTGCCGATATTTGCTTTGGTAAGTTCGCCAAAAAGCTTTGCGCCTTCATCATCAAATTGAAGAGCAACTTGCGGCTGACTCATTTGTTGATCAAAATCAACAACTGCCGACTTCAACTGCTTACCCGTGAGCTGGGTCGACTTCCATTCTGATGGAGCTGGGACGATGTCGGTGGACTGGGTCTTTTTGACGGTCATGATGCGAACGTTCGCCTTTTTTGAAGGGCGTTCGTCAACTTTCAAAATCAAGTGAAAACCAAATTCTGATTCAACCACATCTGAAATTGTCCCCTTTTCTTGGGCGAACACCGCCTTCTCAAACGCTTCAACCATATCACCCTTTGCAAACCAACCAAGATCACCTGCCGTCGATGAAGCGCTAGGCTCAACCGAATTTTGACGGACGAGATCTAAGAAATTAGCAGGTGTCGCTTGTTGTTTTAAGGCATCAATCTTTGCACGCGCTTCTTCTTTGGTGGTGGTTGAGACAAGACCACCTTGATTGCCCTCAAACGTGATGAGCAAGTGGTTCGCTTTAATCTCGGTGCCGTTATCCGTAACATTGTCTGCCTTTGCGATGATGAATGCTTCAGGCTGTTCAAAGACACGGTCGATCACGGTACCAGGAGCAACAGCAATCGCCGCAAGGCGAATCACCTCATTTGGACCCTCGTTAAAATCAAACGAGAGTTCGCCAATATCACCTGCCTTGTTTTTCAAGTCAGCCGTTACATTGTTTTCGCGAGCGAGTGACTCAAAACTTGCTGGGTCAGCTTTTGCTTTTGCGAGCAAGTCTTCAGCGGCTTTGCGTTCATTCGCATTCTTTTCTGCGAGCTGTTTCTTTTCTTCTTCAGTCAAATCACGAGGTTTTTCGGTGCTCTGTTCTTTGAATTCAAGAATAGGCGTTTCACCAATCAACTTTATCGCGTCTTTGGCATTATTTATGCCAGCAAGCTCAACTTGAACGCGCCATGCGTCCCCTGCTTGAGCCACCTGAACGATTGGCTCAGAAACACCGAGCGTATTTACACGACGTTCGATAACATCACGAACACCAGCCATCGCATCTGAATGTTCAGTAGCTGGGATTTTAGAAAGGTCTGCCTCGTATTCAAGACTTGTCCCACCCTGAAGATCGAGACCGAGGGCAAATGACGAATTGATCGTAGGGATCTTTGCTTTTGTCGCACCATTGAACGCGGTGATCGCTGAATTCAACGGAGCTGGGTAGGCATATGAGCCCGCAACAATGAACAACAAGACCAACCAGAGCGTGCGCTGCACGACGGTCTTACGAGACAATGTAGATGTTTTGGAAGATTTCATAAAAATTATTTCAACTGAGGTTCAATTTTTGGCGGCATGCGTCGAACAACATAGACCTGTTGGGCAAGCGTCAAAGCGCTCATCACCAACCAATAAAGCGTGAGGCCACCAGGTAATGAGATACCGATAAAGACTGTCATGAGCGGCATGACGTACATCATTTGCTTGTTCATCATAGCTGCCATGCTCTCATCTTTGGCACCGCTCGCATTCGACACATCAGCTGGAGGCTGAGTGATCGTTGCTGCTGGCGGTTTTAAGATGTGCTTTGTTTGAAAGAACTGAACCAACCCAGCCAAGACGGCTAAGACATAGTTCGGCTTCGTTAGGTCAAAGAGGCCGATAAAGATGGTTTGAATCGATGTCGGTGTTGGGACAAACGCATACAAGTCACCATACCCACCCGCTTTGAGACCGACATTCAATGCCTGATATAGGGCGATGAAGATAGGGATCTGTACAAGTAATGGCCAACAACCTGCGGCCGGATTCACCTTTTCTTTTTTGTAGAGCTCCATGAGCTCTTTCGCTTGAGCGTCTTGGTCGTCTTTAAGGCGTTTGCGGATTTCTTCAATCTTTGGCTGAAGCTCTTGCATCTCGCGTTGCTGCTTGATTTGCAATAAGGCCAATGGATAGGTGATCACCTTTACGATCAAGGTCAGCAAGATGATCGAGATACCGATATCCTTATATGGGAGGATACCGTACAACCAAATCAAGATATTGAAGATCGGTTGAAAGAAGATGGTGTGAAAGAGTGCGGTCATAGTTCAGTTATTGCGGATTAGCTCTCGTCACTAGACGGTGCCGCTTCTGCAATAGTTGGTGTTTGCTCAAGAATTTCTTCTTCAAGCGTCGGCTCGGATTCAGCTTCTGGCTCAGCAGCCGATACGTTTTCAACGGCTTCTGCAGGTGTCGAGACAGGTGCCTCAGAAGGCACAGCGGATTCAGTCGCTTCTTCGGTGCCGTCAAATACCTTACCACCTTCTTCTTGCACCGTGATCTTCCAACCCGTGAGCTTTGCGGCGAGGCGCACGTTCTGCCCGCCTTTGCCAATCGCGAGCGAGAGCTGATCTGCAGGTACCGTAACCGTTGCAAGATGCTCGTCTTCGTCCAATACAACTGAGATCACGCGCGCTGGCGAAAGCGAAGATTCGATATATTCTTTTGCGTCATCATGCCAAAGCACAACGTCGACTTTTTCACCGCCCAATTCGCGAATAACCGATTGGATACGTGTACCACGCTGACCGATACATGAACCGATTGGGTCAACCGAATCATCTGGTGACATCACAGCGACCTTAGCACGTGAACCTGGCTCACGAACGATATTGCGAATTTCAACCGTGCCATTCAATACTTCTGGGATTTCTTGGCCGAACAATGCCGAAATCAGGGTTGGTGATGTACGTGACAAACGAATTTCTGGACCGCGACCCGTCATTTCAACCGAGCGCAATAACGCTTTTAAGCGCGTACCTGGGTAATAACGTTCGATTTCGATTTGATCTTCAGGCAAAAGCACGCCCGTTGCACGACCAAGATCGATAAGCACGATACGGCCCTCACGACGCTGTACTGTCACATTCATCAATTCACCTTCACGACCCTTAAAGTCAGAATAGATCACGGTGCGCTCTGCTTCACGGAGCTTTTGCAAAATAACTTGCTTTGCCGTTTGTGCTGCCATGCGGCCGAACGCTGCAGGCACCGAAAGCTCAACGCGCATTTCTTCAGCGAGTACGGCGTCCGGTTTCAAGTCGCGTGCATCCGCGATCATGATCATGGTTTTTGGATTAAAACGAAATTCCTCTTGTAGGGCGACGTCGGTAATCTCTTCTTGATTGCGGATGAAGCGGCCTTTTTCATCTTTCTTTGGCGCTTGCGCTGCTTCAAGACGGGCGAAGTATTCTTCGTCCAACTCCATATCTTCAACAACCGTCTTTACGTCAAAGACGCGAATACCGCCGGTCATGCCGTCGTATTTTTCTGGATCAAACTCAACAACAATGTTTTGGTTTTTGTTGCCAAAGTCTTTACGATACGCCGCAGCAAGAGCGGTCTGTACGGTATCCAAAACGGATTCGTACGAAATGTTCTTTTCTTCGGCGATTTCTTTCATCGCGAGGGTAATTGGTGAAGCCATAGGTGGGGTCGAGTAGTAAAAAAGCCCGATCGTCGGATCAGGCTTATGGTCAAGAGGATACTCCCCTTTCACCCGAGCGTCAAACGATAGGTTTGACAACATAATATAAATACTGTTCTCTGGGGCGACTGGCAATTTTGTCAGCGAAAGGACATTGCGAAGAACATGGTCATGAACGAGGCTATCCGATCCTTCCCGATCCTCGAGCGTTGCGGACCTTTGAATCCGATGCTGCAGCGCATGACGCGCGTCATTGCGGGCAAGCCGGACGATCCATCGCCCATCGTGGCGTTGGTAATCCCCTTCGAAGAACGGCCCCTACTCGACGCCGCGCTCGACGCCGTCTGGTGCCGCTTCATCAAGAAGCGGAGTATCGACAACCCGGCGACCGTGAAGCCGCTCGTTCTCGACGTCATGAAGCTGATCGAGGGCACGGAGTGGCCCGAGGTTCAAGAGCTCTTGCTCGGCGCCCGGTTTCAGCCCTACACCGTTCTCGTGATCGACCGTGATCCGGGCGAGCTGTACACCGAGCGCAAGATGGAACAGGCGCTGCGCTTCGCCATCAACCAGACCTTCAACTGGCCGGACCCCATCAAGCGTATCGACAGCCTGAAGCGTGACTACTTTCTTCACGCCGTCGCGACGATGGATGCTCGCGTCGGTGACGAGATCACTCGAAGCGAGACGGCCCGCAACCTACTCAAGACGAACTTCGCCAATCCCGACTGTGGCGTGAATCTCTGCGAGATCACCCACCTCGCGAGCGGCTACCTCAACCACTTCAGCCACTTCAAGCCGTCGAAGAGCGCCGTCGACGTACTGGATCACTTCGCCAAGCACGTGCTCGACACGGCTCGCGTCTCGACTCCCCCGCTCAGCGGAACGAGCGATGCGAACGAAGCCAAGGTCGCCTGACACCCTGCACCCGCCCCAGACCATTGGGGCGGGTGTTTAATTTGAGGGACCTCCATTGACTGTTATCTTGTATTATGATACGAGAATGACACGCTCTTTTGCGCGAAACGAGGCTAAGAATGTTCGTTCCTGAAGAAAAAATCCCGTTCAACTACCCCACCTTGACCGACAACGCCCTCCTCCTACGAACGCCCAAGACACACGATGCCCTGACTATCGCAAAAATAGTAGGCAACTCACGCATGCGGGAAAACGGCACAGATTCTCGTTTCCAGCTTCCGTGGAGCTCGTCTCAAGTGAGAACCTGGTGCGAGCGAATGGATTCTGGTGATACTCCGACGGAGCTCGTCTTTTTGATGGAAGACGTCACTACGAATTCGGCAATTGGACTGGCCAGCATAAACAGCATTGACTGGATATTCAGGGGTGCAGAGATCAAGGTCTTTGATGTGGCGCCCAAGTACAAAAAGAAGAGTTATGTCACAAAAGCCATAACGCTACTATTGGACTACGCCTTTAAAACGCTCAACCTCCACCGTATCCAGACTCGAACAATCAGTTCTGATACCAAAACCACTTCCAATCTCGAGCAGCTCGGCTTTCAAAAAGAAGGGGTCGAGCGGGACGCCATCTTCCAAAAAGGCGCGTGGAAAAACGTAGACAGGCACGCCCTTCTCGAGGGCGATTGGCGAGCGGGGGTATAAACAACAGCCAGCGACTCACTCCCCTCTATTACTAGAGGGGTCTTTACTTTCCTCTTTTTGTTGCTACGATCATTTGTAATAGTATAAAAAACAACAAGTCCTCCTGATTCACGGCGGCACAACTTTTGAAGATACGGGGAGGTATTTAGCATCCTTAAAAGCCAAAACACCAAATCTTGAATGGATCCTTTCGAGAAAGGACTGGAAAAATACACTGCAAGACCAGCTCGGCGAAGAGTATGCCGTCTATCTGCCGCAGATGCCCAATAAGCAAAACGCGCAATATGATGAATGGAAAATGCTTTTTGAAAAAATCATCGCCTTAATTGATGAGGATATTATTTTAGTAGGCTATTCGCTTGGGGGGTATTTTTCTCGCAAAGTACCTTTCAGAAAATACAATCGGGAAGAGAGTAAAGAAGGTGCTTCTGCTGGGGACGCCCTTCGACAATGAAGACATGGACCAAGAACCACTCTGCTCTTTCTATCGAAATGGCGATCTGCAAAATTTACAGCGACAAGCAGGCGAACTCTTTTTCTATCACAGCGATGATGATTTTGCCGTTCCATTCAGCCATCTGTTGAAGTATAAGGAAGCGCTGCCACAAGCCCGTTATCGTGAGATGAAAGGACGCAATCACTTCATCCAAGAAAGCTTGCCGGAGCTAGTTGAAGATATCCGAGGTTAAGAATACTCGCCTAAAGGTCGGCTTCTGTGTTTATCGATTTTTGTCGTAGGTGCATTCATCTCCTTCGCTTCATGACTACCTACTTGGCACGCCATGCTAGATAGCTTTTCCCGAGTAGATAGCGAAGGGCGAAACCATCGTGTTTTTTTAAATTAAAAAGCCTGCCACGGAGCCCCGTGGCAGGCTTCAATCACGATACTTGCTAAGAATCGCTTCGACGGTATCGGAATTCAATCTATATTCAACCAATCCTTGATCCCTTAGTTTTTGCAGTTGGTTAAGGTCCAGTACCAAACCCCTCTTCGTAGCGAGATGAAATCTCCCCCTTGCTACATCCTCGAAGGTGACGGCACGCTTTCTAATAGCATCTTCAAACGCTTCTAACGTTTTTTGCACCGTGTCACCAAGGTTGGTCTCGCTTCCGAATTCCTTCATCTCGAATTCATCAACTATTCGCACAAGCTCCTCGGTACCCAGCTCAAGTCTTTTCATAGAATCATACAGCGTCGCCACAACCCGTTTTGCTATATAGCGGGCACGACCCGTACCAGGTCTTATACCCATCCTGAGCAAAACAGATGCAACAACGATACAATCCTGCAGCATCTTAGATTCAAAACTGTTATGAAAAGGCAAAAGCGCTGAAATAAGCGCAGCTTCAAACGGCGAACTCAAGCCATGCATGCGGGCAATGATTGTTTCCAACCCAACCCCAAATTCGTATCCCACCACTTCGCCATTAAGACGCATAGCGACAAGGTTTCCACAATCTTCATACGGAGCTTGGCCGTGCTTAATAGCAAAAGTAAAACCGATACCATCAACGCCTGGCATGCCGTATGTCCAGCGGTAATATCTCGATGGACGCGAATCCCATTCAATGCCAGCACATGGACAATGCGCTTGCCAAACACGTGCGAGATACCCGCACTCATCATTAGCTCGTATGATGAAATCATTCGGATCTATCCCAAGTCGTTGAAAAAAGAATTTGCTCGCAGCAGCGC
This sequence comes from bacterium, assembly GCA_035906575.1. Lineage (GTDB taxonomy): Bacteria > Patescibacteriota > Patescibacteriia > 2-12-FULL-60-25 > 2-12-FULL-60-25 > HK-STAS-PATE-2. The sequence goes on from JAMIEW010000039.1 coordinate 16,813, forward strand.
AAAGTGCATCAAGCGAATCCGGATGTCCTAGCACGCCCGGCATCTTAAAGTAAGACATGTACGCGAGGTCGCCCCCTTGATCAGCTTTTGCAATGTTTTGCACTCGCAAACAGGGCTGAATGAGAAAAACCCCCGGAACAGGCACCGCCCTATTGGAAATAAGCGGCTTTAGCGAGGTAATTGTCGCGTTAGTAAAGATGACAGAGTCATCGTTTCGGGGAATAAGGGGTTCGGGATCAACCTGAAGGAATCCCGCCACTGAAAAACCCCCATAAAATGCATCAAGGATATCCTGATGCGCCTCACTTATCTCTTCGGGAAATTTACGAGATCGCATCAATGCCTCCATTTTTAAAGGTACTATCTTATGGTTACCAAAGTTTAGTCATCACGTCCACCTGTTGCTAGCCTTGATGCGATTTCGAAGCCTGAGGACCTTCACCACCTTGATACTTACCGCTGTAGAGATCGATCTCCCCTTTCGGTACCCAAAAACTCACCTGAGCAATCAACATACCAGGATAAATACGCACCGGAAGGGTTGCATAAAGCTGCAATGTTGATTTTCCATAATAACCTATATCGAAAAGATCGGCAGTTACATGAACGAAAAGACCCATGCGAGCCGTGCCTGATTTTGCATGAATGATTGGCACGAGATGGTTACTTCCTATTTTTTCCACTGTTTCTGCCAGCAAGAACTCTCCAGCCTTCATTTGGTACCCCTCTTCAGGAATTTCAAAAACCTTAAAAGCGTTTTCCTTTTTCGGATCTAAGACATCTTCGGTGTATTTTAGCAACTTGCCACCAAGCGCAAGATCGTAGGTATTCGTTGTTAAGCGATCAGAAGAAAAGGGCTCGATACGGATCTGCCCGTTGGTATGCCTTTTCTGTATTTCGCTACCGGTTAAAATCATATCCTTTTTCCATTAACACGGACTCTGTTGGCATACTCATCCTGCCATAGAGACCGAGATACGGCGCAATATCCCCCTCGACTTGCCAAAAAGAAACTTGACCGATAATCATCCCCGGGTACAGGCGAAACGGCATAGCAGCCACAATCTCCAATGTCCACTGATGACTCGAAGTAACATGCCCCAAATTCGCAGACAATTGAACAAACAAACCTAAGCGCCCCATGGAACTTCGACCGATAAGCGACATACAGTATGTCCCGCTTCCAATCTTTTCGAACGTTTGCCCAAGATACATCCTCCCCGGTTCTATCACATATCCTTCTTCTGGAAGACTGATTTCTTCAAAACGACTTTTTCCACCAACATAACCAATAAAAACCTTCAAACACTTACCGAGTCGGTAATTGTAGCTATTCGGATTCACTTGACTGACAGAAAAAGGCTCGAGTGTTATATCGCCCGTTTCAACTTGAGACACGATTTCTTTTCCTGTCAAAATCATAGAGATTAAAACAACTCCGTATACCTGTCTGGGTACACTGATTGCCTATATCGCAAAACAAGTACGGCGTACTCTTGGTATTCCCTTAACTCATTTGTCGTTTTCTTGATTTCCATCAAGCGATCATACATCGCTGAATAAAGATCGCCGTCTTCGATGCCTAATTCTTTACACGCTTTATCGATTGTTGATCTACAGTAATAGTGCAGTTCTTCTTCACTCTCCTTTCTTAGAGAGCAACGATCTTCATACAATAATTCAAGCGATCTATATGGCTTCATGATCTCGTCATATGGACGTACCGTTACCGTAATACCAAAAACCTGCCTACACTTCTCAACAAGCTCATCAGGAACGCTTTTTACCGCATAAAATGGAGATGCTAAAAGACAACCGCCATCCTGAAGCCAAGAAGTGCATTTTTCAACCATCTCTTCAGCGCTTGGAAAGAACCCCAACGAAGCCCCGACAACCACATGAGAAAACGCTTCATCTGAATTAAACGATAACCCGTTCGCTTGTTCATATCTCAGATTATTTTTTGGTGCGTATCCTTCTGCATTCCGCCGAGCCGCAACAACCGAATTCTCTGAAAGATCGAAACCCATGGCGCGACACCCCGAAAGAACCGCCATTTCGCGCGACGAAAACCCTGTCGTGCAAGCCACTTCAAGAAGCGAGGATGCTTCATCCACCTTTCCAAAATTTACCCACTTTGAAACTGTCACATAAGCTCCTGGCGGCACATTCCACTGATTGATGAGCGAGATAAAGTCTACATAACTCAGTTTCTTGATTTCTGATGGGGTAATTTTCATAATCTTTAGCTTATAAACGGTGATTCAATTAACTCGAGGCGTTTTTCTCCCGTATCTAATTCAACCATGCCGCCAATTGGCAATATCCATTGCGGAAAAGTATGCCCGAAGTCCATATTTGCGATTATAGGAACATGTTTTCCACCGTATTCTTCCACGACAACTTGATATACGGCGCGCTCCAGATCCTTTTTTGAGACATTGTCGTAATTACAACCTCTACCAATCAAAAGGCCGGTGATCCTCTCAAAGACACCCTGTGCGCCATAATTGCGCAAAATCCTTTTTATGCGATCTATCGATGGAGCTTCTTCGGAATTCTCCAAAAAAAGCACCTTTCCGCTCCAGAATTCTTTCGCAGGCCAATATTCAGTTCCTTTCAAAAACTCCAATACCTCGATACATCCGCCAAAAAGTTCGCCGCGGCGCTCTCCTTCGACGTTATTTACAACATTCCAACCCTTATTCGGCTCAAATATCCTCTTAATACCGAGATTCTCTTTCTTTTCCCATGGAAGGATCTGCTCGGTCCATTCAGCGTACGGACGGAGAGTGAAACGAGACCAGTCAGAAAATAACATAGCCTCGAGATGATCTCTAAATTCCGTTGGGAACGATCCCTGCTCTGCAAAACCAGCCATAACAGAAGGACCGTGAAATGAGATAATACCGTGCATGCGCAGCCACACAAGTAACGTGGTCGTGTCTGAAAAACCCATAAAGAATTTTGGATTCTTCATCACCACCTCTTTGTCAAGGTATGGCAATATCCTGATCGAATCTTCACCGCCGATGGAAGCGATAATCCCCTTTACCTCAGGATCTCTAAAAGCAGCGTTAATATCATCGGCTCTTAGCTTGGGATTCGCCTGTAACTCGGCCTGACCAGCACGCGTAGAAGAAAATTCTTTAATGACAAAACCTAGCTCTTTCAATCGTTGAATGCCTTGATCAAAAACCCATGGATATTGCGCTGGTCCAGCCCATGACGGCGTTACAAGGGCAATTGTATCGCCTTTTTTTAATCTCATGATACCGTTCATAATTACACGATACATATTTCATTCTGTGGCGTAAAGTCTCATTTCTCAGAAACACACTGAGCAATATAATAAAGGTTCTTCCCCTTTCTCACCTTTTGGACCGATTTAGGAAAAAGCAGCATGCCATCATCAGGCGCGATCTCATTACCACCTTCAATGTAACGACCAATTTTTTGCCCTCGTTTTACTTTTTGCCAACCGTTGTCCATCCCAGGCTCATATTCAAAATGGTCAGACTTGGCCTGCACCGAATGAGAGAGCGTATATATTTTTTGATTACGCGTTGAGATTTTGATCGCCTCTTCTCTCTTTATGGAGCCGACATGTTGCAGCGCTCTTTGCAAATCATCAATCGCACACTTAAGCCTACTCAGATCATCTTCTTTGCCCGTTTCATATCCAATCGCCATACCACCATGAAGCTCAACGTAGGCATCCGTCGTTCCGCGATTCTCCATACATTCGTCCACGGCAAGAATATTTTGTTGATCCATCAAGACATAATCCGCAGAGAATAACTG
>JAMIEW010000040.1:0-60658 GCA_035906575.1 bacterium
TGGCTCTGATTTCATGATTCCACTATCAGCGACCGGTACGTGAAAAAAAGTGCAGTAGATGCTGCTTCCGGAGGCTGGGCCAAGTTCCATAGCCATTGAGATACGATTATGCCACATACTCGATACCCGGAGCCTCGCATAGCCTTCGGAAGTGATCTGTCGATATTCGTAGCATAAATTCACTTATTTCTGCAATGAGTTCACGGCTGTGTTCGAACCACCATTCTTGGCCTCATTAACAACAAAAACAGCCGCCTTACGGCGACTGTTCTTAATGGTGGACCGTGTCGGATTCGAACCGACGACCCCCTGCTTGCAAAGCAGGTGCTCTAGCCAACTGAGCTAACAGCCCATAACCTTACGGCTTTTGGACGTGGCACGTCGCTCGCGAGCGAACGTGTCGTGGGCGCAATTTATCAAAGTTCCCAAAGGATTGCAAGATCCAGGGATAAAGCGCTATAATAGTTATACTATGATGCATAAACTTCTTTGCAAGACAGACTGCCATGGCAAATGCGACCAATGGGGTCTTCTCATTTTGCGCGTTGTCGTTGGTGCGATTTTTGTCTCTCACGGTTACGCTAAGTTGTTCACCGATATGCCAGGTATCGAAAACTTTACGGGCATGTTGACCGGCATGGGAGTCCCAATGCCAGCATTCTTTGCTTGGGTGGTTGGTTTGACCGAGTTCTTGGGCGGTATCGCACTCGTTCTTGGCATCTTTGTGAAGCCAGCTTCATATCTTTTGGCTTTTGTCATGCTGGTCGCTTTGAGCCAGGTCAAAGGTTTTGCTATTTTTGGCAAAGGTGAGCTCGACTTTGCCCTTCTAGGCGCCACCCTCGCTCTCGCGATGACCGGCCCTGGCAAATTCAGCCTCGCTAGAACGCTTTGCAACTGCTGCAAAGGCGGTACCTGCTCAGCTGACTGCACTGACGGTAAGTGCGAAATGAAGAAATAATCCAAATCTCAAAATTAAAAACACCCCGTCCCTCGACTTCGCTCGGGATGACGGGGTGTTTCTTGTTGGTAAATCAATAGCAATAACCTTGTAAAACCATTATACTAACGAGGATCTATGAAACCCGCTCTTCGCTTTTTTCTTGCGTCCCTTCTCTTTGTTGCAGGCACTTTTGCTTTTACCTCAACAGTCGAGGCAGCGACTATCACAATTTGTGATAGTGGATGTGACTATATTTCGCTAAATGCTGCCGTTACTGCAGATGTTGCGGGGCCTGATACCTATGTACTACAGACGGGATATAACGCGATAGAACCAGGCTACATTTACTTGCAAGATGACACGACTCTCACATGCGATCCTGGCGTTATATTTGGCAATCTTGGCGCAGAGACCCATCTCGAACCTGGTGAAAATCTTCTTGTACAAGACTGCCAGTTTCAACGCACTCGATTTCAAAATGTTTCTTATACTCCTAGTAATGTCACATGGCTGAGAAACACCTTTTTAACAAATTCATTAAGCTATATTCGATTGGTAACGCTTGATGGTTTTACGATTAGTGACAATGTAGGCTTACAGCATATTGATATCATGGGCAGCCAAAATGGTGTTATTAGCGGCAACGATATGGAGTGCCGTTCTAGCAATCGCTGCATCGACTTGCGACAAGAGCCTGACAATATTGATATTCATGAGAATACCATCACTCATTATGACTCGGGTCCCTACCCGTGGGTTGATATTTTTAATGCCACGAATATCGATTTTACGAGCAATACGCTACGATCCGTCCCGACGCCTGATGGTTCGAGAATGCTGGCCATACAACGCGAATCAGACAATATCACTGTCAGAGGCAACCTTTTTATCTTTCCAGAAGACCCTGATGGCGAATATAGTGGAGCATTGGCAATTCACGTACGAGCACGTGAAACAGACATGAACATCGCCATTGAACACAATAGTTTTATAGGCAATCCAGCTCCTATTGATCCTGTGGACATGTACACCTATGCGCAATGCCTTAACGTTGATGATGATGGTACTGCAGTAGCACCGACACAAATCAATATCACCTATCGTTATAATCTTTGTTCTTTCACATTTTCAGATTTACGGCATGAAGGGATACGCGTATCTGAATTCCCCAATCCTAACTATCAATTCAATCTTATTGATGAATATAACGGATTTTTCGGTACAGAAAACCCTATTTATAGCGACGCGCAGACCTATACAACTTCGACGTTAAGCCCCACGACGCTTTACTCAGATCCAGTCTTAAGAACAGAGAACGGTGATACACTCGACGACTACCTGCCTGCACCCATGAGTCGTTATCTTGATGTGAACGGCACCATTGATATCGGTGCTTTAGATGGTGGCGCTCGCATCAATACCTACACGATCGATGATGATTGCGTTGTCGATTATACAGCCTGTCACTCTCAGAATATCGGCGTATTAGATCATGTAGCGATGGATGATGATAATGTGACGGTAGCCGCAGGCACCTACCCTGGACTTTCACTATCTGGCCCCGTTTCAAATCTCACGGTACAAGGCGCAGGCCCAACGACGATTTTTGATGGTAATCTCAATTTTCAAAGCGCATTGTCGCTCATGGATGTTTCAAATTCGTCTTTTTCTGGACTGAGCTTGGTGAATTCAACTGAAACGCCACCAGTACTCAGCGGTAGCATGGCAATAACATTGCCTATTTTAGCTTTTGGAGGCAATGACTATGACGATCTAGGTGGGGTTATTTTTATCGAAGATCTTCTCTTTAACCTCACAAATATTACTGCGGACGGAGACCCGGTGAACGTAAGTGGCGTCACAAACATTAACAGTTTTATATTCGACGATGGTGGCTCCTACTATACGATTCTTGCTCCGGAGAATGTCGCCGACTCGATACTCGAGATGCAGACACTTATTGGAATTACTCCAACACACTTCATCGAAGACTTCTTTATTGCTAACGGTGATGGTACCTATACGTTCAGCTCAACAAACCTTGATAATCAAGGCATCACGCTCGCGGCCGGCATGACCAACCCACCAACGCTTGTAGGCAGCATTAGCAATATCTACAGCTATAACGCAGCCGGTCTCAAGCTCGATAATGCTAATAACAATACCTTTGAAAATCTCTTTATTGGGAATAACGATGTCGGTATCTTGTATGTAAACGGTGCAACGGGCAATGTGCTTGAAGATACAATTTTTGATACGAATACTGTTCAAGATATCGTGAGTAATACTTCAGGTGGTACTAACGACCTCGTGAATGCGCTGTTCACTCGCACTATGTCCGTCATCGATGATGGTACGGTACGTGTCTTCTATGACGCCTCGGTTCGTGTTGTTGATCCGTTATTAACGCCTCTTGAGGGTGTAGGTGTACAGTTCTTGTCCAGCAATGGCCTCACCAATATCAACGCGACAACAAATAATCTTGGGCTCACGCCAGAAGTTGAGACCTTAGCTTATCTCATGACGCCGAGCTCTATCGCACTCACGAGTGGTGACTATAATCCCTTCACGATTACGGCATTCAATAATGGAATCTATCCAACTACGTCAACGCCTGCCACGCTCTCTGAAATCAGCGTCTTCGATGTCATGATGAGCCCGGCGCCTGTGGTAGTGCCCCCTGTCACGATTGGTGGTGGAGGCGGTGGGTTGCCGACGATTGATCCTCGTACCGGTACCTATCCACCGATCGAACCGGTTGAGCCAACGGCTCCAACGACACCGATCGTAAAAGAGACAAGGATCCACATGCTCGTGAAGCTTGCTGATGACCGCAATCCTGAAACACAAGAAGATAGCACGGTGTACTATATTGGCGCTGACAATAAGCGACATATCATCCCAAATGAATCTGTCTTTAACTCGTGGTATTGCGACTTTAGTAAGGTGGTCATTACAGACCGAGCTACGCTGTCTAAATACCCAATCGGATCTAACGTGACCTATCGCCCTGGTTTAAACCTCGTGAAGTTCCCAACGAATCCGCGTGTGTATGTTGTGCAGGCTGGCAGACTTCTTCGTCCCATTAAAGACGAGGCTTCTGCAACAGCATTATTCAGTATTCAATGGGCAAAGCTCGTTCATGACCTGCCTGACACCTCTTACGGTGACTATGTCTTCGGTGATGAGATCCCTGAAATGACCGATCTATCATCGCTCAATCTCTCACCGAGTTACCCGAGTGGTGAGATGAGTATCGAGGGATACTATGAGATTGTGACGGGTGGGCAAGAATGCCGGTAAGAACATTAGAGACGAAATATCCCCCACAAGCGTGGGGGATATTTTTCATTATCATACCCGGGGGTTAGATCGAGCGGATTTTTTGGATCCAGCGATAAAGGGTCTCATTCGCGGGCAGATCCCAGGTACCTTCATAGCGTACCAACTCCCCTCCCCAACCTGACTTGAAGCGCGTAATACCTTTCCAACCTGGTTTGAAGAAAACATCTTGTTCATCGTCGGGATTGCATCCCCACAAGTCATACCAGTGTTTGCCTTCGGCCTTTGCCGACAGTATCGCGTTTAGATGGAGGGCAAACGGTGCCATCGCCTCACGTTGCTCAGAAGAAGAGGCGCCGAAAAGATAGGTCGTCGTATCAGCACTGACGGCTTCAATTGAAGCGGCGAGTAAGACGCCTTCTTTCTCTGCTAAGCGCAAACGAATAAGGCCTTCTGGAGAGAGCGCTTTGAATAAGCGCTCGACATAACTCGCAGAGAGAGGTTTAAAGCCATCGCGTTTGGCGGTTTCTTCTTCAAGGGCGATATAGCGAGCGATGTCTTGGTCGGTGCCAAGACGCACTATTACACCGTGGCGCTCAGCGAGGCGGGCATTGTAGCGGGTTTTGCTATGCATTTCGGCTAAGAGCGTCTCTTCGGTTTTGTTCAAATCGATAAGCCTCGTGACAGCCGGCTCATATGAACGGCGGCGCTTGAGTCCGCGTTCAATCAGCCATTTTGAGCTCAGGGCGATCGACGGCATCGGCATGGGTTCTATGCGCAAAAACGTTGCCGAAGAAAAGGTCTTTTTAAGCGCTATTATCGCTCTACTCCAATCATCGAGTGTTGCGTGTTCGTTAATCTGAAATGGACCATACGGCATGAGCCAATAATTCAAAAAAAAGATCTTCGCTTGCTGAATCGCTTGCACAGCAAAAAGGGCTTTGCCTTTATCATTGACAAACGCGAGACGCTTCACGTTTTTGCCTTGTGCTTGCTGCGCTTCGCCCCAACTCCATGACCACAAAAAAGACTGGTGCTTTTTTGGCAAAAGCGAATCCCATTCTTCATCATTCACAATCTCGGTCCAATTCATAGTTATTTGGAGAGCGTCTTTAAGGCAAAGCGTACCTTATCTGAAGGATCCGTAATATCTTCAGGAATGTATTTGCAGGCTTCTTTGGCTTGCGCGGCAGAGTATCCCAAACCAACCAAAGCTTGAACCACTTCTTGATCGGCAGAAATCTCTTCTTCTTTTGAAACAAGTTGCCCCTTGAGTTCGAGGATGATTTTTTGCGCCGTCTTTGTCCCCACGCCTGGCACCGACGTTAAGAAGGACAAATTGCCCGCCATGATCGCCGCACGGATTTGGTCAGCTGAGCCAATTGAGAGAATGGTCATTGCCGCCTTTGGACCAACACCCGAGATACTCAACAGTTTTTCAAACAATTCGAGATCGGCCAAACTCAAGAAACCGAATAGGTCTCGCGCATCTTCGCGTACATGGTCGTGAATGAAAACAAAGGCCTCCTTTTGCCCTGCGACGCCCGATAGCACCGAAGGACTAACACGCACGCGAAAGCCTACGCCATTCACTTCAAGCAACATCCAGTCAGCGCCACGCTCGAGTACTGAGCCTCTCAAAGATCCGATCATATGGGCTTATACTATAGGCTAATGAGGCCGTAGGCTAGTAGGACGGTTGGACAGGGGCGAAAGACCCTACTAAACGGATTGACAAGCCTACTAGCCTACGACCTACCAGGCTGGCACACTTACTCAGGTTCCTTCACACCCGAAGGAGAAAGGCTTTCACCATGTACCCACCAGGCGATCTCGTTGTGGTCCTCGGCCAATATTCGAGCCAAATTTCTGAAGTATTAACGCAATTGGCGGTCTCGGTTCATGACCCGCTTCGAAACTACTGGGTTATGGCATCCGCCAAGATGCCCAAGGAAGAACATCGGTTTATCATTGACCCCATGATCGACGGCAAGATGAGCCTCAAGGGCTATGCCAAGACCATCGAGGGTCTGATCGACAATCACCTCAATGTCGAGGCTAGTAAAAAACGTGTTCGTCTCATCATTCATGATGCTGAGGCATTTCATAGCCAAGATGATGCCTATGATGTTTTGCTCGCCTTGCGCAAGAAGGGGTATGACATCTATATCGGCGGCAAAGAGCGCTATCTTCTCATTGAGAAGCTGGCATTAGATGCACAGGCAATAAACCCAGAACATGTGGTACTCGTTCGTACACCAATCCACTGTAAGGAGTGTTGTCCATGAATTCGATTCGTAAGGCTCCCCTCACGGTCATCGCAGGCCCCATGGGGGCCGGCAAATCACTTAAGCTTATTTGGATGCTCAGCCAGCAGCAGGTACGCGGACGAACATATGCCATCGTCAAACCCAAGGATGACAGTCGAGATGGCGCCTTCATCAAATCGCGGATGTTCAAAGATCCGATCGAGGCCATTTTTGTCGAAGAACGCGGAGACATGGGTCGTGCCGTCAAAGGCTGCCAAGTTTTGGCGATCGATGAAGCGCAGTTTCTTGATCGAATCTTTTTAGACGAAATCGTGGAACTCTTAGACGCAGGGATTGCCGTTATCGCCTGCGGGCTTGATACGGATTTCATGGGGAAGTCATTTGGCATCATGCCTTATCTACTTGCCATGGCTGACGAGCCGATCAGACTCAAAGCCGTCTGTGCCTATTGCCGGCAAGACAATGCCACACGTACTCAACTCATCATTGAGTCACGTGGCAACCACGAACCGCAACGCGCTTATGAAGAACGCATCAAGCCTGTTCGTGACTTTATCGAGGGCAGAACACGCGCCTTGGTCGGCAATCTCGGCATGTACGAAGCCCGGTGCCATCAACACCACTCCTTGCCCGACCTCCCCTTGCGGCCGTCGGACTGAACAGAATAGCGCTAGCAGCATCGCCCATCGGCATTGCTACTAGCGCTCTTTGATTTCAGGCGTGACTCAGGTTGAGTCGCGTTCAGGTTTGCGGCCAAAAACTTGGATATCGGGCAGCTTGTCTCGCTTACCCGAACCATTGTCGATGATCACGAGAGGCAGATGACGTTTTTTTATCTCATCTTCGAATTCCGTCTCGTCCAAACGGAAATATTCACTTTTTTCTTCTGGCACAAATAACTCCAGGTTGAAATTGGTGGTTGAATGGTAACACAAAAGCAGCACATGACGTGCTGCTTTTGTTGAAAAACTATTCTTCACTTTCTCCACCTGGTTCACCGTGCTCAACAAAGGTTACTGAGCTCACGAGATCACCGTCTTCTTTGAAGCGCATGAGACGAACACCTTGTGTATCACGACTCAATTCTGGGACAGATTTGAATGGCGTGCGTACCACGATGCCTTTTTTGGAGATCATCACAAGATCACGTTCGTCATCTTTGCTTGAGATATAAGCATTGACGACACCGCCCGTCTTATCACCTACCTTGGCGGTGCGGATACCTGAGCCACCGCGGCCTTGGGCGCGATATTCGCTCACGTCGGTGCGCTTACCCATGCCATTTTGTGTGATGACAAAGAGTGCGAGCGCGCCCTTGTCGGCAAGTTTTGGATTGATGACGTCCATGGCTACGACATAGTCTTTGCCTTTGAGCGTGATGCCGCGAACACCTGCCGCCGTGCGGCCCATCGAGCGCACGTCTTCTTCGCTAAAGCGGATGCTTTGACCTTCGCGTGTCACGAGTGAGATATCATCTTTGCCACTCGAAGGTTTTACCCAGACGAGTTCGTCAGATTCGTTTAACGTGATCGCGATCAAACCCGAGCGACGGACGTTTGCGAATTCTTCGATCCCAGATTTTTTGATCGTACCCTTATTCGTCACCATGACGAGATGCTTCATGCCATCGATCTCGTCCATTGGCAAGGTCACTGAGACTTTTTCACCCGGAGCGAGTTGCAAGAAGTTCACAATCGCCTGGCCTTTAGACGTACGCGTTGCCTGTGGCAATTCGTAGGCTTTGAGTCTGAAGACGCGGCCACGACTGGTGAAGAACATAATCTCGGTATGCGTGTTCGTGGTGAACATGGTGCGTACCGCGTCTTCTTCTTTGGTCGCTACGCCGACGATGCCTTTGCCACCGCGATGCTGCGATTTAAAGGTGTCTGGCGGTAAGCGCTTGATATAACCATCATCCGTAAGCATGACGAGACACTCTTCTTGAGGGACAAGGTCCTCCATAGAGAATTCACCGACCGGGCCTGGGATAATGAGAGTGCGGCGGGCATCACCGAATTTCTCGCGCAATTCTTCAACTTCTTTTTTAACAATCGCCAACATCTTTTTGACCGAGGCGAGAATCGATTCGAGTTCGTCGATAATTTTCTTTTTCTCTTCCCATTCTTGTTCGACTTTGAGGCGTTCAAGGTTGGCGAGCTGTTGCAAGCGCATGTCGAGAATCGCTTGCGACTGGATTTCTGAAAGTTTGAACTTCGACATCAAGTTGCCTTTTGCCTCATCTTTGTCTTTGGACTTTTTGATCACGGCGATGATTTCATCGATGTGCAAAAGCGCGATACGCAAACCTTCTAAAATATGAATGCGTTCTTTTGCGCGATCGAGGTCATATTGGGTACGGCGACGAACCACTTCTTTGCGATGCGAGATGTATTCTTCAAGCAAATGCTTGATGGTCAAAATACGCGGCTGAATGCCGTCCACCAAACAAAGCGAATTAACGTGAAAGGCTTCTTGCAATTGCGTGAACTTGAAAAGCTGGTTGAGAACTTTTTTTGGATACGAGTCTTTCTTCAACTCGATCACCATGCGAATACCTTCTTTATTGGACTCATCACGTAAATCACGAATGCCTTCGATGCGTTTTTCGGTCACGAGCTCAGCCATCTTTTCAAGCAAGGTGGCTTTGTTTACCTGGTAGGGCAATTCACTGACGATAATTTGAAAAGATCCGGCTTTTTCTTCAACGATTTCGGTTTTAGCACGCATCACGATACCGCCGCGACCTGTCGCGTATGCCTGCATGATGGCATTCTTGTCATAAATAATACCGCCCGTTGGAAAATCCGGGCCAGGGATGATTTTAACGAGGTCTTCGATTGAGATGTCCCCGTCCTCAATCAATGCCACGATGCCGTTACAGACTTCGGTGAGATTATGTGGCGGGATATTGGTCGCCATACCAACGGCGATACCGAGGGTACCGTTCAAAATCAAGTTTGGGAGCTTGCCTGGCAAGACGCGAGGCTCATCATGTGAACCGTCATAGTTTGGTCTAAAGTCCACCGTCTCTTTGTCGATATCAAAAAGCATTTCTTCGGCGATCGGCGAGAGCTTGGCTTCGGTATAACGATAGGCAGCGGCCGAATCACCATCAACCGAACCAAAGTTACCTTGACCACGCACCAACGGATAACGCAACGAAAATTCTTGCACCATGCGTACCATGGCTTCATACACCGAAAAGTCACCATGCGGATGGTATTTACCAAGCACGTCACCAACAACCGTTGCCGATTTGCGAAACTTCGCATTGGCACGTAAACCTGAATTCCACATCGAGTAGAGAATGCGGCGATGAACCGGCTTTAAGCCGTCACGTACGTCTGGCAAGGCGCGGTCGACGATAACCGACATGGCATAGTCCAAAAAGGCCGTCTGAACTTCGTCGATCAGTGGGACGGATTTGATACCGTGCGGCAGCTCTGCTGGCTGCGGAGGGATGATTGCTTCTTCCATAGGATTATTGCTCGGTTGAGGTTGCTTGCTCTAAATTCTTACGTTCAATGACCTGATCTCTAAATAATGTCACATCTGCGCGCACTGATTCTGCTGTTTCTTTAATCGTCTCGACCGCCGCATCAGGCACGGGCGGCTTGGTCAACCATATACCGCGACCAAAAGACATCATCCAACCAGTCCCGATCATCAAGGTTGAGGCGGCAATCGCGATCACATAGCCGATCGAGAAACCGCGATCTTGTCCGACGCGTGCTTCGGCGTGGGCCTTAATCAATTCGCGTTTTTCTTCTGGTGAAAGGATTCTTGGCTCAAGCGCCTCAAACACATTGCCTCGCGCTTTTGGCGCTTTGGCTCGACGAGTTGGGGCGGGTTTCAAGGTGCGTGGCATAGTGAGTATTAAGCGCGTTCGAGAACCGTGACGACGAGATCTTCTGACGGCAAATCTTTGCGCGAGATCTTGAGTTTGTTTGCGTCATTGCGTTGGCAGACGAGTTCTTTGCAGAAAGCGTCGGCTGAACCGAGCTCTTCTTTGAGACCGTCCACGTGATAGGCCAAAGGCACCACCATGCGAGGCTCAACGCGAGCAATCGTATCAACAGCTTGCTTAGCGCTCATGCGATCACCGCCGCCAACAGGCAACAACAAGATATCGATATTACCGAGTGATGAAACTTCGTCATCGGTGAGGGCGCGATTTAATTGGCCGATAAAACCAATCGACATGCCTTCAACTTCAAAGCGATACATTAAGTGATAAGGGTATTCGTCTCCTTCTTTTTTGAGAGGCATTGCATACGCGAAAAAACCATTCACTTCGTACTCGCCTGGAGTCTTGATCGTGAACGGCGTGTTTTGAAACGCGTCCTGCGGAAAACGCTCGTCGTCTTGATGCGTAAGCGCGACGATATCTGGAGAAAGCGTTCGCGGAAAACGCAAACCGCTGTCATTCGAATAAGGATCCGTCACAAGAACAGCATCGCGATCGCCGAAGGATGCCTCGATGCGGACACAAGAGAGTCCATGCCAATAAATCTGCATAAGTAAGCAAGTATTCAACCTTAGAGGTTGGCCCTATTCTACCCGTTTTTCACGCCAAAATCGAGTCTTGCGTCAAGGGTTTCACCGTCGTGATATACTGGTGATCTATGCCTTTTGAAAATCCGTTCGCGGCGGCTCTCAGCCTCCCCAAAGCACAAGCTGAAAGCTGGCAGCCACCGGTGATTTCACGCGACGAATTTGAGCTCGAATACGTTCGTTCTTCGGGCCCGGGCGGACAAAAAGTCAATAAGACCTCGAGCGCCGTCTTATTGCGCTGGCCAATTTTAACCTCAAAAGCCCTTAGAGAGGACCAAAAAGACCAATTACTCGAGAATTTGAAGAATCGCATTAACGATGAAGGTGAATTGGTATTAAAAGTTCAAGAATTACGCTCGCAGAAGCAAAATCTTGAACGCGCCGTCGAAATCGTCCATGAACTCGTTGAAAAAGCCCTAAAACCCCAGATTGAACGCAAACCCACCAAACCGACCCGAGGGGCCAAAGAACGCCGCATGGATGAGAAGAGCCGTCGTGGCACCCTCAAAGAGGGCCGTTTGTACAGAGCAGGGTTGGATGATTAGGTGATGGAGGTATTTAAATATTGACAAATACCAAAATTACTGTAGGGTAGGCCTGGTTCAATACTCTCTGATTAGGTGAGATAAGACATGCGAAGTGAATTGACCGACCGTCCGAGTGCTCTTTCTGATGGGATTACCCTGCTCCTTGCACAGACCTATCCGCGTCTGCGCTTCGTAAGAAAAATTGCCGTGCTTGAAACAAGCCCTGGCCACAGCATTCCGCTTTGTAAGGATGAAGGCGACGGTAAAGCCTACCTCATCTACGGACTTCTTCAGTATATCGAGGACCGCGAAATCCTTTTTTGCCTCGTAATAGCACATGCGAAGCGACTGCAAGGCGCAACACCATCTCGTTGGCTCATCGATGCCATCGAAGATAACTATCACGAGCAGTACCAACGTCATCTCGCTGCCATCAATCCCTGACCCGCACATGAACGAGTGCGGGTTATTTTTATCCTTTTCTTAACCTCTGAGCCTCGCAACGCGCTGGGATGATTCTAAACTCTCGGCTATACGTTTACCTTGAGCATCCAGAATAGGGTGTTTTTCTTCTGCCTCCCATGCAACCGGTAACGTGATTTTAAGGATTCTTGCAACTTCTGCCTTTAGAGAGTTTTCTGCCGTGTCACTCAATCTTTGCAATTCATTTAACAAATCTCCTCGCTTCATACCGACAACATGCTCTTTCATAAATTGCGCACCACGATCAAGTGTTAACGACTTGGTTAACAGACGTGCGTGCAATTCTAACTCCCAAGACTGTTGGTGAGCGATGATTGCTGCCATGCGTTTAAGTAATTGATCACCCTCTGCCGCCGTTGTCCTGCTATCTACATAACGCTCCATAAGCTCTCCTGGCATATACACCGAAGTATTTATCACAGGTATCTTGCCTTCTTTTGGTAAATCGTAGGTAGAACCTGGCTCGTCGGATTCAACATCATACCAGTAGGCATTTGCGATATCACCTGATGCCGTTCTCTGAAGGCCGCGCGCAAGCTTATAGGCGTGTTCGACCGGATCAAGCGTTCCATCCACCACCACTAATGCGCCTTCACGTTCATTCTCTTGATCAAGATAGAGTAATAAACTATCGGCACCAATGGTTTTATCGTCGATATCACAGGGATCGAATGGTACGACGTCCCCATTTGCCACGTCATAGCGCCCCTTTAAGGCACCGTCCGTTGCATACGCTTCAAGAATGACATATTCAAGATAGCCAGACGCTTCGTGCTTATTACCAGCCGAATGCTCGATTTTTTTTCTATGATAGAGCTGGCGATCATCTTCACTGATCGTTATACGGCCACCATTCTCTGAAGGCTTCCAGGCAATTGAACGGTTTTCTCTCCACCAACGAACGATATCCAACTGTTGTTCGCGAGTTGGGATAGGTCGTTCATTTTTTGTTTTTGCACCCAAAGTCGTTTGCGGCAATCGCGCAGGCATCTGGGCTGGCCTTCGTTTGATGACTCCTCCCATTGCTGTAGGCATCCCTTCTGGAGCCATGAGTGGACCTTTTTCGGATGGGTTTTTCATACGTTGTTAAGCGAAATAGTACCACATTCATATTATGTCAACAATAGACTTGACATAATTGACATATTCTGCTAGCGTTCTGCTGCCGTGATAGCCAAACCCTTGATGAGCCTTTCTTCTTTCATTCTGACCATGCCTGAGAATGAATGATGAGAGGCCCACCAACCACCGGGTCTCCAGGAGTTACACATGGAAAAGCTCATCAGTGAGAGTGTTTCGTCCCTCAAGACCCTTCTGACCGGCTTCGGCCGCAACGAAGAAGCGCGCAAGCGCTATCTGAAAGAGCGGCAGCGGTTCATCCGCGAGCTCAATCAGAGTGGGATCTTTCCTCCCCGCGAACTGCTCGAGCGCGGCACGCTGCACGAGATCCAGGCATGGGCCACGGCCCGGTTGGATGACGCGAAGTTCGTGGCCCGCCTCAAGCGGTGGCACGACAACGCGGAGGCGTGGAAGGAGCTCGTCGCTCTTCTGCGCAAGGTGAACGCCCTCGAGGACGAGAATGGCCAACCGCGCACAACGCTGCGGTGTGGACGTGACTCGGAGGCTCAGCACCTGGCACGAGCGAAGGAGTTCTTGACCGACCGCGAGCGAACCCTCATGGGAGCTCACGGATTTCGCACCAAGCTCGGCAGCTTGCTGAACAAGCAAGAAGTCGCGCCCACGTGGGAATAGCGTAACGGGTTGTGGGTCCCCGAAATGACTCACGCATCGTTTAACAACCTCAACCTTAGGAGAGCCTTCAATGGAATCGCACGTTCGTTCTTTGGCAAAGTTTCTGGTGGAGTCCGAGCGCACCGAGGCGATCGTCACCTTGTCGGTGGCGCTGACTCTGAGCGCCGTCATCTTTGGAGCCTATGCTCTCACGGGTGACCATTCGTTCGCTGGACTCTCACTGGTATTGGCTGGCCTCGGTACGTACAGCTTTGGGTATAAAAACCTGAAGACGGCTTATCAAGAGGAACGCGCAGGTATGAAATCGCCTCGCTACAGCTGGTGCCTGCTCGTCTGCATCGTCGGTGTTGCTGTGGCCTACACGGGGGTCTCCCTGCTCAGCCATCTTGGCACCGATCATCTTCTCACAACCTTTACCAAGCTGGCGACTCGCCGGCTTTTTTGATTCTTCGTTTTTTCTATTTTGTCTTTATGGTCGAACCAGCAATCGCAATCGCTAACGCATCAGCCGCATCATCTGGCTCTGGGATCTCTTTCAATTTCAATAAACGTTTTACCATTTCTTGGATCTGTTCTTTTTTTGCTGCACCGTAACCTGTTGTTGCCTGCTTTACTTGGTTTGGCGTGAGTTCAACGAGCGGGATACCTGCATCCGCGATGGCGAGCAAGATCACTCCCCTCCCCATCCCGACATTGATTGCGGTCTTTGCATTATTTGAAAAAAAGAGATGCTCAACAACCACGACATCAGGCTTCGCTTTTTTGATAATGCGTTCAACGCCGTCACGCGTCTCTTGAAGGCGTTTTGTAAAAACATCTTTTGATGATGTTTGGATGCAGCCGTGACCCATCCAACGAAACTCATTTTTCACGACTTCAATCACACCCCAGCCCGTGCGGTCAAAACCTGGATCGATGCCGAGAATGCGCATAACTCGCTTAAGGCTAGTGGATGCAAGAACCTTGGTCAATTCGCTAGCGCTTGGCAGAGCAGGATATTTACCCTAAGGTGGCCGAGCCAAACCACCGGCAGAAAGGAGGAGGTATAAAAACTCAACGGTTCTCTGGGCATAATCCATGCCAGAAACGATGGTTTCTACGCCCTGTCGCGCATTGCGTGGCTGGAGCGTAGCGATCTATCATGCGTCAGAGCGCGTACCGATGAGCAGGATGAACCTTATCCAGCACCAATCGATGTCTCGCCCTTACCAAGTGAGACTCGTCATAAAACGCTAAGGAGCATGTCCTCCTTCTGGCCATTGCAGAGATCTTGCTGCACTGGCCTATTTAATTTCATCCGTTTTAAATCCAATCTCATTGGTTTTTTCTTTAACCGTAATAACTTCGCGTAAGGCATCAAAAACAATTTTGAAATTTTCATCGAAGCGCTTTTCTAGATCTTCGAGTTTGTAGTGAAGTTCTTGTTGGCTTAACAAGAATTCACGCGCCCGCACAAAGGCGCGCATAATTTCGATATTCACCTTTACAGCCCGCTCGCTGCGTAAGACCGATGAGAGCATGGCGATACCTTGTTCGGTGAACAGAATAGTGGCATATCTCCTTCCTCCGTATTGCTTTAAACTTGAGGTCACAATTTGTGACCTCAAGTTTTGACGCTCAACTAAGCAAATAAAATCATCTGGGAATCGGTCTTTGTTGCGTTTAACAGCTTGATTGAGCTGTTTTGTTGTAACTCCATAAAGATGAGCTAAATCAGCGTCTAACATGACTTTTTTGCCATTGAATTCGTAGATCTTTGAAAGGATTTCCGCCGTAATTGGAGTTAGCTCGTAATGCATATCTCTACCCCGTTCCATAATTTAAGCCACGATGTCAAGATATTTGTCGTTGAAGTCACAAATTGTGACTTCAAAAAACACCCCGACGTTACGTCGGGGTGTTTTTTGTGATTTGGCCTAAGCCTCGTCTTTTACTTCTTCTTTTTCTTTTTCAACCTTGGTCATTGGGTCAGCGACATCTTCTGCAGGCGTGGCTGGGTTTGGAGCTGGTTCATCACCAGAGAGATCCGCACCGAAACCGGTACCAGCAGGAGTGAGGCGACCGATGATGACGTTTTCTTTGAGACCCTCGAGACGATCGATCTTACCATTAACGGCAGCGTCGATAAGCACACGAGCGGTTTCCATAAACGAAGCAGCAGACAAGAAGGATTCGGTCGAGAGAGCCACCTTAGTGATACCCATAAACAATGGGCGGAAGGTAGCAACCTCACCTTTACCGAGTTCAAGAATACGCTTGTTTTCTGTCTCAACGCGATAACGGTCAACGATTTGTCCCGGCAAGAGTTCGGTATCACCGGCGTCTTTAACGAGAACACGCAAGAACATTTGGCGAATGATCACCTCGATGTGTTTTGCGTTCAACTTCTGACCTTGCGATGCATAGATAGCGAGAACCTCTTTGAGAAGGTAACGCATAACGGCGTCTTGGTCGCGAAGTCTGAAAAGCTCTTGAAGTTCATATTGACCTTCGGTGAGCACGTGACCGACTTCAACTTCTTGGCCGTCTTTGACGAAGATCGAGTAGCCAGAAGGCACTTCTGCCTCCCAAGCACTGGTCGCGTCATAGACATAGCGCAATTTGTTTTTGACGATCGTGACATGACCCTTGTGAGGAGCGACGATTTCTTCGCCGCTAGCCTTCACGATCAACATCGCGCCTTCTTTCACCTTTTGACCATCCTCAACTTTGACGATGTCTTTTTTAGTGAAGGTGAACGTCTGTTCGTTTTCGGCTTTGTAGTCGATGACGAGCGTACGTGTTGCTGAAGCGTTGTCGACAAGTTTTTCGCCCTTTGCCGTACGAAGCTCGCGCTTCTCGCCTTCAACGATACGCACCTTACCGGCAACTTCAGCGAAGATCGCTTTGCGCTTTGGGATACGTGCTTCGAACAATTCTTCAACACGAGGCAAACCCTGGGTAATATCCGCTGCTGCGACACCACCAGAGTGGAAGGTACGCATGGTGAGCTGAGTACCAGGTTCACCAATCGATTGTGCAGCGACGATACCAACGGCGGTACCGAGTTTGACCATTTGGTTGTACGCGAGGTCATAACCATAACAGTTCTGACACAAACCGCGCTTCAACTTACACGTCATAACCGAGCGCACGTTCGCTTCGAGAATCTCTTTACCAACGAGGGTTTTGACGTGATCTTCGAGAATAAGCGTGCCCTTTTTCAAGAGGGTGTTCTTCTCAGCGTCTTTCAAGTCTTTGACGAGAACGCGGCCGAGCAAACGCGTAAGCATTGGTTCACCGATTTCTTCACATTCTTCATGCGTTATGATTACGCCTTCAGTGTCACCACATTCTTCGGCGTTAATAATGACATCTTGTGCCACATCAACGAGACGGCGAGTGAGATAACCAGCGTTCGCGGTACGAAGAGCGGTATCGGTTAAACCTTTACGTGTACCGTGAGACGAGATGAAGTACTCAAGAACGTCGAGACCTTCACGGAAGGATGAACGAATAGGAAGCTCGATAATGTCACCGGATGGACTTGAAACGAGACCCTTCATACCTACCACGTTGGTAAGCTGAGAGACCGAACCACGAGCACCCGAATCCATCATGGCGAACACCGCACCTTCTTTGTCGAGCGAGTCTCGCGACATGCGCTGCAACTGGTCACGAACGTCTGACCAAATACGAATGATCTGGTTATAACGTTCTTTTTTGGTGAGAAGACCTTCTTTGTACTGGTCTTCGATTTCTTCGACCTTATCATCACCACGCTGAAGAATTTCATCTTTAGGAAGTGCAGGAAGGTCACCCATGCCGTACGAGAAACCGGACTTGGTGATGTACAAGAAGCCCATGGCTTTTACTTCATCCAAGAAACGGGCCGTACGTTCAAAGCCGCGAAGCTCGATGGTTTGGCGCACGATTTCACCAAGTTGCTTGGTACCGATTACTTCGTTCTTGAAGCCAATTTCTTTTGGAAAGAGTTCATTCAAGAGCACGCGACCGATATTGGTTTCGATTACAGGCTCACCTTGCTTCACGCGCACCTTGATGGTCTCGCGGATATAGAGCTTACCGGTATTGAAGAGATATTTTGCTTCTTCTACCGAACCAAAGGTTTTCATCTTGCCATCTACTGGAGGCAACGAAGTTGTCATGTAGTAGGCACCCCAAGCGATATCCTTATCAGGTTTTGCCACTGGCTGACCGGTAGCAGGCTTGAGAAGGTTCTTGGTCGAAAGCATGAGGTTCTTTGCCTCCCAACGCGCTTCTTCGGTAAGTGGGATGTGAACAGCCATTTGGTCACCATCAAAGTCGGCGTTAAAGGCCGGACAGACCATTGGATGGATCTGAATCGCTTTACCTTCAATGAGCTTTGGTTGGAAACCCTGGATACCGAGACGGTGAAGGGTTGGTGCGCGGTTCAAGAGAACGACGGCGTCTTCAGCGATGCGCTCAAGAATGTCCCAAACTTCGGCGTGATCGGCTTCGATATAACGGTTGGCCGAGCGGATATTGTGAACAAGCTCGCGCTTAATAAGTTCAGCAATAATGAATGGCTTGAAGAGCTCAAGCGCCATGGTCTTTGGAAGACCGCACTGGTGCAATTCAAGATTTGGACCAACGACGATAACCGAACGACCAGAGTAGTCGATACGCTTACCAAGTAAGTTCTGACGGAAGCGACCCTGCTTACCCTTGAGAATATCCGCAAGAGATTTGAGTTGGCGCTTTTTGCCGGTTGGCGCCGTTACGGCTTTTGCCGAGCGAGCACTATTGTCGATGAGCGAATCAACGGCTTCTTGCAACATGCGCTTTTCGTTGCGCACGATGACTTCTGGCGCATTGAGTTCGAGCAAACGCTTTAAGCGGTTATTGCGATTGATTACGCGGCGATAGAGATCATTAAGATCTGATGTCGCGAAGCGTCCACCATCGAGAGCCACCATCGGACGAAGGTCTGGTGGGATGACAGGAAGCACTTTGAGCACCATCCAAGATGGGTCGATTTCGTTTTGGACGAGAGAGCGCAAGAGCTTTAAGCGGCGCGTGAGTTTGTCATGCTTTGCTTCAGAAGCGTCTTTCAAGCTTTCGCTCAAATTGTTGACCGTTGCCTGAAGATCGATCGAGCGCAAAAGCTGGTCAACAGCTTCAGAACCGATTTTTGCTTCAAAGACGTGACCGTATTTGAGCGAGAGTTCGTGGTATTCGGTTTCAGAGAGAATCTTGAGAGGCTTGAGATCTTTGAGTTCTTTATCTGCAACTTCAAAGTCTGCATCAAGCTCTTCGAGACGGCGCGTTTTTTCTTCTTCGGCCTTGTCCATCTCTTTATTGAGTTTGCCGGCATCCCAATTTTGTTCGGTTGCCTGCTTCTGAAGACGTTCGCGGTTGCGGTCGCCTTCAGATTCAATACCTTTGCGTTTACCCTTATATTCGGTGCGAACCATCTCGACGGTTTGCTCGCGAAGTTGTTCATCGACCGCGGTGATGATGAAAACCGTGAAGTAAATCACTTTTTCAAGCGACTGAATGGACATGTCGAGCACCATGCCGATTTTGGATGGCACGGAGCGCAAGAACCAAATATGTGTCACAGGAGCAGCAAGCTCGATGTGGCCCATGCGCTCACGGCGAACAAGTGAGTGCGTCACTTCGACGCCACACTTGTCACAGATAATGCCTTTGTAACGGATCTTCTTATATTTGCCGCAATAACACTCCCAGTCTTTTGACGGACCAAAAATTTCTTCGGCAAACAAACCGCTCTTTTCAGGTTTTTGGGTACGGTAGTTAATGGTCTCCGGCTTGGTGACTTCACCATAAGACCAGCCGCGGATCACCTCAGGAGAGGCGACGCGCAAGCGGATAGAATCAAAGTCCGTGGACTTGATATGTTCCGTGTGGAAATAGGCCATACGTTGTGGTCGGTAATGGTGAGTTAGAATTCAGCAGGAGGTGCTGCGTCCCAATTATCTTCTTCGGTAGCGGTTGGCGTAGGACGTGAGCGGAAGTGCTCAGGTTTTGGCGAGCTGTCTTCAAGGCGTTTGCCGTTTTTCAACAACTCAACGTCGAGACCCAAGCCTTTTAATTCGCGAACCAAGACATTGAAGGATTCTGGTACGTTCACTTTTTTAATCGGTTCGCCTTTGATAATGGCCTCGTACGCTTTTGAGCGGCCAGGAACGTCATCCGATTTAATCGTGAGAATTTCTTGAAGAGTATGAGCGGCACCGTAAGCTTCGAGCGCCCATACTTCCATTTCACCGAAGCGCTGACCACCGAACTGGGCTTTACCGCCGAGAGGTTGCTGCGTGATGAGCGAGTATGGACCAATGGAGCGTTGGTGAATCTTGTCTTCAACCATATGGTTGAGCTTCAACATATAGACCAAACCAACGGTCGGATCATGGTCATATTTTTCACCGGTACGACCGTCGTAGAGAGGGATCTGGCCGTCTTCTGGGAAGCCAGCGCGCTTTAACTCTTCGCGGATCGTCTCTTCAGGAACACCGTCAAACACCGGCGTCGCCACCATATAACCGAGAGCGTTCGCTGCAAGACCCAGATGGGTTTCAAGCACCTGGCCCAAGTTCATACGAGAAACAACACCAAGAGGTGAAAGAATAATGTCGACGGGAGTACCGTCCTCTAAGAACGGCATGTCTTCGACTTTTACGATGCGCGAGATAACACCTTTGTTACCATGGCGACCAGCAAGCTTATCACCTACCTGAATCTTACGAAGATCAGCGACCGAAACAACGATCTGACGTAATACGCCAGGCTGCAATTTGTCGCCATTGTCGCGTGAGAAGACTTTTACATCAACGACTTTGCCTTTTTCGCCGTGCTCAAGATACATCGAAGAATCGCGAACATCGCGAGCCTTCTCGCCGAAAATCGCACGGAGAAGTTTTTCTTCAGCCGAGAGATCAGTCTCGCCTTTTGGCGTGATCTTACCGACAAGAATGTCACCGGATTTTACTTCAGCACCGATGCGCACGATGCCATGCTCATCAAGATGACGGAATTTTTCTTCAGAAACATTTGGGATATCTGATGTGACGACTTCAGCACCAAGCTTGGTATCACGCACATCGAGTACGTGGTGCTCGATATGAATCGATGTGAAACGATCTTCGTGTACGAGACGCTCAGACAAAATAATGGCATCTTCGTAGTTATAACCGTCCCATGACAAGAACGAGACAAGAAGGTTTTGACCGAGAGCAAGTTCACCATGTTGAACGGATGTACCGTCAGCAAGCACTTCACCGGCATAAATCTTTTGACCCTTGTTCACGGTTGGACGGAAGTTCAAACACGTCGAGTGGTTAGAGCGTTGGAACTTGGAGAGTTCGTAACGGCGAATCGCGCCGTCCTCACCTTGCAATTCAACGAGATTACCAGAGACCGCAACCACAACACCATCAACCGGAGCGATAATTGCATGACCAGCGTCGATCGCTACACGGCGTTCTACACCCGTACCAACAATTGGCGCATCTGGCTTAATACAAGGCACAGCCTGACGTTGCATGTTGGTACCCATGAGAGCGCGGTGACCGTCATCGTGTTCAACGAACGGGATCAAGGACGTACCGACCGAGAGAATCTGCTTGGACGAAACGTCGACATAGTCAATCTCATGCACATCGACAATGGTAGGCTCGCCGTTTTTACGGGCAGGCGTACGGTCGTGCATGAATTTGCCGTTCTTATCGATGGCCGTCGTTGCAGGTGCCGTGGTACCACGTTCTTCAGTGAACGCATTCAAATAAACGATTTCACTGGTGACCGTTGGGTCTACAGGCAATTTATCGATTGAGATTTTTGCTAATTTTTCAGCAAGTTTCTTATCGACTTCTTCCCCTGCCTTACCGACCGTTTTGCCTTCGCCGTCATTGACGTCTACGCGCAAAACTTCGCCAATGGCGTCTTGACCATCGTTCTTCGCCCAGTTCTTCACGAGACGATACGGAGCTTCGATGAAGCCGTATTCGTTGATACGCGAATAACTTGCCATGTGACCTACGAGACCGATGTTTGGACCTTCAGGTGAAGCAATCGGACAAATACGACCATAGTGTGTGCGGTGCACATCGCGAACATCAAAGCCCGCGCGTTCACGTGTAAGACCACCAGGACCCATCGCCGACAAACGGCGCTTATGTTCAAGCTCAGCCAATGGATTGGTTTGCTCCATGAACTGCGAAAGCTGCGAACTCATGAAGAACTCACGAATTGCACCAATAACAGGACGAGCATTAATCAACTTCGCTGGATTGATATCGTTCATGTCCATCGTGGACATACGATCCTTCACGATACGCTCCATACGAGCGAGACCAATGCGGAAGCGGCTCTGAACGAGCTCACCAACAGCACGTACGCGACGGTTACCCAAGTGATCGATATCGTCTGCTTCGTCTTGCGAGACATTGAGTTGAATCAATTCGCGCAAAAGAGCAATCACGTCTTCTTTTGAAAGAATGCGGTTTTCTTCTTGTGAAACAAAACCGTGTTCGGAGTTCAGGTTGAAACGCTTATTGTACTTATAGCGACCTACAGCCGACAAGTCATAGCGATCAAAGTTAAAGAACATCGAGTGGATGAGCTGCTTGGCATTTTCTGCCGTTGCAAGATCACCTGGGCGAATGCGCTTATAGACTTCGATATAGCCTTCGTCTTCGTTCGATGAAACATCTTTTGCAAGCGTTGCTTCAACGTACTTATTAAGAGGATGAATATCGACATCTTCGAGCACCTTGCGGATCTCGTCGTCTGAACCCAAACCGAAAGCACGCAAGAGAGCCGTTGCGGCAACTTTGCGTTTGCGATCAATTTTTACCCAAAGCACGTTGTTTGCGTCGGTCTCGAATTCGAGCCAAGCACCACGTGAAGGGATAATTTTTGCCCCGTAATAACGGCGGCCATGCATGGCTTCAGCGGTAAAGAAAACACCGGCTGAGCGCACGAGCTGGGTAATGACCACACGCTCAATACCGTTCACGATAAAGGTACCGCGATCGGTCATGAGTGGGAGGTCACCAAGATACACCTCGGATTCTTTTTCGAAGTTCGAACGCTTGTTCGTGAGGCGAAGCTTTACGCGAATCGGAGCTTCGTAGTTAACGTGCTTTTCTTTGGACGTCTTCTCATCAAACTTTGGCTCGTCGAAATAATAATCGACGAACGACAACTCAAGATCACGGCCGATAAAATCTTTGATCGGCGAGATCTCTTTGAACAAGTCGCGGATACCTTCTTCAAGGAACCAACGATAAGAGGTTTTTTGCACCTCAATCAAATCTGGCAAGGCCATGGCGTCGCGGGCGGCCGTAAAATAACGGCGGTCGCGGTCCTTTGGCTCTTGTCGCTTAAACGACATCGCATGAGACATGGGAGCGATGAAAATAATGAACGTTGTTATGCTTTGCCGCGGGGCCGTCAAAAAAAGACAGAGCCGCCAGGGGTGACGGGCGTCGCCGCAAAAACACAAAACGCTTGTTTTGATTAGGTGAAATCACACCGGAAAGCGACCAAAATATCAAAACGCCTCCCAACGGGGAAAAGTTGGGAGGAGACTCGATTAAGAATGGGTGTATCGCATTTGCAGTGAAAGGGGATCAATCTTTCACGAAAGCCATGACAAGTATCTGTACAAACACCTGTCAAGCCGCGTGGTTTCGTGCGGATTCTACCAAGGTCACTATAAAAGGTCAAGCGTCCAACATATGATTGACAAAATGACCATTATAAGATATATTGTGTCGGCACATTTGTGGCCATTGGCCAGAAAGCAGGTAGAGTGAATCACTATATCTCGGATGTCTCCTTCAACCGGGTTCTGGAGATGATGAGGAGCTACCCGGCGACCTTCGGAAACCTCATGCAGGAGATCAACTGGCTTCGCGAAGACGCCATCATCTTCTGGGTGAATGCTCGCGAGCTCCCCAAGCTGTCGACCCTCGACTTGCTCAAGGGCATCAGCGACGTGGAGAACTCCCTGGGACAGGCCCAGAGTCTCACCGCGGTCGCCAACGAGGTTCTGACGAGCCCGGTCTGGGAGGACCATCCCTACTACTTCGAGGAGCGCAACGAGCTCAGCGAGATGCAGGAAGCGCTCGAGGTGCAGCAGACGCGTCTGCAGTCGACCCTCCGCCGCCTGCTCGACGCCCTCTCGTGGGCCGAGCGATTCGAGGAGCTCGACCCCACCCACGACCCGCGCATCTGGCGGGCCAAGTGGATCGCCCCGCGGAACCCGCGCAACTGCGACTACAAGGGCTGGCACCGGTTCATCCCGGGCAACCACAAGCACAGTCGCGTCGACCGCCTCTACAACGAAGCGAACCACGGCCCCAAGAAGAGCCCGCGGTTCAGCTCGGCGCGCAAGGCCCGCGAGAACGAGCGCCAGTCGCTCATCGACCAGCTCGCCGCCTAGGCAACATCAAGACCACAACTGCTGAATCCCCTAACTCGTACTGAGTTGGGGGATTTTGCGTTGGCCTCATTTTTATGTAAAGCATACTGTTGACATATTTTGCATACTATGTTAAGAACTCCCCGTGTTTACGACGATCGCCACTGGCGAAACGGTCGGTCAGGTTTCGCGCCTGGCTCAATACAAGAACCTTCAGCTCCGTGGTGAAATCACGGACGATCCGAAACTTCGGATGTTGGGCGAGCTCGCGCTCGTGACCGACATCACGAAGAAACTGTTCGCGGCAGGTGGTGCCAGACCACCCCTGGGATTGCTCTACAGCCTCCAGTCCTTCACATCCGAGATGTGTGAGGAGTATGAGAACTACGAGCTACCCTGGAAAAACTGGGACGAACTCCGCGAAGATGAGCGCCTGGCTCGAGAGATCCGTTGGGACCTCGAGGCCCTGGAGCCCAACTCGTGCAACTGCGCGCGTTGCTGTGGCGTCGACGAGGAGGCGACCCCGCCGCTCAAGGTCTTCACTCCCTCGCAGGAGATGAGGGCCGAAGCGAAGCGGGAGGCAACGCTCCGCGAAGAGGGCCGCCGGGTGCGTCGCCGAGCAAGTGAGGACGAGGCCGAAGAGCCGACTCCGAAACGAAGCTTGCGCAACCACCGGCGTGCCAACGCCGAGCTCGAGGCGCTGATCTGAGACTGACCCCGTCCAAACCGTAGAAATGCGGCGAGGGCGGGGTCTTCAATTACATCCGATTTTGCCTCTCAAAGCCCCCTACCCCCGGTAGCCACATTTATTGTGCGTTAGATATATGTCTACCGACCCCTTCCCACATTTGTGGAAGGGGTTTTTGGTTATTGACAGCAACAACGTAAAAAGTGAACGGAGTTAAGTACTATGACATTTACACGTATCTATAACCGTCCTGAATACAAGGACCGAAGAAGAGAGCTCAGAGCAACTATGACTGCCGCTGAACGTATGATCTGGGAACGAGTCCGAGGGTCTCAGCTTGGTTGCCGTTTTCGCCGGCAGCATAGCATTGGTGATTATATCGTTGACTTTTATTGCCCTACCGCAAGACTGGTAGTCGAAATAGACGGCTCAATCCACGAAAGCGAGGGCCAGCAAAATCACGACACGCTTAGAACGCTTTACCTCAAAAGCGTTGGTCATCATGTTCTGCGTTTCACAAACAAAGAAGTACAAGAAAACGTCGATCGTGTCATACACATCATCAGCAGCTACTGCCCCTAACCCCTTCCACAAACGTGGGAAGGGGTCGCCCGACGAAGGCTCTGCGTAGTCGGGCGGGGGTAGGGGGCTTCGATGGGTCGATGTAGCCCATTCTTAGCCAATTTGGCTAAGATTAGTACTTGCTATTATGTCAAAAACGTGCTATACTTGTATGGTAATGAGATGAGCGAAGGAGGCTTATCTCGGGCGTATATTCCATAAATATCGCTAATGTTAGCCACGTTGGTTAAATAATGGCTAAGGTTAGAAAAGAAAAGCAATCACTTGACAGTTTAGGTGATTCATGGTAGAGTAATACGTCGAGGATGTAACAACCTTACAACTTAAGAGCTTGTCACGGAGGAGAGCCAAGACAAGCAATGAACGAACTTACCGGCCTTTATGGCTAGGTGTAGCGCTTATTGCTTTGCTCGGTATCCCGTGACGCTTCATGCGTCATTTTTTGTTGTAATGATCGTTTTGGAGGAGGCAAACAGGTGGACGCTGTAGGAATCCGGTTTCGACTGGAATCCTTCATCTGAACCCTGTACGGATTCAACCGCTTCGGCGGCCTTGAACCACTTCTCGTTGGATTTTTATCCGATGAGTCGCCGCCTCCGAAACGATCGTTATAGACAAAGACGGGTGGAGAAGAACCTCGCAGGTAGCCGAACACGGTGCGTCTGCGAGCGGTGCGCAAAATCAGCCACGGCGGTTTCGACTGCCAACTCTGAAAGTAGCAAGCCACACGCAGGCAATGCCCTCGGGTATTCGCCAGCCTCTTCTTCAACCGTCTTTCTCTATTCGGTGCTACTACCGACACGGCGAAAGAGCCGAACCTTCAATCTTCAGCAAGCAAGAGGTACAGATGGAAAACATCGTCATCAGCAGTGTTCTCGCGTTCATCATCATCACGATGCTCGCCTGCGGACCCTCGATTTCCTTCGTATGGCTCGCCTACCGCTTCATGCGATCATTGGCGCTGGTCACACCTGAAGCACTTCCCGAGGCTCGCTCAACGTTGAGGAAGATAAGGATCGCTAGCTACGGCGGTTTCAGCTGGCTTTTCTTCGCTGCACTCCCACACTTCTACTGGAAGAGCGGCGAGCTCACGCTCACCTTAGCCTACTATAGCGTAGGTATTATCACTGCCGCGCTGAACTACGAATATCACCAGCGATCAGAACGCAAGCTGATCACCATCAACTGAACTCCCTGCGAAGTTGAGAAGTTCACTCTTCTCCTTCGCTCTCAGAACTCATTCATCAACATTGTTGGTGAATGATGAAGAGATCTCGCTTTCATTCTTTTTCCCGATTTCCTCTCCCCTTTGATGCGTTGAAGCCGGAGGGTTGAGATCAGGAGAAAAAACGAGAGCGGGATGTGCGATTTTGCACTTTGCAGTCCGCTCACAAAGGTTCAATGAAAATTAGAAACTTAACGAGTTTCAAGGTGTCCGTAACAGCAGCGGAGCAAGCCCATAACGGGTTTACTCTCTGGCCTGAATGGCCAGTGGTAATCAAACCCAAGACAAACGGAGACGAGCGTCCACAGAATATTCAACTCAAAGGAGTCGGTATTCATGTGTATGAGCGACCCACCGAATACGAAGTACTGGGACTCCCCGAACCTGTGGAAGGTGTCTACTTCCTCGTTGAGGAAGCGGTAGGCGCTTTTCTCAAGGGCACACGAAGTGACGTTTTGATGCCCATAATCGGCCCAGAAACTGAGGTGCACTGTGACGACGAGGGACTGAAAACCTTCTACGTCAACGCATTTAGGCAAGCCTAGAGACGCCCCTGAATCCGACATCGCGAACACTCGTGCTCTGTCGGACTCCCCTTCTGCTCATGACTTCAAGTCGTGGCCAGATAGGAGTTCACTCCGAATTCACCTAGTGCGCAACGACGTCTCGCAATTCGCTTGATCCGTTCGCGCGCTACGGGCCGCCGTGACTCTTTCACGGTAACCATCCAACAACGCCAAGAAAGAGGGTATCAACCTTGCCCTATTTCGGCGGGTAACTCCGCCTCTAGATCGAAAGCGATCGCGTCTCCGTAGCCCGATCTTCAAACCTTCGCATTGGGGCCCGACAGCGCCCTGCACGATCTGAAGATCCACTACGACAAAGAAAGAGGTAATACGTGCCATGAAGATCTCCCGCGGGTAATGCCCGCGCGCCGAAACAGAGAGCGTAACGCAGCGCTACAGCCACCGACTTGATCGGTTGTGCCAAGAAGTAGCCGCAGGCAAACGCGTCTCAAATCGCCGTGACTCTATTCACGGTAACCCCGATTGCGAACACATCGCCGACGCTAGCGCGATGTAAGTAGAATCACCACCTACAAGAAAGAGGTTATACGTATCATGCACTTTTCCCGCAGGTAGCGCCTGCGCAACTTCACACCGACTGGATCCGACATCACGAACACTCGTGCTCTGTCGGACTCCCCTTCTGCTCATGACCTCGCGTCGTGGCCAGATAGGAGTTCTCCCGCTCTCATTTCTCATCCTAACGACAACGTTAGAAAAAGAAACGAGAGCGGGAATGCACATTGCACAACCACCTGCTCCGAAGGAGATTTCAAGTGACCAAGATCGTTAACCTCACTCCCCACAGCATCACCCTTCGTGACGTCGACGGCGCGGACCACACGTTCGCCTCCGCCGGTGTCGCTCGTGTCACGAGCACCCCCGGTCAGCGAGAGCTGATCGACGGTGTGCCCGTCCCCGTCTTCGGGCGGGACACCTTCGGTGAGGTCATCGACCTCCCGGCCCCGGCCGACGGGGTCTTCTACGTCGTGTCCGGCATGGTCGGCGCAGCCCTGAACGGCTCGCGCAACGACGTGCTGGTGCCCGGCACCGGTCCGAAGGACAACGCGATCCGCAACGAGGCTGGCCACATCGTGGCCGTGACCTGCCTCAAGCGGGCCTAAAGCGTCTTCGGACGCAATCACGCTCTACCGGTGTATAGCGTGCACTCTGAATAAATCCACATGCTTCATCGGTAAAACCGGTTGAAGTAAGAAAGCGTTCTATCGTTCATTAACACTGCGCCACAAGGCGCTCGGGGAAACCCAACTCGAGATGATGTCCTTTCATTCTCGAGTTTCAATTCAGACACCGAATCGAAAGATTGGGTAGCTGAAGCGAAATAGTTCTCGCTCTCATTTCTCATCCTAACGACAACGTTAGAACAAGAAACGAGAGCGGGACGTGCGATTTTGCACCTTACAGCCCGCTCCATGGAGTTCCCATGGAAGTATACCTATCCAGTCACCCCCTGCTCGCGATCATCTTCTTCGCCGTACTGACCTGCGGACCCATGATCGTGCTCGCAATGGTCGCAACCTCTTTCATGAAAGGGGTGCGGGGATCCTTCAAGCGATTGAAGGATATGGCCAACACCCAGAGCCAGATCCTCGTGAATATGCGCAAGAACGAAGCAGATGAGATGGACATCGCCAACCAAGAGTTCTACTTCGAAAATGCGGTGTACCAGCGTCACGCAGCGGCTCAGTCGACGCTCACGAAGGTGAGGTATCTCAGCTACAGCGCATTCGCTGGCTACTTCTTCGTGACGATGCCGAAGATCTACTTCGACGATGAAGTCGTCGCCGTGATCACGCGCATGCCCATCTTCGTCTTTTTCATCGTAGGTGTGATCACTAGCGTGATCACGGTCAAACGACTGAACGAGACGTCAGATGCCCTAGCATCCGAATAACGTGACCAACTGGATCCGACATCACGTACCTCGTGCTCTGTCGGACTCCCATTCTGATCATGACTTCAAGTCGTGGCCAGATAGGAGATCTCGCTCTCATTTCTTCTACCGAACATCGGTGCAAGAAACGAGAGCGGGATAAGCAGTTTTTGCCCAACCACCCGCTCCGGAGCTGACAATGGAAACATCCATGACACGGTCCGAGGCACGCAATGTGCTCGCGGCCTACATGAACGCGGGTGCCCGGCACCCCCTCTTCGCAGAAGCGTGTGGCATGTGCCGCACGACTCCTGAGGCGGTCGAATCCGCGCGCAATAGCGTGCGAGGTATCGAGCGCAAGTTCAAGGGAGTGATCCTCACCCCCTCGGGCGGGCGTCGTCGCGGCTAGCGACTTCGCACACAATATCAATCTGGACCCGACACCACGAATGCTCGTGCTCTCTCGGGATCCTACTCTTGGCCATGACGTGTTGTCGTAGCCAAGACCAGGAAACGTTTTTCAAAAAAAGAGGTGTGCTCATGGGTGAAATTATCATCGCCATCATCATTTTCTATCTCCTTTCGGAGTAGATTTGAACGCAACAAAGAGGACAAAGTGAACACTTCAAAGAATAGCATCCAGCGCGGTCGCGAACTCGTCCTCGACGCTGGTCGTCTGGTCGGGCTCGTAGAAAGCGGATTTCCTCAATCGAGGAGTCTTGCTGACAAGCTGCGTCGAATCGCTATCAAAAGCGATGACGTACACAACTGTGTGCTCGCCTACGCTCATGCGCAAGGTGAACTCACCAAGACCGAACGGTGCGGTCTGCAGATTCTTCTCACTCACGAGGAGTATGCGCAAATCACCGGTTCAAACTAATGAACACCTGAGTCGAGGCGAAACAGTCACTCTGATTTCGCTCCCTCAATTCACTCATGAACACTGTTCGTGAGTGGATAAGGGATGAACATCCACGCAGCTACCAACAAGGAGGTTGGTGGCGCCGCGGGTGTTCAATGCCCGCAAAAAAACAGGCGAGAGCCTGAGAAAGGGTGGTAGATCATGAGTATCGCCATCGCAATCGTCGTCAGTCTCATGGAACACTACGCGGTGATGATCAGTCAGAAGCTGATCATCCAACAGATCATCGAGCGCATCGACAAGGTGCGCCGACACGCGCAGGCGCATATCAGTGAGGACCTGTTCGCCCTTCGGGTCGAGCAGCAGATCCCCGAGACCGAGCTCATCAACGTGCTCGGTCTCGAGAGAAGCCTCGACGAGATCCCGGATTCCAAAATCCGAGGTATCGCAAAGGCGCTCTGTGGGATCAATCCCTACAAGGTGCGATCGTTGGAAGCTGGTTGTCGCCTGCTCATCGCAGAGCTGCAGCCCGCAAGTAACGAAGAACGAGAAGCGGATGAAGCCGCCTTTCGAAACAACCTCATGCGCCTCACGACGCGCTACTTGGCTCTGTCACAGAGCGAGCGCACTCAACTATTCGTGACCCTCGAAGGGACGCGAACACGCGAGCAAAGTGAGACGCAGATGATCACGGAGCTCGTGAAGCTTCGTGTCGACGCTGAGATCGAGTACGAACGTGTGCTCGACGATCTACGCACTCTTCAAGCAGAGTGCCGCGTCCCGCAGGAACCCCTGTGTGACCCGCGTCGCCTCTCAGAAGGTGACCTCAAGCTGCACGCCCATCTCTACAGGGATGTCGTGCGACAACTCAAGAGCCAACTCACCCGTGCTGACAATCGTCGTCACGAACAACTTCAGGAGGCATCATGACCCTTGCTAGCGCCGCGTTCACTGCGGCATTCAACAAACAAACGAACGAAGACTCGGCCGAAGACACGGTCGAGGTCGACGTCCAAGCACTGGCTCGCGAGCTCGAAAAGAGCGGCGAGTACGACATGGCCATCCGGCTGCGTCGTAGTTCACGGCCCCCTCGGCCGGCGAACTAGTCTGAATCTCTCGGAGGTGTACCATGGCATTCGCCTGGTACACCTCCGGAGATCCACCACCTCATTGCACTAAGCGATATGGAGGAGGCCTCCCGACGTAACGTCGGGATAGCAAGTTATCCCTCGGCTGCGGCTGAGCGATTCTCTCCCTTGCTCCCATCACCTCCATATCGCTTAGCGGAATACCGCGAAGCGCCCTCTCCGGGTTAGGAGAAAAATGTTCGATGACTATCCGCCACAAGCGGATAAACAGGAGGTTAGAATGTTCATCAGTTTTTCCAAGAAGCGGCCGTATACCGACGGTCTTTCGCTCAGCAGCGCAAGCGAGTACTGCGGTGAGCGTACCGAATTCGACGACGTGTCGGCGAGCAATATCGTCGGCAACATCGCGAGGTGCGCGCAGGTGCAGAACGAGGTTCACCTCGAGGGCAAGGTCTACAAGGCCTATGCCACCCTGGTCCTCGCGCTCGCCAAGGCGATGACCATCCCGGTCGCCGCCTGGGACGAATTCGTCATTCGTGTGCTCAAGCACATGAGCGACGCGGCGTACTCGGGCCACGGCTCGGTGCATGTCGACATCGTCAGGGCGATGAAGTCCATCGCATTGGTCAAAGACCGAGAGGGCAAGGTGATCTCCGCCCCGCTCGTGCGTGAGCGCAAGGGTGAGGGCGGTGCTCCCAGCACTTTCGAGGGGTACCGCGTTCGCCACTACGTGGTGAACGTTGATCAGGAGCTCTCGAACCCCGATCAAAACGGGATCGAGCTCCGCATCGCCGTCAACCAGTACCGAAAGGTCGTCGCCACGGGCAAGTTTGACCGCAATGGCGATCGACGGTACCAGTACCTCGTGCTCGGTGGGTTGCCGGTGTTGATCATCTGCTACCCGCCGAGTCACCGCGTAGTAACACAGGACGGTCAGAACTACGCCGTCATCAAGAGCTGGGCCGACCCCTTCGTAGCGATCGTGTGCGGCAAGAACTTGCCGCTGCTCATGGGACTCACCGAGTTCATGGGAGACGCCGAGGCCGCCTGCTACGAGAACCTCTACCCCAACATCCATGCCTTCATGATGGATGATCGGGTCAAGGCGGTTCTCGCGGCGACGGCGGGTCAAGCGCCCCGGCTCACGTCGGGTCGCGACAGTGCGCCGACCAAGACGCCGGTGCTGACCGAAAAGCAGCGGCGAATGTTCGAGGAAGCCGAGGCCAAGAAGGCTGCAGAAGCCAAGGCCAAGGAGACTTCGGCAGCTGAAGCCACGGTCACCCCGACCGATGAGCCGCCCAAGCCCGAGAAGAAGAAGCGTGTCCGCAAGTCCGACAAGACGAGCGACATCGCGCCTTCGACGGCCACCGAGACCAACAACGCTACCCCCACCGAATCGGAAACGGCCTCTGCCGACACCGAGAAGGCTGCGGAGTAGCACTGATGCGCCCGAGGACGATCCAATCTGGATTGTCCTCGGGTTTTGCGTTTTACGCTTTTTTCTTTTTATTCACTTGTCGTTGTTGCCGCTGTGGCCCGTTCATACATCACACGTCTTACTTCGACCGTTTCAGCGCCACGTCGGCGTTTGGCCGTAATCACAAACATGGTTGTGCCCTGAGGGATACGAATCGTCTGTTCAAAATCTCCGCTTGGCGATACGGCTGAAGCTGCACCATTTACCATCACTAATGCCCCCGGATCGGTTTTACCTTTAATCACCACTTCTGGTTGATTCACTTTTAACCCGTCTTCTGGCGTCGACACAATAAGTGACGGCGCATTCGTAATCGTTCGCGCTTGATAGACGACATAGCCGCCGAGCGCCAAGATAAACAACAAAAAACCTGCAGCAGCAAATAATCGCGGCGTCACTAAAAATGCACTCGCCGAAACTTTGACCGGACGTGGCAAAAATTGTGATGCATCTTTTTCGATTTTGCGCAGACGAAGGCCTTCGCGGTACTTATGCAAATAATAACTGTCGTTCACGCCAAAACGCGTCACGTACATTTTTAATAAACGCTCAACATATGCCGGGTCAGGTAATTCTGACCAGCGCTCGCCTTCAAGGGCGCGGATGAATCCGGGAGTGAGCTTTGAGAGCTTGGCGGCTTCTTCGATACTAAGTCCTGCACGTTCGCGCAACTCAATAAGATCTGGACCAAGCGCGGCTGTCCCGTTTACTTTTTTAAGGATGAAGGCCATAGGCTAAAAACCGGATTCTTCGTCTTCGTCGGTATTCATGTCCATGATATCGGCGGTAGCGGCTACGGCGGCACTGAGAGCGGCGTTTTCACTTGATCGGGTGAATTCTGTTTTGAGAATCTCGCGAGGCTTGGCGCCATCTGATGGACCGATGAATCCTTGCTGCTCAAGCACATCAAGAATACGTGCAGCGCGGGCGTACCCTACTTTCAAACGGCGCTGCAATAATGACGCAGACGCTTTGCCAGCACGAACGATTTCTTCTTTTGCCATCTCTGCGAGCGGATCATTGTCCATGTCATCACCGCCACCCCCGCCAAAAGCGGTATCATTTGCTGATGGGCGTTCGGTGACCGAATAATCATAGTCGGCCGGTTCATATTGTGATTTAACGAATTCAACAACACGCCCAATTTCTGCTTCAGAAACAAAGGCGCCCTGAATACGCTTTGGCATGGTGAGCTCAGCGGTCGACAGCAACATATCACCACGACCAAGAAGTTTTTCAGCACCCTGCTGATCAAGAATGGTGCGAGAGTCAGTTGCCGATGCGACAGCAAACGCGATGCGCCCTGGGATATTCGCCTTGATCAAACCCGTAATAACATCTACCGAAGGACGCTGCGTAGCGAGAATCAAGTGAATACCAACGGCACGCGACATCTGTGCCAAGCGCACGATTGGACCTTCAACTTCAGCCGCTGATGTCACCATCAAATCTGCCAACTCATCAATCATGATGACGATATAGGGCATTTTTTCTGTCGCGAAGCGCTGGTTAAAGGTGGCGAGATCACGCACGCCGCGTTGTGCTAACAAGTCATAGCGGCGATCCATCTCACGCAAGGCCCACTTAAGGGCATTGACCGTTTCAGGGACCTTGGTAATCACCGGCGTTAGCAAGTGTGGGATCCCATTATAGTTTTGCAACTCAACACGCTTCGGATCAACCATGATCAACTTCACGTCATCTGGGCTAAGCCCATAGAGATACGACATGATGATGGTGTTCAAACAAACCGACTTACCCGAGCCCGTCGCACCAGCGACTAACATATGCGGCATGCGAATCAAATCAGCGACCCAAGGTTTACCGGCGACATCTTTACCTAAGACAAAGGTGAGTGGGCTTTTGCGTTCTTTAAACTCTTTGGAGTCGATGAGTTCGCGAAGGCCAACCGTGGCGATCGTTTGATTTGGCACCTCAACACCGACCATAGATTTGCCAGGGATAGGAGCTTCGATACGAATTGGGTGAGCAGCGAGCGCGAGCGCCAAATCGTTGTGAAGAGCGGTGATACGTGAAAGCTTAATACCTTCGGATGGTTTGAACGCGAATTGCGTCACGGTTGGGCCAACAGCAACCTCATTCATCTCAACCGGAATACCAAAATTCTCAAGGGTGCGGCGAATCACTTCGCGATTATGCACAATATCACCTGCCTGTGGACGAGAATCGCGACGTTCAAGCAAGTCTACCGAAACATCGATGCGTGGTTGGCGGCGTCTCTTAGCGATGGGTTTTTGGATCACGTCTTCGCTGTCTTCTTCATCTTCAGACTCCTCTTCGTCTACCTCCTCATCACCTTCTACTTCTTCATCTTCTTCGATTACTTCGTCTTCTTCTAAATCGGTACTTGGCTCTTCTTCGAGAACATCCTCATTATCTTGCAAACTGTAGACGGTTTTATCGGCTTGTTCTTTTGCTTGGGATTTTTGTTGCATCCAGCGCATGATTGGCACAATCAGGGCACGGCAAAAGGCTGCTACCGATTTCCAAACGATATCAATGACAAAAAGAATCTGTCGCAGTGACGCATTGAACCCAAGCAAGCCCGCGAGGACGAGGAGAGCAATAAAGACGGTCACGGCACCTGCAAAGCCCAACATCGCGATAAACGGTTCAGCGAGCATCATGCCAAGCTTGCCGCCTGCCTTCATGAGAGCGCTGTCTGCGATCGGTAAGGCACCTTGGTCAGCAAAGGTGAATGCATGAACCAACGGATTAACCGACAAGAACAAAAAAAGAAATCCGATCACGTTACGAAAACGTAAAACCAAGCGATCAGGCGCTAAAACATGGTAGGCCCAAGCAAAGAGCAAAAACGGCACAACGAGACGGTCCCAGCCAAAGACATAGGCAAGCGCCTCATCAAGAGCGCGGCCAAAAGCGCCAGCTAAGTCAAAAAGCCCCAGCAACATCAAGGCGCCAAACACAAACAAAAACACGATCCCGACGGCTTTGCGGGTATCGGGGTCGAGCGACAAATCAAGCGCCGGCTTTCTTCTTCTGGCCATGGTTGGGGGCATCTTAACACAAAAGGTGTTCAGTGAAAAAGCGCTCGTTTACTTGTCTTTTATGCGTATAAACGGCAAGATACAACCCTATGAGAATTGCCGTCATTGGTACTGGATATGTGGGGTTGGTCTCTGGCACCTGCTTTGCCGAGATTGGTCACGATGTTGTTTGTGTCGATGTCCATCCAGAAAAAATTAAGAACCTTAAAAAAGGCATCATACCCATTCATGAGGATGGATTAGAAGACATGGTCAAACGCCACCACTCCCATGGCTCGCTCAGATTTACCACCGACTATGCAGACGCAATCCCTGGCGCTGAAGTCGTATTGATCGCGGTTGGGACGCCATCATCAGCTGATGGCGCGGCAGATCTTCGTTTTGTTTTTCAAGCCGCCGAAGAGATTGGTAAACATCTCACCGACTATACCGTTATCGTCAACAAATCGACGGTACCCATTGGCACCGCTGACCAAGTGACGAATTTTGTATCAAAACACGCGAACCACGCATTTGACGTTGTCTCGAATCCAGAAATATTGCGCGAAGGGATTGCGGTGAATGATTTTATGAATCCGTCACGCATTATCATCGGATCAGCGTCCTCCAAAGCAACAGAAAGAATGCTTGAACTCTATGCGCCTCTTGCCTGCCAAAAACTTATCATGTCGACACGCTCAGCAGAACTGACAAAATACGCAGCAAACTCATTTATCGCCACAAAAATCAGCTATATTAACGAGCTCGCGCGCTTTGCTGAAAAAATTGGCGCCTCGATCGAAGATGTCGCGCTCGGTATCGGCACCGATCCACGTATCGGGATGGGTTCATTGCGCCCAGGCCCAGGTTGGGGCGGATCCTGCTTTCCGAAAGATGTGAAGGCAATGATGCATATGGCACATGAACAAGACATGGACATGTCGATCATTGAAGCCGCGCACCATTCAAATATCGCTATGCGAGAGCATGTGGTGAAGCGTCTTGAAAACGCCCTAGGTGATTTATCGGGCAAAACCATTGGCGTTCTTGGTATCGCCTTTAAAAACAATACCGACGACATTCGTGAATCGCCGGCGATTGATATCATGAAACATCTCGCCTTTCGCGGCGCATCAATACAAGCCTATGACCCTTTGGCAGCACGCGGTGAAGATGAGCATATCGGTACGTTTAAGCGCGTAGCCTCATCCTTGGAGGCGGCAAACGATGCTGACGCCCTACTCATCGCTACTGAATGGGAAGAGTTCAAGCATATTGATCTCGCATCAATTTCAACCACTATGCGAGGCAATATCTTATTTGATGCGCGCAATATGCTGCAGGCTAGCGATAAACGTTTAGGGGCCTTCACCTATTTAAGAATCGGAAATTAGAGCTTCCAAAGATTCATCAACTCTTTTAACCCCAATTC
The DNA here is from genome assembly GCA_035906575.1 of bacterium. Taxonomy (GTDB): domain Bacteria; phylum Patescibacteriota; class Patescibacteriia; order 2-12-FULL-60-25; family 2-12-FULL-60-25; genus HK-STAS-PATE-2. Next base: position 37,045 of record JAMIEW010000040.1, read on the forward strand.
AAAAGCAATGCTCGGCTCCCAGCCGAGTTTTTGTTTTGTTTCTGAAATATCTGCAAGCGAATCTGCTGGGTCGCCTTTTCCGCGCGGATTTTCAAGATAAGCGCGTTCGCCTCCCATAATATCGGCGACGTCATTTACTGAATACGACAATCCGGAACCAACATTCAACACATCTCCCCCATCGACGGCTGGCGAAAGCATTGCTTCAAGATTTGCTCGCGCAATATCTTTTACATGCACAAAATCACGCGTTTGTTTGCCATCGCCAAAAATCGTCATCGGCAAACCTTTGCGTTTTTGTTGAGCAAAAATTGAAATCACATTTACATATGCACCGACATCCGCCATACGTGGACCATAGGCATTAAAATAACGCAGAGAGACGGTCTCGAGACCAAACAACAAAGAGAACTGTTTGCAGTACAATTCACCAACAAACTTTTGCAATGCGTACGGATTCAATGGATCCGCCTTCATATTCGTTGTCGCCGGCAAAATCGTCGGATTACCATAAGCTGCTGCTGACGCACTGTAGACGAGACGCTTCACCTTCGCGTCGCGTGCCGCCATCAAAACATTAAGCGTGCCATCAATATTCACGAGATGCGTTTTCATCGGGTCTTCAATAGACATCGTCACGCTCGGCATCGCCGCTAAATGAAAGACGCCATCAATATTTGTGAACGCAGGGCGGATTGCTTCAAGATCACAAATATCCGCCTCAAAAAGCTCGACACCTTCAGCGAGATTTTCGCTAATGCCGGTCGAAAGATTGTCCAAAACACGCACGCGATGACCTTGCGCCAAAAGTAGCTCGCAGACATGCGAACCAATGAAGCCGGCGCCGCCGGTGACGAGGTAGAAGGACATAATTCTAATGCCTATTGGTAGCAATCTCCTCCATCAAGGCATGATAACGGGCTTGGCCTTCTTCAATATCTGGCACAAGACGTCGCACAAAACGCGCATGCTCAAGCGCATCAAGATAGGCTTCATCGTCGGTACGCCAATTTGCCGCAATACGATTATAACGCGAAGGCTGGATCAATTGACGTGCGACACGCTCTTCCCAGGTGGATTTATCGCCTTCGACCGGCTCTACGTTTGGGAGGGTTAAAATCACCCCGGCTGTTTCTGCAAAATATTCTTGATAGCGTCGAGCGAGCTCAACCCGCTCGTTATCAAATTCAATCGATCGAGGATATTCAAATGGAAGCGCGCCTTCACCCGGGGCGGGCATAGCCTGTTCATCCCCCAAGAAACCGACAATGTTATTACGCAAACTCTGAAGAAAGATATCCGATGAAACTTCACTTGTTGCACCAAGCGTTCTAGACCGATCTGTCATCCAATCCATTGCCCAGAGACGTATTTCGGGTTTCAGTGTAGACGAAGTCATTGGTTCGTTCGCATGCGCTATTTCATGAACCAGAACTCGCATCAGGTAGGCCAATCGTTGGTCTCTTGGCCTGTCACTGATCGCTCTGCCTGAAAGCTCAATGCGCGCACCAACTCCAACTGTGCGAGACGATATACACCTGCCAGCAGCTCTCGATAATACACCTTCTCGAATGCCGTATGACCCAGGCAGCTCGCCTTCAGAGACAACGATATTCTCAACATTTCTAATAGAAAGCCATTCTTCTGGCAAAAGCTCAGTTGTTAGTTGTTGAATTTGCTCAGTGGAGTATCCAAGCTGTTCGAATCCCTCAAATACCGTGCGAGGATGCTCTCTATTTCGCAACTCTTCTCGATACTTTTGCAGATCTGTTTCGGCATCAATATACCGATCGATACGACCCAATGTACCAGAGCCTAATGCTTGCCTGATCCTTTCTCTGGACTCTTCCGTATCCGAGACGGGTGACTCAATAACAGGCGCTTCGGGCGAATGCGTGGCGGATTCTGCCGCAATACCCATGGCGCCTGCCAAAGCCACTTGCAACCATTTAGATTTGAATGATTTTGCACGCGAGACAAGAGACTGTTCTAAGACAGACTTCTTCTCCTTTGCATTCACCGGAGCTTTTTCTGGGGTAGGCGTGGGTATTTGTTCGCCCTGTATTTGTGTCTTCTCGTTCATAGTATTAAGTGAGTGACTTGGTGAAGGCGTCGAGCTCAGTCTCGGGCCAGAGACTCAATATCTTTGCGTATCGGTAGATTTCGGCATCATTCTCTGTTATTTGAAGCAGATTCTCCCAAACCCTGATCTTTTCACCGTCCATAGCAAGTATTTCACATCCAGAAAGTTCAGCATGACTCGTGAACGCTTTTATAAAGTCAGTGTCATTTAACGCAATGAATACTGACACCATAGCAAGCCCTTCTTCAAATCCCATCGGTCTCAAAAGCGGGGTGCCTACGTTCAGGCAATTACCCCAATCTAATCGTACTTTTGCGCTCTCGCTAAGTTGTTCTGCGTGAAACCTTCCGCCAACCGTCTTCACGGTGCCTTGATACAAGCCATCTTTTGTAAACACGCAGAGCATCATATAGAAGGAGCATAAGGTACGTGAGTCGATAAATCCAGCGCCGTCCGTTGACGCCTTTATCGGTTTCATGGAACGGGGTAGTTATGACCTTTGCCCGCTTCAGCGGCCATTTATTATTGGCCTTCATTCTTGGCGTCGCGCTCGCGAGCTTTAGTTGGTTTATTTGCGTATTAGGCGCCTGTCTTTGCTTGGCGCTTTATCTCAGTGTCTTTCATCTTGAACCTACGCATATCGCTGGTTTGCTTTTGTGTTTTTGTTTTGGTGTGTGGCGATTTGATGCAGCGTCAGTTGGCGCAAAAAATCTCGTCCCATTAAAAAATACTTCGCTCTCGACAAGTGCATGCCTCAAACCGGTAAGTGATATCCCCTTTCTTACAACAATACGTACCGGGCTCAGTGAACGCATCAAGCAACGATTGCCCGGCGACGAAGGCGCGTTGTTGGCGGGCACACTTTATGGCGAACGTGGTTTGAGTTCTGAAATGAAGCTGGCTTTTCGCAATTCAGGCATGACGCATCTTGTTGCCGTAAGCGGCTCAAACCTCTCGATCATTGCAACGGCGCTCTTTTCGCTTTTAGGTGGACTGCTGCTGCGCAAGCGCACCATGGTTAGCGTTTTACTTTTATCAATCGCTCTCTTTATTTTGTTTGTTGGTTTACAAGCACCCGTCGTGCGAGCTGGCATTATGGCCGTCTTGGCCGCATCCGCTCCGCTCGCGGGACGTATCCCTAATGGACCGCGCCTATTACTTGTTTCCTGCGCGCTCTTCACTTTCTTTCGTCCATGCGCATTGTTATTTGATCCGTCTTTTGCGCTGTCGTTTTTTGCGACGTGGGGATTGATGTCGTATGGATCCGCACTGAATGAAGCGCTGAAGAAATACATTAAACCCGATCTTATCCGCTCACTTTTAGCTGAGACTTGTGGCGCATCCCTCATGACCATGCCTTATGCCGCGTGGGCGTTTGGACAAGTGAGCTTGCTAGGTCTTGTGAGCAATCTTTTTGCTGTGCCGATTGTGCCGTGGGCGATGAGTCTTGGGAGTTTGTGTTTACTTTTGCCCGAGTGGACGCAGAGCTGCAAAGCCGCCGAAGGCACGTTAAGTGCGATGCTTTGGATCGCGAAGCTCGCGAATGCATTACCGTATGGCGTTTGGCAAAAAGTTCTGTTTACGTGGCCGAGCCTGCTCATCGCGATGAGTGTTTTGATCTATTACGCGCTTCAATTGCAGTATCGACATGTGGATAAGAGTGATGAAAAAACCTTTTTGTCACCACTCGCGTGACGGATTCTTTTCGCGCATAAAATGATTCTATGTAGCGATTGTCATTCGTCTATCGCGCCAGCTTTGTTGCAAAGAATGACTTCACTTATCGTTAATAGCGGTCGTGAGACCACGGTTCACACAACGGTTACTACTGTTTTTTTACTCGTTGTCGGTTGGGTGCAGACCGGGACATCACCGGACCGGTCATGCACGGCGCTCTGGAATTTTTCTGGAACGCATGTCGTTGCACAACGCGTAAAAACAAATGATGGAGTTCGCTTCTTTTCATAAACCACTCGATTGCTGATATCGCATTAGCAACGAAGCTTCTGAAACGTTTCTAACTGACTCACGTCTCTTCATTTGGTGTCCTGGTGCCAAAATCCGTGATAGAGGGTGGCGATCCTGACCCCGCCGCCCTCTGACACGTGAGGCGTTGGTGCCGAATTATTCGCCGCGATAGCGAATAGCTCGGCACTAATGCCCTAAGGAGAATACTCATGTCACGCTGTACCTCGATGGCTCTGCTCATTTGTCTCGGGTTCTTGTTTGGATGTGAAACCACATCCGACCCATCCTTTCGCACACCTTCACTCGGAGGCGACGCGGGCACAGATGAGCCTGCTTCGTGGGAAGGTGACTGGACCTGGGAAGAACCGGTCGAAACACCCGACGCTTCATGCGGATCGGTTGTCGAAACCGATGCCGGATCTCATGCAGAATGTCCCAACGGACAAAAACTGCAGGGGGATCTACGCATCAGCGTCTCGTATGGGTTGATCCCTGGCTGCGTTGCTGGCCATGTCATCCACCTCTGGGGCGGAGACGGCGAAGAATACACATCTTCACCCGACCAAGATTTGGTCGTACCGCTCGCTACTGCGTGGCGTGGGTGGCTCGCCTTCAATGTCACTTGCGGCAATAACTGGGACGAGCGCGTTGTGTGGTCGGCGACAACGCTTGATGATCTCGTCGAACACGGACGCATCACCGTAACAGGTAATGGATTCGATCTAAGTGAATCCATCAAGGCCTGCGCCTCAGTAACGGGCAGCACGACGTTGTTGCCATTTATCCCGCTCACGTGCGGCGATAATCCGTGCTAGGCGCCGTCACAACAACTGAATCCCCGCCGTTTACGCCTGTAACGGCGGGGATTTTCTTCATCCATCCACAGGCATTGCTTTACACTCCCTTTCATTCGTCCTATCGTATAGAACATAAACAGAACACTTAACCTTATGGCCAAAAAAACAACGGACGAAAACTCCGGCAAAAAAGCAGCGATCTCAGGAGCAATCGATCAAATTCGTGAAAAGTTTGGTGATGGGTCCATCATGAAAATGGGCGATGCCCGTAAAATGCAGATCGAGGCCATCCCAACCGGCTGTCTCTCAATTGATATGGCGCTTGGCGTCCTCGGTGTGCCTCGCGGCCGTATTATCGAAATTTACGGTCCAGAGTCGTCTGGTAAAACGACGCTCGCCCAACACATCATTGCCGAAGCACAAAAACGCGGAGGTGTTGCTGCCTTCGTTGATGCCGAGCATGCGCTCGACCCAGACTATGCGCGCAAGATCGGTGTTGATGTCGACAATCTTCTTATCTCTCAACCAGATAATGGTGAACAAGCGCTCGACATTGTTGAAACGCTCGTTCGCTCAAATGCGATTGATGTCATCGTGATCGATTCGGTAGCCGCTCTTACGCCAAAAGCTGAAATCGATGGTGAGATGGGTGACTCCCATATGGGCTTGCACGCTCGCTTGATGAGCCAAGCCCTTCGCAAACTCACCGCCATTATCTCGCGCTCAAATACGACGGTTATCTTCATTAACCAAATTCGTATGAAGATCGGTGTGATGTTTGGCAATCCAGAAACAACCACGGGTGGTAATGCGCTTAAGTTTTACTCATCGTTGCGTATCGAGATTCGCCGCGCTGCCCAGATCAAGCTTGGTGAAAAAATCATTGGTAACCACGTAAAAGTAAAGGTCGTAAAAAACAAAGTTGCCGCTCCGTTTAGAACGTGTGAATTCGACATTATGTACAATGAGGGTATCTCACTCGCTGGCGATATTCTTGATGTCGGTACTGAGCTAGGCGTCATTCAAAAATCAGGTCACTCCTACTCCTTCAATGGGGAAAAGTTGGGGATGGGACGTGAAAACGCTAAAGCCGGTCTCAAAGAACGCCCAACCATGATCGCCGAAATTCGCGAAAAAGCGATTGCCGCCTGGCAAGCCGCCGAAAACGCAGGCAATGTCGCAAAGCCTGATCCTGAAGGTGATTCTGATGAAGACGGCGAAGAACCGACTGAAGAATAGATCCACCCTGCCCTCCTTTCGCAAGGAGGGTTTTGGTTATAAAAGCCCCTTCCTTGCGAAAGGAAGGGGTTGGGGATGGATCTAGGCACCAACTCTGAAGTAACACACATCACCATCTTGCATCACATAGTCTTTGCCTTCGACACGCGTGAGGCCTTTAGCGCGACACGCCGCTTCACCACCTTCACGGACATAGTCTTCATAAGACGTAACTTCTACACGAATGAAATTCTTTTCAAAATCCGTGTGAATGACGCCGGCCGCTTGTGGAGCTTTGGTACCAACTTTTACCGTCCATGCACGCGTTTCAACTTCACCCGTTGTGAGATAGGTGATCAGACCAAGCAAGCGATAAGATTCTTTGATTAAGAGATCGAGACCTGACTGTGTTTGGCCGGCCATCTCTAGTAATTCTTTCTTCTCATCGCCTTCAACATTCATCAATTCGGATTCAAGCTTTACGCAAACAGGTACAAGTAAGCCTTTTAGATCTGTTGTGCGATCCTTCCAGCTACCGTCTTGCAACTGCTCTTCGCTCACGTTCACCACATAGAGCATGGGCTTTAAGGTGAGCAGATGAAGATGCTTCATGATGGCACGTTCTTCGTCGGACCATTCAAGATCGCGAAGCATGGTGCCGCCGTTCAATTCAACGATGGCTTTTTTCACGAGCGCGAGCTCAAGCTCCATGTCTTTAGTCTTGCCGCTCTTCATTTGCTTCTCAAGTGTTTGATCACGTTTGATGAGCTGCTCAAGATCAGCAAGAGCAAGTTCGGTATTAATCGTGTCTGCATCACGTGCAGGATTAATTGAGCCGTCGACGTGCAAAATATCGTTATTATCAAAAGCGCGTACCACCTGCGCGATCGCGTCCGTCTCACGGATATTCGCCAAAAACTTATTACCAAGGCCTTGGCCTTCGGCCGCACCTTTAACAAGACCGGCGATATCAACGAATTCGATAATGGTCGGGACAAGTTTTTTGCTGCCGCTCATTTTTGAAAGCACCGCGAGACGTTCGTCTGGTACCTCAACAACACCGACATTCGGGTCGATCGTACAGAATGGGTAGTTGGCGCAATCGACCTGCTTTTTGGTGATTGCACTAAACATGGTGGATTTGCCGACATTCGGGAGACCGACGATACCGATTTGGAGAGCCATAGATGGCGCGAGCGTAGCGGTTTTTTGGTGATAATACAAGCCTTTCGCTTTACATTGAGCTTTTATTATGCTGAGGTGTGGCCGGAGGTCTAGATGCCGTTTACATTTAGCACAGGAATGCCCTATAAGTGCCCAAGCGACGGACGCCTGGTGGTTATCATCCTCAACGATGAAAGCGTTATCAGGGTGAGATTTCTCTCGTACGCACCACCCGGCACTGATGAGTACCGCGGGCTCAAAAAGCTCTGCTATCTAACGGATTCTAAGGGATCCTATGCGGACAAAGGCCTGTCATTCGGTAGACAACCCCTCAATACCGCACCTTACGCTGAAGTTACGGATGGGATCTTGATGCTCATCATCAATGCAGGACGCTACGCCATCGATGAAGACTTCAAGCTCAGTCCCAACGACCCCGCCTTCGATGCGCTTTCAAAAGAGGCTCGAAAGAAGGATCGAGTTGTTACCATCCTCAAGCCCCTTGGCCCGCCGGCGAACTTCGCCCCACACTGACCCAGAACCCCCTACTTGCTGCCATATTCTCTAGGCTCGAGTACGGGGTTTTCTGATTGACGAAATACGCCATTTCGCCTAGTATCCGGCCATCTATGCCTACGTCCAAGACCACCCTCCTGCCAAAAGCGCAGGTCCAAATCACCTTTGAAGTTACTTGGGATGAAGCTCTTCCTTATCTCGAAGAGGCTGCTAAAGACATTTCGAAGGCAAAACCTTTGCCGGGCTTTCGTCCAGGCCATGCTACCTATGAAGATATTAAGCGCGCACATGGCGAAATGGCCATTCTTGAAACCGGTATCGAGCGCATCGTTCGTGCTGCCTATGTTAAAACCGTTCTTGCTGAAAAATTGAATACGGTCGGTTCACCAACGATTGCCGTTGACGCTTTAACACCTGGTCAAACGATTAAATTCACCACGACGGTCTCGATCGTCCCAACGATCAATAAGCTCGCTGACTATAAGGACGGCAAGGTTAAAAAGACTGCAAGCGAAGTAAACGAAGCGCAGGTAGAAGAAGCGATTGATCAGATGCGTAAAATGCGTGCCGAAGATATCAAGGTTGAACGCGCTGCCACACTCGAAGATATGGTGATGATCGATATGGAAATGTTGCACAACAACGTCACACTCGAAGGCGGCAAGGGTGCGGACTATCGCGTCTACTTGAACGAGCCTCACTATATCCCTGGCATGGCAGAACAGTTGGTTGGCCTCAAAGAAGGCGAAGAAAAAACCTTCGAATTGCCGTTTCCTGAAAACCACTATCAAAAGCACTTGGCTGGCAAAGAGATTAAATTCATTACCAAAACCAAGGGCGTCTTTGAACGCAAAATGCCAACGGCAAATGACGAATTTGCCAAAGCCTATGGCCTTGAGAGCATTACCGAGCTTCGCTCGAAGTTGAAAGAAAATCTCGTAAAAGAAACTGAATCGCGCGCTGCTGAAACCGCCGAGATCGCCATGTTAGAAAAACTCGTTGACGCATCTTCGTTTGGCGAAGTGCCTGATGTTCTCATCAATGAAGAAGTGAACCGCATGATGAAAGAACTCGAGCACGGTATCGAAGAACAGGGTATGACCATGGAGAACTATCTCTCGTCCATTAAGAAATCCAAAGACGATCTTAAGATGGATTTCATCCAGCAAGCCATTCGCCGCATTAACACCGCGATCTTGATCAAAGAAGTTTCGTTGAAAGAAGGTGTCGATGTTACCGAAGAAGAAATCGACGCTGAAGTTGATACCATTCTTGAATCTGTGCCTGCTGATGATGCTGCTACTCGTGAGCGTGTTATCTCTCCAGAGTACCGTGAATATGTTTCGATTCAAATGCGCAATCGCAAGACCATCGAAATTTTGAAAGCAAAGTGTATTGAGTAACAAAACACCCCCGAAGATGAGTTCATCTCGGGGGTTTTTGATTCAGGCTTCACCGATCTTTACGATGGCGCATGCTGCTTGCTCGATCTCATCGAGGTAGCGAGGCATGTCAATCGCTTCGATCTTTGGATTCGGGAGGAGCTTGTGACCGATCACGACCGATGCCACTGCCATGAGTTGGCGAGAGATCTTTTCATGCGCCTGCGTTTGCAGAAGTTGCGCGTGATCAATCGCGTCTTCACTCGCGTCCATTGAAGCATCGGCCTCTTTGATGAGCTCGATATCATGATAGATATCACCGACACTATCAACAAACACATGAAGCTTATTCAGCTCGGTCTGCGTCTTTTCGATGAGGTCGCTGATGGACTTAATCGCTGTATTTAAGCTGCGCTCCGTTGAGACGAGTCGCACCCTTGAGTTCTCTAACGCATCAAAGCGATCGTCATCACCGGCATTTTTTGCGTGCTGAATACGAGCAGTTATTCGTTCTTTGAGTTGCTTTGTCTTTTCGAGACGGGTTTTCAAATCAACAAGTGACCTGCTCCAGTCAGAGCCGGGGCCGATGAGTTCGGCTTCGACGCGTTTTAGACCATCGAGATAGTAGCCACGCAAATTCTTTATTGTGTTTTGAGCATTCTCTTCTTCGGCTTCTCTTCCGAAGATCAGAAGCCTGTGAACACGATCGTCCTTAATCCAGATGCGCCGCTTCTCCTCATCATCCCATCGCGTAGCCCCTCCGAGCCATGGGATAAGAAATATATCGAACGGCGAAAGAACGAGATTTCGAACATAAAACGCGGCATGACTCAGAAGAGACATCGAGTCTTTTTTTCGATTACGCTCTACAATAATCAATACATAGAAGAAGGTCACTATCATCGGCAGACCGACAAAACCATCTATTGAGAGTGTTGTAATGACCAGGCCAAGAATAAGACTTATCAGCCCCATGACAGTCGTTAACTTGGTTGCGAATAGGTCTCCGTCCAAAGCAAGGTTTTTTAACCGCATATGCGCGTAATGCTTCACACTACCATCCAACCACCGCCGAAGGCGCTTGATTGGGCCAGGTTGCTGCAAAGCAATGACCTCGCTCGGACTCTTATCGAGACCCGAAAGAACAATGAGCTGATCAGCTGTAAGCGTCTTCTGTTCGGACATACTGCCTCCGTTGTGAAAGACCGAAACCAACGGAGTTGTTATAACGAAATACCTATTTTGTCAACGAGTCCCACTGCTTTTTGATCCCCTCCTTCAAACTTGTCGTTGGTTTATAACCAAGCTCTTTTTCAGAACGTGTAAGATCAGCGAAGGTGCGTTCTACGTCGCCTGGTTGCATGGGTTTTTTATCTAGGATGGGTTCTTTGCCAACGACTTCGCCGATAGTTGTGACCATTTCTGAAAGCGAAACAGGCGATGAGCCGCCGAGATTCCAAATACGATATCCATGTTCTTCGATACGGTCTGCGGCAGATAAAATACCTGCGACAATATCATCGATAAATGTGTAGTCACGGCTTGTCGATCCGTCGCCAAAAAATGGAATAGGTTTTTCTTCTGAGACAAGTTTTAAAAATTTCTGAATCGCAAGATCAGGGCGCTGGCGTGGGCCAAAGACCGTAAAGAAACGCAAGTTCGCAATCGGTAGCTTTGTGAGGTGGTGATGTGCGTACGCGATAAGCTCACCTGCGCGCTTTGTCGCCGCATATGGAGAAATTTGCTGATTTACATCATGCGTTTCAGAAAAAGGAACCACCGGTGAATTGCCGTAGACCGAACTACTCGAAGCCATCACAAAACGCTTTACACGAGACTTCGTCGCTTGGTTCAAAAGAATTTGCGATGCCAAAATATTTGCTCTCACATACCCAGCAGGATCTTCAATACTCGGACGAACACCTGCTTTTGCTGCAAGATGGATCACCGTCTCTGGACGCTCTTTTTCAAAAAGTATTTTGACGAATTCAGCATCAGCGAGATCACCTTCGTAAAAGGTAAACTCATCCCCTGCATTACGAATAGCAGCAAGATTTGCTTCTTTTAGTTCACGCGAATAGTAGGGGTCAAAATTATCGACCCCAACTACACGATGACCTTTTTTCAATAGTGCTTCGCAGGTATGTGAAGCGATGAAGCCAGCGGCGCCGGTGACGAAGTAGATGCTCATATAATCAACAAAAGACGTTCTTTGTTTTCGTTAAAATAGTCCTTGAGATTCTGGTAGCTCAAGCGTTCAACCACCTGGTCAAAATCTACCCATTCAGGAAATTCTTTTGCTTCTGTCTTTTCTGAAAAGTCTCCGCCATTTGCGAAACCAGCAAACATGACGATATTCGCCCAAGTCTCTTCTTTAACCCAATCACCCTTTACTTCGTACACCATATCAGGAAGTTTGGTTTTGATTTCGAAATCAATCCCCGTTTCTTCTTTACACTCTCGAATGGTTGCTTGTTCACCCGTTTCTCCAGGTTCGATATGACCCTTTGGAAAACTCCAATCATTAAACTTTTGGCGAAAAATCAATAAAACCTGGAGTTTGTTATTCTGTTTCTGCAACACGATGCAACCGGCTTTCTGAATGGGTGCCTTCATAAATCTATCTGATTTCACCAGAGAAACAACCAGCCGTCGAGCTTCGTCGAACAACGCGAGGCAATTACGTATAGTCAACGCTTGACAAATCCAGCTCTTTTTGTTAGCGTAACTCAGCACTTTCGTCGACTTTGTCGACGGCAACTCAAGTCCCAGGCCGGCCGCCTAACCTCACCCACAGGGTCAGGAAGGTTTGGATCCGTGCGCTTGGTTCACACCAGCGCATATCCACTGAACACAGGGCACAGCAGCGACGATTCGATGATTTTATCGAACGTCGCTGTTTTTATTTAGCGAGAAATGATAACCGTCTTCAATCTTCCACTCATCCCTTTTTTGATCTCAATCTGTGACTTCGCGCAATCAAAAAACTCCGCCAGCACTCGAATGAGTTCAGTATTCGCTTCACCATCTACTGGTGCAGATTTTAACTTCACAATCAGTATTCCATCTTTTTCACCCATCACTTCTGACTTGCTGCTGCGCGGGGTGACTTTTACTTTTATCTGCATAACTTATGGTACTGGGTCGTATCCCCCATCATTCCATGGATGGCATCGGCTGATGCGTTTTGCGCCGAGCCATACGCCTTTGAAGAATCCGTATTTGCGAATGGCTTGTTCAGTATATTCTGAGCACGTTGGATGAAAGCGGCAGACACGATTTCTTACGATATAACGAAGAGGACCGTGGTCTGGCGACAACGTCATCTGATAAACGCGGATCAATCCAATACCTAACCAAGCGAGCGGGCTCATGCGTCTTTTTTAAATACGACCGAGGTTTTGCGTTTTGCTTTGAGATTTTTACGCGGTGCCGGAGGCAATAAAAGCGTTGCCGGAATTTTTTCAAACGCGTGCAAGATCGATTCTTTGAGCACGGCAAAATCGACATCAAGAACATTTGCCTTGATCATAAACATCAGATCGAGTTTTTCTGGCCACTGTGTTTTGATCTCACGTAATGCAGCACGCATGCGGCGTTTTACGAGATTGCGTTTATTGGCGCGCTTAAACACTTTTGTTGAAGCGACAAAACCAATCTTTGTTTCTTCAGATGGGCGAAGACGCAAAGTGAATTCTTGCGCATAGATAACACGGCCCTTTTGTGACAAGAGGGCAAAATCGCGTTTGCGGCGCAAGCGGTCTGGTTTAGCCAACATACCTAGAGAATATCAGATTTTACGAAAACCGCCCCGACGATTGTCGGGGCGGTTTAGCGATTAGCGGCGCGAGCGGACAACCTGTGAGGTTTTAATCGCGATCGTTTTGCGGCCCTTGGCGCGGCGGCGGCTCAAGACAGCAACACCATCTTTGGTGCTCATGCGGGCAAGAAAGCCGTGGACGCGGGCGCGACGTTTGGTGCGCGGCTGATAGGTTCGTTTTGTAGCCATAGGGTTAATGTATGGACGGGATCATAGGTCAAAATGATTTTTTTGGCAATAGTTAGGGATGAAAAAAGCCCAGTGGTAACAAAATAGTCATTTGTTGGTCCACTGGGCCTCATTTCAGAGGGTTTTGACGAGCTGGCGGATGCCGGCGTCGACCGCGGCAGAGACTTCGGGCCAAGTACCGCTCTCACCGATGACGAGACACCTGGGGTGACCACCCCACGAACCCTTGATCCGGTGCGAGAGGGCGCAGGCAGCGTCATAATCTTCTGAGCGAGCGACATTGTTGCCCCGTATCTGCTCATAAATCTCGCGACTGGGCTGCGAGAGGCAGATCACGCCTTGGTAGCGCGCATACTCTGCATCGACCGTCGTTAGGAGAACTTGAGAAAGTGCCGCCACACCTCCTTCGAGGTAGGCGGCATTGTCCATGGTGCCTCGATCGAGGATGATAGCCTTTTTGCCTTCGCGGATCGCCTGATCTTGAGCCGCATGTTCGAAGGCTCTTTGGATGCTGTAGATAAGGCGTTGAAACTTCACCATCCCAACCGTATCGTCGTGAGGCGGCGGCTTGATACCCACGTGAGCGATGACGAGGGTTGCCACCTCAGGAACAAAGGCGAGTTCAGGATATCGATCTCGAAGCTCACCTATAGAAGTGCTTTTACCCGAACCAGGACCTCCCGTTATCACGATCATCTGCAGCGGAGCTGCCGACATCATACTTAGTAGTTGAGTAGGGTCAGCTCCTTCGGTGAGCAAGGTGCTCGCCTCGGCAAGCGCAAGATTATTGAGCGACTCCGTCACTTCACGATCGACCCTGAGAAAGGCCGGAAACGGTGGTAGAGCCTCGTCTTCGTGTGCTAGCTCACGTTCGAGCAGGACCAACCCCTTGAGCGGGCCCTCGAAGATATCGAGCTCCCAGCCTTCGAAAGTGTAGCGGGTCTTTTGAAGTATGAAGGTGCAGGCATCGAGTGCTGCCATACCCATCTCGAGATCGACGGCGTCGGTCTCGTACTCTTTGCGGCAAATACCCGAACCGTTTTTGACGGTGAGAATCGCTTGTTCGTTGTTTTTGATACGTACACGCATGGTTTTACCAGGCGTGGTACCGAGATATCCTTGCACGATGGTGTCTTTGCGCAATCCTGAGAGTGTCTCAGGACTGGTGATTTTCTCGACGAGAAAACGCCGTTCGATTTCGAGTCCGGGTGTAGCTTTGGTCACGATCTGCCTCTTTGTGAAAGAACGATTTCATCGTATCCGCACAATTCACGAACGTCAAAAAGCTTAAGGAAAATCATTTTTGTCTTTTGTTATGCACATTCCTTCCACATCAAAGTGTAAAAGTTGACATGGTTATACACAGGTGAAATTATCCACAACATCTATGGATCTCCAAGCGTTGTGGCAAGCCTCTTTAGGCGAGCTTGAGCTCTCGCTCACCAAAGCCAACTTCACGACGTGGTTTAAAAGCACGTACCTTGCACAAGCCGAAGGCACAAAAGCGATTGTCTGCGTCCCGAACACGTTTACACAGGCGTGGTTACAAAAAAAATATAATGATCAGATCATCCGCGCGCTACGCAATGCTTCAAATCTACCGATTCGCGAGATCGCTTATCGCGTTGAGGTAAAGAACACCACACAAATCGCTATTGATGCGGCCAACGCACCTTCTTCTAGCGGGATGTATAGCGAATCCTCGCAGGCTTTTGCTGCAGAACAACCTACGTCAGCTGCCACAAACACCCATTCAAATAGCGATATCGGATTGAATCCTCGCTATGTCTTTAATTCGTTTATTGTCGGCAAAGGCAATGAGCTTGCACACGCAGCCTGTCAGGCGGTAGCCGGCAAAGCAGGCGAGGTCTATAACCCACTTTTTATTCATGGGGACGCGGGTATGGGCAAGACCCATCTCGTTCAGGCGATTGGTCACCATGTTTTACAGACCAATCCGAATGCGAAGGTGCGCTATGTCTCTTGTGAGCGTTTTGCGAATGAATTCATTCAATCGGTACGCAGCGGGCGCATGAATGAGTTTAAAGACCGTTATCGTTTGGTCGACGTGCTCTTAATCGACGATATTCAGTTCTTGCAGGGCAAAGAAGGTACCCAAGAAGAATTCTTTCATACGTTTAATGCGCTACACCAAGCCAATAAACAGATCGTTATTACGTCGGATCGTCCGCCAAAAGACATTCAAACCCTCGAGAGTCGTCTTCAGTCTCGTTTTGAGTGGGGCATGATGGCCGATATCTCCAAACCGGACTTTGAAACACGTGTCGCGATCTTGCAGGCCAAGACGCGCGAAAAGAATTATCCGCTCTCGATTGATCTTTTACATACGATTGCTGGCTCGATTCAATCCAATATCCGCGAACTTGAGGGGGCTTTGAACAAAATCATTGCCTATCATCAGTTCAAAAATATCCCACCAACGCTTGAATCTATTCAGCCGCTCTTGCAAAGCTTTACGCCGACGATCACGAAGCGATCGATTACACCAAAGCTTTTACTTGAGACAGTGAATACCTATTTTGACATCACCATGGACGAGATGGTCGGCAAGAGTCGCGAAAAACGCCTCGCCCATCCGCGCCAGATTGCGATGTATATGTTGCGCGAAGAGATTAAGTGTTCGTATCCCGCCATTGGCGACCAGGTTGGTGGACGCGATCACACCACCGCGATGCATGCCTGTGAAAAAATCACGAACCTCATCAAAACCGACGAACAGCTCAAACAGGACATCACCCTCTTGAGAGAAAAGATCTATAACCAGAGTCATTAACAGGTTGATCAGAAGATGAACCCAGGTTATCCCCAATTACTGTGGATAACCTGGGTTCTTTTCATTCTTTTTGAGGATATCTCACTCGCTTCACCCTATGAGGATAAAGCTGTGTGTTTAGGTGTTTTTACCTGTGTACGAATAGCGCGTAAGTCTGGGCGCTATAGAAGCTGTAGCGAGGTGTACACAGCGAACCTGCATTGAACGCACAGAGCATGTGGACAGAACAAGGTCATTACTTCGCTCTCTATAGCGAAATCCTCGGGTATCCACACTGTCCACACCCCTTACTATTACTATTAGCTTTTATCTTTACTTGATTCTTATAACCCGGGATGAAAAGATCCACTTATCGATATGCATATAGCCTGTACCCAAGAGAATCTTTTACAAGGTCTCTCACTCGTGAGTCATATCACGGCCAAGCAAACCAACCTCCCTATTCTTGGAAATGTCTTATTGAAGACCGAAGGGGGCGGACTCAAGCTCTTCTCAACGAATCTTGAGATGGCTATCAGCGCCCAGGTTCGTGGCGTTGTAGAAGCGCCAGGAGAGTTCACGGTGCCAGCAAAACTTTTACAGGACTATATTTCCCTTCTCCCTTCAGGAAAGGTTGAATTGATTTTAAAGGATGACGTTCTTGAAGTGCGTGCTCATGGTTCGTCGACGACCATGCGTGGAATGCCGAGTTCAGAGTTTCCTCTTATCCCGAAACTCGCATTAGAGGCTGGCTACCAGATCAAGGCCGAAGCGCTGAAGCTCGCGATCGCTCAAACGGTTTTTGCGGTGTCTGCGTCCGAGGCTCGCCCAGAGCTTGGTGGTGTCGCGTGCTTCTTTCATAATCCAGACGAAGAAGGAAAACTCGTCTTTGCCGCAACGGATTCATATCGTCTCTCAGAACGTGTTCTCGAGATTGATGGTGGAAGCAAGGTCTCGCAACACTGCATTGTCCCATCGCGAGCGATGCAAGAGATGGGTCGTATTATCTCGTCCTACAAAGATGATGTGGACATGCCTGAGACGATCGAGTGGTCGGTGACCGAGAGTCAGATGGTGATGACCTATGGCAAGGTTGAATTAATCTCACGCCTCATCGAAGGGAGTTTTCCTCCGTATCGTCAGATTATGCCGTCTGAAAGCAAGACAAAGTGCATTGTAGCAAAGTCTGAGCTTCAAAAAGCGATTAAAGCGGCTTCATTGTTTGCTCGCCAAGGTGTCTTTGATATTCATGTTGAGATCGATGCGACCAAAGGGATGACGGTGTCATCGTCTGATACAGGCACGGGTGCCCATAGCTCGACCCTCAAGGCCGATATAAGCGGTGAATCAGTGAACAAGGTCATCCTGAACTATAAGTACTTCTCGGATGGTCTGAGCGCCCTCTCAGGGGACCAGGTTGAATTTCAGTGTATTGATGGGATGAACCCCGTCACGCTCTCAAGTAAAGGCACCGAAGGATTCAAATACATCATCATGCCTATTCGTTCATAAGTTATCCACTTATACACAAAACGATCCACAGCCTGTGAAAAGGTGTGGATCGTTTTTATTTAAACTAGTCTGTAATTCTAAGGTTTTCTGTCACTTTATCGATAGTAACGTCGTCTTTCTGTGTTGCTTCTGCTTCAACGATATAGTTACCAGCGCTTGGACCCGCCGAGAGCGAGAATCCGGTTTGTTCTTCGGTTGGTAGTTGGATAGATCCGACAAGAATCCGTTCACTTGTTTCTTTATTCACGAGGGTTACGGTAATGCGTAGATATCTCGTTGGTTCATCCGTATGAACGATAAAGGTTCGTGGAAAGGTTGATCGCGACCAAGATTCATTCTTTTGCGGAGAAAGGAGGTTGAATCCAGAAAGCGATTGATCTTGGCTAGCGGTGATATTGATTTGAACGGTTTGTTCGGCGATAGCACCTAGTTCATCCACAGCTCTTACCTTAAGCGTTCGGTAACCTGGTTCAATACTGTTTGGGATAGTGGCAAAGATCGTCCAAGGATAATTATTTGCCGTACCAACCAAGGTCTCGTCGATATAGGCCGAAACGGTTTTAATCGCGCGCTGTGATTCAACGCTAGGCTGGATATTGAGTGATCTTGAGCTGATCGATTCATTCGTGGTTGGGGATTGAATGGTGACGGTAGCTTTGTTTTCTGGAGTGACGAGATCATCTAATTCGGTTGGCATGGTCGACGTTGCCATCCACTGGGTGCGTTGAATATAGGATTGAACGCCCGACTCCCAATTCACAAATTGCGGATCTGCGGCCGGATTCACCGGTACTGCGCCCGTTGGGTCGTCTTTGTCTACGTAGTAAAGAATAGTATGTCCCTCGTGGACGACACGTTCTTCAACGAGATCTGGTGGCGTTAGATCGGTGGCGAGTTTGCCATTCAGCTTATTTACTTTTACTTTTTTCTCAATGACCTGACCGAGAATCGCAGGCTTGGTGACCGAAGTTCCTTCAGGTTTGGTAAAGGATTCTTTCTCCATGCCTTGTGTGGCACGGCGCATATAGTTTTGCCAGATAGGAGCGGCGATGATTGAGCCATCAGCACCGCGCTTCATTTCTTTCCCATCCGTATTACCTACCCAGACAACACTGACGAGATTCGGCGTGAAGCCAGCCGTCCATGCATCTTTATTGTTGTTTGTTGTACCGGTTTTTGCGGCGACTTGGCGATCAGGTAAGGTGAGATAATTTTTACTGCCGAAGATAAAGCTGCGGGCATTATTATCAGACATGACATCGGTAAGAAGTCTGGCCGTTTGAGGTTCGATGACTTGCTTTGCATCCTCACTCTTCCATTCTTCAAGGATAGAGCCATCTGGTTTTTCGACTTTCAAGATGGCTGCAACCGGCATCTGTTTACCATCCTGGGCAAAGGCGCTAAAGGCATTTGCGTGCTCGAGTGCGGTAACCGTACCTCCACCAAGACCAATAGAGAGGCCAAAGTTGGCGCGATTTTCAAAGGTTGTATAACCAAGGCGTTCGGCAAAATCGATCACACCACCAACGCCTACGAGGTAAGTGGCTTTAACCGCCGGGATGTTTAATGAGCCCGCCAATGCTGAGCGCATACTAACCGGACCATGCTCACGAAAATCGTAGTTCTTCGGCTCATAGTTACCGATATCCGTTTTGAAGGTTGTTAACACATCCCAAAGTTGGGTTTGCGGTAAATATCCTTTATCAAAAGCCGCTGCATAAATGATTGGCTTGAAGCTTGAGCCAGGTTGGCGATTACGACTAACCGTAACATTAACTTCTCCCTGAATCGTTTTATCGAAATAGTCTTTTGAACCAATCATGCTCAAAATTTGACCTGTCTTAGGATCAAGAGCGATAAGAGCAGCATTATTAAAGGTATATTTAGAACCGCGGTCAGCAACGCCTTTTTTCACTTCTTCATCAGCGATTTTTTGTTTGTCATAATCAAGGGTCGTGATGACCTTGAGGCCACCGCGTTCGACCGTACTTTGGCCATAGCGTTCGACGAGTTCACCTTTTACATACATTACGAAGTGCGGAGCATCGATATTGCCGACATTACGTGGTTTGATTTTTGCCAAGGTATCTACCGCAAGACTTTGATCACGCTCTTCTTCAGTGATGTACCCCTGATCGTGCATATTATTCAGCACGATGTGTTGGCGGTTTTTTAATTTATCGCGTTGGTCGCCAAAGTAGCCGTTGCCGTACGGGTTGAAATATTCAGGACGCTGGATGATTGCCGCCATCAAAGCCGACTCATCAAGGGTAAGGTCTTTTGCGGATTTACCAAAGTATGACTGTGCGGCAGATTCAATACCATAAAGGTTTGAACCAAACGGAATTTCGTTCAAGTAGAGCTGAATGATTTGTTCTTTGCTGAGTTTACGTTCGATTTGCAAAGAGATGATGACTTCTTTGATTTTGCGAATCCATGAACGTTCGGTTGTTAAGATCGCGTTGCGAACGAGTTGTTGGGTGAGAGTTGAGGTACCAGAAATGCGCTGGCCTTTGAGAGTGTTCACAACAACCGCGCGAACCATGCCATACCAATAGATACCACCGTGTTCATAGAAGCCACGATCTTCAATCGCGATCACGGCCTGGTACATCGACTTCGGGATATCTTCATATTTGATCAAGGTGCGCTTTTCGTCACCATGAATCTCGTAAAGAAGGTGGGTACCGGTGCGATCATAGATCTGAGTGGACTGCGCAACCTCGCGAGTAATCAACGAATTCGGGTCCGGGAGGTCACGACTGACCCAAGCGGCAAAAACCGTGAAAACAAAGAGGATAAGGGCAAAAAGACCTAGGGCTAAAAGGCTTAAAGGTCGGGCAATACGCCAAAACCGCGCCCAAGGGCGTTCTGAGGGTCTTTTGGTGGTCGTCTCATTTGGCATATTTGGCTAATATTAGCTAAAAAATAGTGTTTTAACCTTGACTTTTTCTGTCAAAAATAGTATAATGATTGTCCCAAATTGGGAAACCCTATGTTTAAGCCTACAAACCAAGTGTATCAAACTCCTGTGAAAAAAGCGCTCGTTACCGTTGTTTTGACCGCGCTTTTCGCTACTGAAGTCCGCATTCCGGTTGCTCAGGCGGCTTCCCCACTCCCTAACACTCAAGTTGCAACGCAGAAGCAAGCTTCAAATGACACGGTTGATAAACCGATTCTTCTTCCGAGCCAAATGAAGGCTCTTGAGAATGAAGCTTCGTTGTACCACGCAACCTCGACTCACGGTACTACCGATGAGCAGACAGATGAGTCACAAGAAGTCCTCAAAACCATGTATATGGATATGACGGCTTATACGTCGGCCGTTAATGAAACGGATGGTTCGCCATTTATCACGGCTGATGGTTCAGTTGTGCGTGACGGTATCGTTGCGACCAATGCCTTGCCGTTTGGTTCTAAAATTCGTATTCCTTCATTGTTTGGTGATAAGGTGTTTACCGTTCATGACCGCATGAATCAACGCTATTATTACCGTACCGATGTTTGGATGACGACCAAAAAAGAAGCGTTCGCCTTTGGTGTAAAACGCAAAATCCCTATCGAAGTCATCGAAATCGGTGATGGTAAAAAGAATTGGGAACAATGGAAAGGCAAATCTGCCGAATTGAATCGTGTTGGTAAGTACGGCCCTAAACCAGAAGAAGCTGGTAAGTGGCTTTAAACAAAACATCCTCCATTTGGAGGATGTTTTGTTTGGAGGCGTGAGCGAGAATCGAACTCGCGAATAGAGGTTTTGCAGACCCCTGCCTTACCACTTGGCTATCACGCCACGTCGCTCGCGAGCGACGTGGCACGCCCGCGCTCTAAGCTCGCTCTTTATAACGGTTTTTCGACCGGCTCGCAAGATACAAAAACGGCGCAACTGGGTTTAACCCCGGGTGCGCCGTTTAAGGCTCGATTCCACAAGCGAAGTAAGTATATCAAAATCCCTTAGAAGCATGCAAGTCTTTGGGTCTGTAATGTGGATAACTAAATATAAACATTGGTTTTTATTATTATCGATGGTTTGCCCGTTTCTTTTTTTCTCCCGAAACGGCACACTACCACTATGAGACCAAAGCTGTTTTTATTGGATGCAAACGCCCTTTTACACCGTTCCTGGCATGCGATCCGCCCACTCACGAGCCCGGATGGCCGTGTAGTGAACTGCGTTTACGGTATGACGATGAGTGTGATGAAGCTCGTCGAGCAGTATAAGCCGGATGCCTTTGCTGCTTGTTGGGATACCGAGGCGCCAACCTTTCGCCACGAAGCTTATAAAGAATACAAAGGCCATCGCAAAGAAAAAGAACAAGACCTCTATGACCAAATCCCTTGGGTTCAAGAGGGTTTTGAAGCTTTGGGTATCCCGTCATTGTTTTTAGATGGGTATGAAGCAGATGATTTGCTCGGCACGATCGGTACCCGCGCTGTCAAAGAAGGTTGGGATGTCACGATTATCACCGGCGACCGCGATGCCCTTCAGCTTGTTCGTCCTCACCTTGAGGTGATGCTCTTTGTAAAAGGAGTCACCGAAGTAAAGATCGTGGACGAAAAGGTCTTGCTCGAAGAGTATGGTTTTACCCCAGAACAATTTATCGACTTCAAAGCAATCCAGGGCGACACGTCAGATAATATTCCGGGTATTCGTGGTATCGGTGAAGTCGGTGCAAAATCGCTTTTGAAACATTTCGGATCATTAAAGGGCATCATGAAAGCCGCTCACGATCCTAAATCTGAAATGCGTGCAAAGATGCGCGAGACATTGCTCGCGTCAGAAGATATTGTTCCGGCGCAATTAGATTTGGTTACGATTCGTCTTGATGTTCCGTTGAAATGGAAAATTGAAAAACTTCCGGTGCCGGCGAATGAAGAAGAAGCGAGAATGTTTTTATTGAACATGGGTTTTGTTTCATTGTTAAAACGTTTAGACACGATCATGGGAAAAAAATCTTCGCCATCAACAGGTGAAGAAAAAGATCCAAAGAAAAAAACGTCAAAATCCGTCGCGAAATACGATGCGATGAATAGCGAAGAATCCCAAGGAGATTTATTTAAAGCTACAACGAAAGGTGGACTCTCGATTGAAGAAATTAAATCACGCTTAGAGATGGCTGACCGTGTGGCTTTAGGGATTATTTGGGAGGATCCAAAACAGCCACCCGTGAAGGCAAAAGCCATGGCTCTTGTTTGTACGGATGGTGAAGGTGTCTATCTTGTTCAGGCGGCGGAGTTGAAGAAAGATCCAGAAATTGTGGCATTTTTGGGCAAGAAGGTGGTTGCTCATGATGTTAAAGCGGTTATGCACGGGTTGCATCAGTTCGGTGTTCAAGACCCAACTTGGGACTTTGACACCATGCTCGCTGCCTACGTGCTGAACGCCGGAGAGCGCTCGCATGACTTACGCACGGTCGCCCTTATGTATGCTGATATCACACTCGCAACCGAACCAACGGTTCCTGAACAAGTTCTCGCAAGCTGGAACTGTATCGAGCCACTAAAGAAAGCGCTAAAAGAAGAAAAACTCACCGAGGTTTTCGAACGCTTCGAATTACCGCTCGCCGCTGTACTTGGTCGTATGGAAAGTGCCGGTATCGAAATCGATACAGATTATTTGCACGAGCTCGCAAAAGAATTAAAAAAAGAACAAGAACGTTTATTGCGCGTGATGCAAAAAACCGCCGGCGCAGATTTAAACCCGGCGTCTCCTGCACAGCTCTCGTATGTTCTTTTTGAAAAACTCCAACTTCCGACCAAAGGCATTAAAAAAGGTAAGACCGGTTTCTCAACAGCGGCGAGTGAATTAGAAAAACTCCGTGGCTCACATGAGATCATCGAGCAGATCGAAGATTATCGCGAAGTCTCAAAACTTCTCTCGACCTATGTAGAGGTTATCCCCTCTCTTGTTGATAAAAACCGCCGTTTACACACAACGTTTCAACAGGCTGTGGCTGCCACCGGTCGTCTTTCATCGGCTGATCCAAACGTCCAAAATATCCCAATCCGTACTGAACTCGGTCGTCGTGTGCGCACGGCTTTTGTGGCGAAGCGCGGTTATGAACTTGTCTCGTGTGATTATTCTCAAATCGAATTGCGTTTGATTGCCGCGCTCGCACAAGACGCGCGGATGATCGAAGCGTTTGAAAAAGGTTTAGACATTCACCAAGCAACCGCTTCGCGTATTTGGAATAT
>JAMIEW010000041.1:0-12225 GCA_035906575.1 bacterium
GGTGCGTTTACCGTTGGTCCTCTTGGGATGACAATGATGTTCTGCGAAGGTTCACAAGAAGATGCTTTTGCTGCTGAGCTTTCTTCAGTAAAGAGCGCTAGCGTACAGGGTACTGAGCTCATTCTCTTGAATGCTGATGGTGGGATGACATTTACAAAAAAATAGTTCAATAAAAATATCCCCGACGTAATGTCGGGGATATTTTTATTTGCTGAAATGTTTTTTTGCGTAGGCTTCGAGGCTAATCAAGATCGGGAGGAGTTCATCGCCTTTTTTTGTGAGGGTGTAGCAAACAGAGTTTTTATCGATGGTCTCGGTTTGGCGACTGATGAGGCCGAGCTTCTCCATTTTTTTTAAGCGCGTGGTGAGGGTGACAGGGTTCACGTTATTCAGTTTGCGTTGAAGGGCACAAAAACGCTGACCACCATCAGAAAGATTACGGATGATGAGCAAGGTCCAAGCGTCGCCTAAGAGTTTGAATCCGTCTTGAAAGACTTTTGGTGCAGCAAAAGGATTTTGAAAGGCCATAGATGGCGCAATACTACCAAAGTTATAGCGTGGGTACAAGAAACCCGCTCCGAAATACTTCGGGGCGGGCTCAGGGGGAGCTTGTTCAGTAGGGGATGTGTCGGGCGGCTTTGAGGGCAGCGCGCCAGTCACCGGTGAAGGCGAAGCCTTGTTTGTAGGCGGTCTCGATTGAGATCCAGCCAGGCTCGCACTCCCAGTGAAGTCGCTCGTCTTCGCTGAGATGTGTATTCACAGGTTCTCCAGAGATGTACTCACAGATACAAAAGATACTAAGGGATTGGTGGTACTTGCCGCGATTATACCAGTAGCTCGTCCCCACGCTGCTGACATTGTCGACTCGGATGTGGATCCCGGTTTCTTCGAAAACCTCACGCGCGAGGGCGGTTTCATGGCTTTCGTCGATCTCGATCGCGCCACCCGGAAAGGTGAGGCCATACTTGGTCTTAATGATAAGCATTTCGTCACCGCGAAATACGAGGGCATAAGCCGCGGGTCTGCGTTCTAACTTGTCGACCGTGCAGGGATGTTTTTCACCCTCGACATCGACACAGTAGATCAATCGCTTGGTTTCGTCTGCTGAGCTCACAATAACCTCCAAAGATGAACGTGCCGCGATTGCAACATAAAAACGGCGACAAGGTCAATAAATTGCCTATTGATTGACCAAAACCCCTTTGACCGCTACTATCTGGCCACACTCAGACCCCGTGGAGAGGTGGCAGAGTGGTCGAATGCGCCAGACTCGAAATCTGGTATACCTTCACGGGTATCGAGGGTTCGAATCCCTCCTTCTCCGCCATGACAATCTTTATCGCACATCTCGAGTGCCTCAAAACATACGAGATCTGCGATAGGGAAAAACCGCCCCGAAAGGGCGGTTTTGTGTATCGCTACCTTTTACAAACAGGGATATCAAAAACGGTGATTGAATGATATCGTCTTGTTCTATGGAACACGTAAGGAAAGGAATTGGTACATTAATAGAACATGGTCAAAAAAAGGAATTGCTTGATCCCACGAAAGAAATTGAAGCAGCGCGCAGGTTTTTTCGTGATCTTGGAATTCCCTTGGATAAAGATGGTTTGATCTCTAGAGAATTGACGGCAGAGCAAATCCGGAAACTGGCAGACTGGCGCAGGCAAACGATGGAAGGAGGCATCGAAATGCCAACGGAGAAAATTTTCTACAATAAAGTGTTTGCTGCGATATCTCTTTGGAGACAGAAAAAAGAGGAGGGTGGTATTACGTACCTCCTTGGAAAAGGTACAGGGGTCGAGATTGCGTTACGTGGAAATGTACGAGGAAGAGAGAAGAGACAACCCGCGTTCCCGTATCGAAGTCATAGTGATTTTGAACTCTATGCGGTCGATGTCGGCATAGACGTGTACACGCCAGCGTTTATGATGGTATTTGGTGCACAAGAATATTTCCCGCCCACGAAGACAAAAGGACTCTCCCATCTTCCCCCGAATCTTCTTCATCAAACATGCGAAACTGTTGATTTGGGCGGTATCGATATCCTCATACCAGAACTTGAGCTTATGTATTTGGATAAACGTTTTGCCAGCGAGGAAACGCCACGAGAAGATGGATACGATCATGAACTTCTTGCGAAGCGATACGTCTTAGACGTAGAAAAGGTTTTGCAATATCTAGATACCTTCGTACTCCCAGGTATGCGGAACAGGATAGAAGAAACCTATTCACCCGAGAAAGCTGCATCTCAGATAGCGGGAATTAAAAAATATATGAGAATGCACGAGCGGGAGCATGAGCTACTAGGCAAAACTGAGCCAGCTGATTGGGCTAATGCATTGAACTCTCTTTTTGATACACATCTACATATGGAGATGTCGGATATCTCTTCATTGTATTGGGTCACCCTTACCGATGCAGACTTTATGCACGATCGCCAGCTCGCGGATGAAGCGGGGTTAAAAACAAAAATTCAAGATCGAATCCTCCAAGATCGGAAGCTGAGGCTTCAGACAATTGATGAGGTCCGTGAAAGCGAGCGGACATTTTTAGAGTCGATACAATGAGGTTAAAACCGCTATTGACTCCTGTCTCACATGCCTCGAAAACGCCCTGATTTCGCCCCCTGAAAAAGCCCTTGGACTACACGTTTTCCTGGTTGCTTAACTCGACTGGCCCGCCACAAATAATACCCGCTAAAAAGCGGGTATTATTTGTGTAAGTTGTCTGATAGAGAGCTTAGGGTATAATAAGGAGAGCTTTATTAATCCTATAGATCACTATCAAATAATATGGAAAAATTTGAAATGGGTGGAGGTAAGCCACCTGAGCAGGAGCGTAATCAATTCATTGAAGCCATTGCAGAGCGTGCCAAGGGGGCGAGTCCTAAGATCCAACAAAGAATGGAAGAGATTCTTATTCCTAATTTGGAGCTGATGGGAAAGCTTGCTCAAAGGTGGCTGGGTGGATTACAGAATGATTTTTATACTTTGGTTGAGAATCCTAATGACCCATGTGGCGGGGGTGCCTATGAAGGTTGGACGGCGAAGGAGCTTAGAGAATTGTACGCCGTTTTATTTGGAGAAGAGATGGATGAGTTTTAAGGCGAAAAAGTCCCCTTAATCGGTAATTTGAAACGGTAAGTAGCAAATAATCCCGCTGAAAAGCGGGTTTTTGTTCGCTTGTGCTCACTAGGAACATCGTCTTTTCTCTGGTACTCTTTTTCCATGCCTAACGTTGCCATTGGAACGGGTGTGGTCCATACCGTCCCAAAAGATCTTAAGGAGGTTTTATCGAAGAACCCAAAAGTTCTGGATCTGTGGAACAAGCTCACGCCACTCGCGCGCAATGAGTGGATTTGTTATATCACCATCGTTAAAAAAGCTGAGACGAGAACCGACCATATCGTGCGTCTTCAGTCGGATTTATTAGAAGGGGAGAAGCGCCCATGTTGCTGGCCGGGGTGTCCGCACCGTCGTCCAAGCGCCGCAAAGTGGTTTGGTAAGAAGAAGGTCTAGGGTTGCCGAAAACGTTGTTTTGGACTAGTATCGGGGCATGAAAACGTCGCCTAACCTTCTCGTCTTTCCGCACGCCATTCAAACCTACGAGCATGATTGCGGCGCAGCGATGTTGCAGGGCGTTTTAATGTATTACGGCATTGAAGTTCGACAAGAACTTATTTTTAAATCCGCCAAGACCAATGCACGTGTTGGTACCTTGATTAGCGGTATGTTGAGCACCCTGGATATGTATGGCTTACAATACGATTCATCAGAGATGACTCTTGATGAGATTAAAGGCTATTTAGATAAAAAAATTCCAGTACTCATCTTATTGCAGGCTTGGAGTTTGAAGACTGATGACTATGCCAAACACTATGGTGATAGTCACTGGGTTGCAGCAATCGGTTATGACAAACAGAATATCTACTTTGAGGACCCGTACGCCTTCAATCGAGTATTCTTAACGCAAAAAGCGTTTCTTGAACGATGGCACGCCAGAGAAAGTAAGAAAAAAATAAAAAATCACGGCATTGCGGTTTACGGTAAAAAGCCCGTTTACCACACCGACACTATTGTTCCGATGCTTTAGTCATCAGAAGCCCACCATGTGATACGCGGTGGGCTTCTGCTTTACAAAAGGCTTATTTTATTGTATTTATCAGCCATGAATCAGCAGGTGCTTCTCTTCTATAAATACGTCACCGTGGCAGACCCGCAGGCTTTGGCTGAGTGGGTGCGTTTGCGTGGCGAGGCTTTGGGTTTTAAAGGACGTATCCTTGTTGCTGAAGAAGGTATGAACGGTATTCTTGAAGGTGAAACCGAAAAGACCGAGCTCTTCGCAAAAGAACTCCTCGAGAATCCGCTTTTTGTAGACATGAATATCAAGCGCAGCGCCGGCAATGGCGAGGCGTTTCCACGTTGGTCGGTGAAGGTACGTCATGAGATTGTGGGGACGCAGTTTTCTTATGAAGAAGCTGACCCGCGCGTACGTACGGCACCGCATCTTGCGC
The DNA here is from genome assembly GCA_035906575.1 of bacterium. Classification (GTDB taxonomy): domain Bacteria; phylum Patescibacteriota; class Patescibacteriia; order 2-12-FULL-60-25; family 2-12-FULL-60-25; genus HK-STAS-PATE-2. The sequence continues at coordinate 4,517 of JAMIEW010000041.1, forward strand.
CAGAAAAACTCCGCGAGATGTTTGAGCGTGATGATGACTTTATTGTTGTCGACATGCGCAACTCGTATGAGATCGCTTCGGGTAAATTCAAAAAAACGATTGACCCTGGCATGGTTGCTTCACGTGATTTAAAAGAGGCGATCGTGAAACTCGAGCGATATAAAGACAAAAAAATCGTGACCGTTTGCACCGGTGGCGTTCGTTGCGAAAAAATGTCCGCGTATTTAATGAGCCAGGGTTTTAAGGATGTGTATCAGCTTGAAAACGGTATCCATGCGTACATGGAGAAGTACCCGGGCAAAGATTTCATGGGCGCGCTCTATACCTTTGATGATCGCATCGTGATGGACTTTGGTGGTGACCGTGAAATCATTGGCGAATGCCATCTCTGCAAAGCAAAGACCGAGCGCTATATCAACTGTGCAAACGACGAATGCCATCTGCATATTCTCGTTTGTGAAGGTTGTTCGCCCGATCGCAAAAATGCGTACTGTTCAGATAAGTGCAAAGAGTATGTCGCCCGTCTTGAGCGTCAGAAAGTTGTTGAGACAAAACTTGAACCGGTGAAAAAATGGTTCACACGTTTACGCTATCGCACCATCAAGCGATGGCACCGGTTTGTCTGGGCGATAAAGCGCCTCAAAAAAGACCGCTAGGCCACCGTCGCTCGCGAGCGACGTGGCTAGGCGGTCTTTTTGTTTGGTTGCTATAGTGACTCTATGCAGCATCAACACGCGAACCATGAAGGCATGGCGCAACACGACCATCGCTCGACAGCCAAGGTGGCAAAACGAGAGCTCTGGGTATCAGGGCTCGTATTTCTCTATACGGTTGCCGCGATGGTAGTACCAATTCCGGTTTGGTCGGTCTTGTTATTATCTTGGTATGTCGTCCTTAAAAGTGGTTGGACGTTTCATATGCGCGCCATCGATGCGATCAAGCAAAAGCGTGCCAATATGGATGTGCTCGTCTCAATGGGGACATTGTCTGCCATGATTTGGAGTACGACCGCTCTCTTTATGGACGGTCACCACTTTGCCGAGAGCGCCGTGGCGATTATCTTTTTTGTCCTGCTTGGTATTTATCTCGAAGATCGCCAACGGGTGAATGTACGTGAAGCGGTGGGGCTATTATTTGCTGAACATCCGACGTTGGCTCATCGTAAGCAAGATGATGGTACCTGGCGCGATATTGCCGCCGCCGCACTTAAGGTTGGTGATGTCTGTTTAGTGAAGACTGGCGAGACCGTGCCGCAAGATGGCGTTGTTGTTGATGGTCACTCGACCGTTGATGAATCCATGTTTACTGGCGAGCCACTGCCGGCTGAAAAGCTGCGTGGTGATACCGTGTATGGGGGTACGATTAACCGCACAGGTTCGGTTGAGATTGAGATTGCTGCCGAGCCTGGCACTGGTGTTTTTGATCAGATGGTTCAGGTGGTAGAAAAAGCCCTCGCCTCAAAAGCGCCCATCGAAAAACTCGCTGATCGTATCAGTGCCGTGTTTGTGCCGATCGTTATCGTGATCGCGACGAGTACGCTTATCATGTGGCTCTACCTATCTAACGATCCGACCGAGGCCGTGCGCAATGCGATTGCGGTGCTCGTCATTGCGTGTCCTTGCGCCCTTGGTATCGCGACGCCAGCCGCAGTTTTAGTGGGGACGGGCGCTGGTGCTAAAAAAGGTATCTTCATTAAAGAAGGTTCGGCACTTGAAGCTGCGCATGGTATTGATCTCGTACTTTTTGATAAGACGGGGACCCTCACCGAAGGCCGTCCATCGGTAACGGATATTTTTGGTGATGAAAAAGAAACGCTGCGTATTGCGAATGCTCTCGAGCTTCGTTCTGAGCATCCGCTTGGTGCGGCAATCACTGCGTATGCAAAAGAGCTGGGGATAGAGGTCTCTCCTATTGAGCAGTATGAAGCTATTCCGGGTCGTGGTTTGAAAGGGTATTTGAATCAGCAGGATGTGCGCTTAGGTAATGAACTTTTCTTGCAAGAATCTCACGTTGTTTTATCAGATGAAATTTTACGAAAGGCAAGCGATGCACGTGTACAAGGTAAGACGGTTGTCTTTGTCGCACGAGGTACAAAAGTGGTTGGCGCAATAGCGATTGCAGACCGTATTCGCGAAGACGCAAAAGTCGCGATTCAACGTTTAGACGAGATGGGTATTGATGTGGGTTTGGTAACGGGTGATCACGAGGCTTCGGCGAATGCGGTTGCGGCTTTGGTTGGGATTGATCAAGTCATGGCAAATACCTTACCGACAAGAAAAGCCGAGATCGTGAAGCGTTTGGTAGAGCAGGGTCATAAAGTCGCTTTTGTTGGCGATGGTGTAAATGACGCGCCGGCCTTAGCCTCCGCGACTTTGGGTATCGCGATGGGGAGTGGCACTGATATTGCCAAGGCAGCAGGGCAAATGGTGTTGATGGGTGGTTCACCGTCCAAAGCGGCAGATGCAATTAAACTTTCGCAGTTTACGTTTAAGACGATCAAACAAAATCTGTATTGGGCGTTTGGCTATAATGTGATCGGTTTGGTATTGGCTGCGATGGGCTATGTTCATCCGGGTATTGCGGGGCTTGCGATGGCATTGTCGAGTATTAGCGTTTTGTTAAATAGCTTGCGTGTCGCGAGAACGGTGAAGTAATTGACAGGAACAGGGCGATGACGTATTTTCTGGTTATAAACCAGGAGATATGTCGTCGCCTTTTCAAATTAGCGAAAAACAGCACCTCGGTGCGTTATTTCTCTCAAAACTCGCCCTCTTGCCTGAGGGCGAGAATCTTCGTGTTTCGCAGGCGGCAAAGAGCTTTGGCGCCTCGGAGTCTTATCTCGAAGAGATTGTTTCTGCTTTAAAGCAGGCAGGTCTTGTGCAGGCCAAGACGGGGCCGACGGGTGGGTATCGGTTGGCGAAGTTGCCGAGCGAGATTACGGCGCATGAGATGGTGACGTCACTTGAAGGGCCCGTCGCCCTCGTCCCATGCCTCGCCCATCAAAAAGGCCTTTGCGGGATGGAAGCCGGCTGCAAAAGCAAAAATCTTTGGAGTTCACTTCAAACGAATATCAATTCAACGCTTAAATCAACGACTCTCGCTGACCTCATCAACTAATATGGATAAAATCATTTATTTGGATCATGCCGCTTCAACCCCGATGAGCTCGGAGGTGCTTGAAGCGATGCGTCCGTATTTTTCAGAAATCTACGGCAATCCTTCGTCGTTTCATTCGGTAGGTTTGCAGGCGAAGTCTGCTGTTGATGCATCACGTAGCAAGATTGCAGAGATTTTGCATGCGCACTCAGATGAAATCCTCTTCACTTCAGGAGGTACCGAATCCGATAATATGGCGGTGCTCGGTATCCCGCGTTTTTATAAAAAGAAATTAAAAGAATTGCTCGGCGAAGACGCGATCCCACACGTGATTACGTCAGCGATTGAACACCATGCCGTACTTGAACCGCTTCTTCTTCTCGAGAAGAAAGGCGAGATCACCCTCACACAAATTAAGCCAGATGGTTTTGGGATGATTCACGCAAAAGACGTAAAAGAAGCATTAAAGCCTGAGACGGTTTTAATCAGTATCATGATGGCGAATAATGAAATTGGCACTATCAATCCGATTGCGGATATTGGCCGCGTGGTGCTCGCTTGGCGCAAAGAGCAGAAAACGATTTTCCCGTTCTTTCACTCGGACGCTTGTCAGGCGACGGGTGCGATTGAATTGAATGTCGAACAATTACACACCGATCTGCTCACGATTAACGGTTCAAAGATGTATGGGCCAAAAGGTATTGGTGCTTTGTACTTGCGTCGCGGAACGCGCATTGATCCACTCACCATCGGTGGTGGCCAAGAACGTGGGATGCGTGCGGGTACGGAGGCGGTGACATTAATCGTTGGTCTCGCGAAGGCGCTTGAGCTCGCTCAGGCGAATCGTGAAGTTGAATCCGCGCGATTGATCGTATTGCGCGATCGTTTGGCAGAAGGATTGCTCAAGATTCCGAAGTCGCGTTTGAATGGGCATCCAACCGAACGTTTGCCGAATAGCGTGAATGTCTCGTTTCTCGATATTGAAGGTGAAGCGTGTATCTTGTATCTCGATGCGAAGGGGATCATGACGTCGACCGGTTCAGCTTGTGCATCGACGTCGCTTGATCCATCACATGTGATTCTTGCGACGGGTCTCTCCTACGAGGCGGCACACGGTTCGATTCGTTTTACGCTCGGCGCCTCGACGACGACTGAAGATATCGACTATGTCCTCACCGAGATGCCTGGCATCGTCGAGATGTTGCGCAAGATCAGTCCGACCAACTTAGATATGAAACATTTCACCTAATATGGACCCAATCATTAAACCCACAAACGAAGAACGCAAAGGCGATGTCGTCACTCCAGCAGCAGATAAGGGCTGGTTTTATGCTGACGCCGTTAAAGAGCACTTCTTCCGTCCAAAGAACTTTTTGCAGGACAATGAAGCTGAGTACAAGGACGCTGCTATGGGTATGGTCGGTTCGCCAGCTTGTGGCGATGCGATGAAGGTGTGGATTCGTGTTGAAAAAGATCCTGAAGGTATCGAACGCGTTACGGATTTCAAATGGAAAACCTTTGGCTGTGCTTCGGCGATCGCTTCGACCTCGATGATGTCAGTGATGGTCACAGAAAATGGCGGACTCACGATTGAGCAAGCACTCAAGCTTCGTCCTCAAGACATCATGGAGCGCCTCGGCGGTTTGCCAGCGCGCAAAGTGCATTGTTCGGTGCTTGGTGATAAAGCTTTGCGTTCTGCGATCAATGATTACTTCCGCCGCTCCGGCCAAAACGAACGTATTATCATTGAACAAGGTCGTATTATCGACAAAGTCTTGAAGGTTACCGATCACGATATTGAAGAAGCGGTGCTTGATGGCGCGGATACGCTTGAGAAAGTTCAAGCTAAAACAAAAGTCGGTACAGGCGACCCTTCTTGTGTGCCAGAAGTCGAACAACTCATCCGCTTTTACAAAGAAAAGTACTTCGGCTAATATCCCCACATCTATGGAAATGAAAAAGATTGCAAAGATCGTGGTCGACCGCGATGCGTGTATCGGTGCCGCACCGTGCGTGACGGTGGCTCCAGGTGTATTTCAAATGGATGATGAGAACAAAGCCTACGTGGTTGATCCAAAAGGCGCTGACGACGAGACGATTTTGCTCGCCGCTCAGGCTTGCCCGGTGCAAGCGATTCTTCTCTATGATGAAGATGGTGTGCAGATCTATCCATAATAGTACAAACAGAAAAGCGCTCAGATCCAGGTTGGATCTGAGCGCTTTTTCAGTAGGGCCGGCTCAGGCGGTCTTTGCCGAGCTCATAGAGAAAGGTCTGCATCCGAAAGCCGAAGCTGCGGATGGCAGGGTGGTCATTCTCGAGCAAGACGGCTGAGATCCGACTGAACTCCGCCAAAAACAGGTCGGGTTGCTTCATGAAGCTTTCAGGCGAGAGACGGCCTTCGAATTGCTGAAGGTCATCATGAAGAAGTTGGGCAACGCTCATCGCGCTTTGCAGGTTATTGAGCGCTGTCTGTGCTTCTTGTGCCTCTTGATCAGCGATCACGAGTTGCTCATGCAGCATCTCAACGATGCTCTCGGCGCTGAGACGCTCTTCAAAGGCTTCGAGGAGTTTTTGGTACTCCTTCTTCATATCTTCGAGCTCGATATGGTCGGCTTCGCTCTGATCATGAGCATCTCTCAGCGAAGTTCTAAATGCTCGAATCTCTTCGCCTTGAGAGCGGATGATGCGTTTTGCGGCCACCGAGATATCACTCTCGATCAGACGCTTGTTCTGTTCGGTGAGTGTGCTTTTTGCACTACGCAGTTCAGCGATCTCGATCTCTTGTGAGCGCGTCAGATTCTCGAGGGTCATGATTTTGCCCTGAGCTTCATTGAGCGCTCGCATGAGCGTATCGGTATCTTTGACGGGCACGAATGGCGCAGGTCGTGGTACGGCAGAACTCGGGGTCCCTGCACCGGTGACCGCGCGCAGATGGGTGACAGGGGGCGGTTTGTCGGACATGGTTCCTCCAAAAGAAAGGACGCTCCAGCGACACGCTGAAGGTTATTTAGTATCAAATTATTTAGAAAAAGTCAAGTGCAGACTAGACTTTTTCTAAAACGATAAGCTGACGATGAACGTGTTGGTCGGCGCGGCGGTAGACAATAGCTTTATCGTCATTGCTCCATGCCGCGAGGGGGTGAATGCGCTTATAGCCAGCTTCACGAAGTTCTTCGTCGCTTAATTCAACGTAGTAAGGATGGTTCTGTGACATCATGATCGGCCAAGTGCAAACAAGTCTGCCTCCTTGTGGTTGTTGTTTTGCTAAAACCGGTAACGCTTCTTTCCAGAGCGTCGTGACGTCGGCGTGATTGCGTTCTAAAAATTGTGGGGACTCGTGACCTTTGAGAGGTTTGCCTAAATAACCCTCAGTCACGATGGCATCAAAAAAATCATTCTGAAGTTGGCGTGAAACTTCTTGAACAGGAAAATGCAAAACGTTTACGCGTGCGCGTTCTTCGTTTGTGATCGAGCCGCTTTTGCGCAACCAATCAAGATTGGCGATGGCGCCTTTTGTTTGGCGTTCATCAATGTCAGACCCGGTAATCTCGAGCTCTGGATGTAAGAGAATCGCCTCCATTAAAACGGTGCCGGATCCGCAAAAGGGGTCTAAGAGCGCTTTTTTTGGTTGAGCAATATTCACCATCATGCGCGCGAGCTTTGGCGGCAACATGCCGGTGAGCGCATCACGAAACGGTTTACCAAAATCACGATCACCCCAGCTATCGGCATTTTGTACTTGGCTCGTGAGACCGATGATCGCATTCTCGCCATCAAAGGCAATGATGAAGTCATAGCCTTCCGTTGTGAGTTCAAGTTTTTCGACGGCGGCAGGGGAGATGGCTTCGTGACCTTTACCGCTCATCCAACGCGAAGATCGGCCCCGGCCTTTGAGCGCTTTTTTGACTTCAAGCGCGAGATGGCGATGGGTTTTTTGTTGTAGTGAAGATCCGCCAAAAACGGTTAAGCCGTAGACGATGCGCTCGGCACGCGGGCGTTGCTCCATAAGTTCAGCGATAAACTCACCGTTGAGCTGCTTCCATGGGATCGTTGTTAAGACTTCGCCGCATTTAGTGATGCCGGCCAGAGTACGTTGGGCGGCCGCCAAATCAAGGTCAGCTTCAAAAAAAGCGACTTGGTCGCAAAGGAGGGGTTTTGGCAATTGATAGGTCTGAAGCAACTCAGCCAGCGAGAGCCGGGGTTGGACGCCGAGAACGGCAAAAATACGGTGCATGTAGGCGAGCATACCGCAAAGCGGGCTCTTTACAAAATCATAAAATAATGTTTAGGTGACTCCGTTACCGGGCATGCCGCCCGGGAGCGCTCCTTCACATCGAAAGATGTTGAGAAAACAGAGAGGTAACCATGAAAACAAGGAGAGAGCTGACCAGGCTACTATGCCTGGCAGCAGCCGTTTGGCTATTCTATCCTGGAGGTCTGGCACGCGCCGAAGAGGTGTCGTGTCCTGGCCGTGATCCGGGGTATCGGTGCTTTCGCGCCGAACCTGGGACAGGTCAGATACCTGCTTGGATCGCCGACATCAATCGGCGTATCCCCGCTGGTCAGGATCCTGTAACCCTGGACCATTTCGATAACGCCAACTTAGCCAAGA
>JAMIEW010000042.1:0-7177 GCA_035906575.1 bacterium
TAACGCCTGATATCATCTATGCCTCACACTACGAGCGGGCGCATGAGACAGCGGCGATTATCGCCAAGTCTATTGGCTACCAAGAGCAAGGCATTATTCGAGACGAACGCCTGCGTGAAATCAGTCGCGGTGATTGGACGGGTAAGCTTCACAGCGACGTTCTCGATGACGACCAACGACGCAGCTTTCGCGAAGACGCCTTTGATTTTCGTCCGCCAGGTGGCGAATCGATGAGCGATGTGAGCTTGCGTATGGATGAGTGCTTTCAGATGATCGCCCAGACGCTCAACAATAGAGCTTCTATCGAGTTCAGCAAGCAGATGGCGATTGTCGTCTCGCATGGACGGGCTATCCAGGCCTTGCATGCTCGGTTCTCGCAGTGTCGACCTGAGCTTGGTTGGCGTTATGTGCTTCACAATACGTCAATCACAACCTTCGCTCATCATATGAATGACGGTTGGAGAATTGTTCGTCTCAACGCTCTACCTCATCTTGGTTTGTAGGAGGGTTATGGGTGCTATCAAAAACGTTTTCGTCTATAGCGACAGCGCTCTGATAATTTACCGCATGCAAGACGAGCCGCTGGGTAGCGTCTATGTTGGTAAAAAATCCGATCTGGTTACTGAGCTTACACGCCGGCAGATTGATGACGAGGATACGCTAAAGATCGTTACGGTCGAGAGGCAGGTTTTTCTGGACAGAACCGGCTTCACTCGTCCACGCACGGACACACGTACCCTGGACTTGGATGCGCATGAAACACGCTACCTCACTGGGCGTCAGCGGATCTTTGAACGCTATGCGATTAACGAGCGGTTTGCGCCCGTGAAGCAAAACGGCGAACCGCAGCTCATCGAGCTTGAATGCTTTGGCCCAGAAGACGACCGCTGCGTTGCCGTCGGGGGTATTGCGCCACATGGTGAGCACTGGCTCGCGATCGTGATAAGCGTCGAAGCGGCGCTCGAAATGATTGCCGCAGCCGGCATCAATCCAAACCAGTATCGACCTCGGCTAATGGATGCTGAAAAAAGCGGCCTTATGCGGTACGCCTCTACAGCGTCTCCTGCCTATTTTGTAGGGGAGCTTGCCTTTGTCGTGAATTGCGCGGCCGCCATTCTAAAGCGGTTGAGTCTGAACTAGATGAACCCGTCTCAAGCGTTTTACGACGCAAGAGACGGGTTTTTGTTCTTTTTGCGGTTGACGCATGTTTTTCGCTAAGCTACCATCCTTTCATCTTTATTATTTTCTCATGACCACACCTATCCACACCTATGGCCAAACCGTCCTCTCCTAACAAAGAATTTCTGGTAGTAAAGGGGACGATTGAAGAGAACCTCCCATCCGCAACCTTCAAGGTAAAACTCGACAATGGACAGTCGATTTTGTGTTATCTTGCAGGAAAAATGCGCATGAACCGCATCCGTTTGACCCCGGGCGATGAGGTCCAAGTCGAGATTACTCCCTATGATTTGACAAAAGGTCGTATAACCTTTAGATTGTAGCCCACTGAAACATTTTATCTTAGCCAAAACTTCGTCATTATGAAAGTCCGATCCTCGGTCAAATCTATGTGCCGCGATTGCCAGGTTACTCGCCGTAAAGGTCGAGTGGTCGTGATTTGTAAAAAGAATCCGAAGCATAAGCAGCGTCAAGGTTAATCTTTATCTACCTCTATGGCTCGTATTGCAGGCGTAAACCTCCCATCAGCAAAGCGCATTGATATTGCGCTTACTTACATTCACGGCATTGGCACGACCACCGCGAAGCGCATTATTGCGCAGACCGGCGTTGATGCAGCCGTCCGTGTAAAAGACCTCTCCGCAACAGACGCGAACAAACTTCGCGACGTTGTAGAAAAAGAACATCGCGTTGAAGGCGAACTTCGCCGTGAAGTCCTTGGCCACATTAAGCGTCTTAAAGAAATTGGTTCTTATCGCGGTACTCGCCACAACAAGGGCCTCCCAGCTCGTGGCCAGCGCACCAAGACCAACTCCCGTACGCGTCGCGGCAATGTCCGTAAGACGATGGGCTCTGGCAAACGTAAGCTTGAAAAGACGTAATCCTGAACTGAACTACTAACCTATGAGTGAAGCACAAAAGACCGCCGTAAAAAGCGCTGTCAAAGGTAAAGTCGCTACCGCGAAAGCAAAAGCGAAAGCCAAAACCAAAAAGGCTCGTGGCCAGGTCGTCCAGGGTAAAGCGTTTATCCAGGCAACCTTCAATAACACCATCGTCACCCTCTCTGACATGAACGGCAATACGCTTTCATGGTCGAGCGCCGGTGTACAAGGTTTTAAAGGTCCAAAGAAAGCGACGCCATACGCCGCTTCGATGATCGTCAAAGATGCTGTTGAAAAAGCAGCGGACTACGGTCTCAAAGACGTCAGCGTTTTCATCAGCGGTGTCGGTCAGGGTCGCGAAGGCGCCCTCCGCGCGTTGAACGCAAATGGTTTGAACATCCTTGCTATCAAAGATGTGACTCCGATCCCACATAACGGTTGCCGCCAACCTGGTGCGCGCCGCGTCTAATCCACCAATTCTTAAAGGCTGAATGGTCCTATGAAAAAGAATCTACTTACCGCCAAAAAATCCCGTCGAGAGGGGATTGCGCTATCCGATGCCGCAAAGCATCAGCGCGCCTTGACCAGACGTCCGTTTGCTCCGGGCGTACATGGCCCCGACAGTCGCACCCGCATGACCGATTACGGCAAGCAGTTGCGCGAAAAACAAAAAGCAAAGCGCATGTACGGCTTGAACGAGCGCCAATTCTCCAACCTCTTTGCCGAAATGGCCAAGAAGACAGGTGATACCGGTGTTCAGTTCATCCAAGCGCTCGAGTCTCGCCTCGATAACGTTGTCTACCGCTCCGGTTTGGTAAAAACCCGCGCAGCAGCACGTCAGGCTGTTTCACACGCTCAATTCCTTTTAAACGGCAAAAAGCACAATATTCCTTCTTACCGCGTTCGCTCTGGTGATGTCATCACGATCCGCGATAACAAGAAGACTTCCGCCCTGTGGAAGGATGCCGAGGAAAAACTTTCAAAATCTGATAAACTATCCTGGATTGCTGCTGAGCCTAAGACTCTCTCTGTGAAAGTCACAGGTGTTCCGACGGATAAGGAGCTTCAGCAACCATTCGACATCAAAATGGTGGTCGAATTCTACTCGCGCTAAACCCCTTGCCCCTTCTCTATGGAATCCATCCTTCTTCCTAATAAGATCAAGTTCAATCGTGGCGAACGCCCTAATGAGGGTATCCTCACGGTTGAGCCTTGCACGCAAGGTTACGGGACGACGATCGGCAACGCCCTTCGCCGTGTGCTCCTTTCCTCCCTTTCTGGCGCCGCTATTACGTCGGTGAAGATCAAGAACGCTGATCACGAATTTTCAGTGATCAAGAACGTGAAGGAGGATGTGCTCGAGATCATTCTCAACCTCAAGGCAGTGCGCGTAAAACTCTTCTCGCAAGAACCGGTCAAGCTCACGCTTACCGTCAAAGGCGAAAAGATCGTTACGGCCGGCGACTTCGCAAAAGATGCGCAAGTTGAAGTCGTGAACCCTGACCTCCAGCTCGCAACGTTGACGGATTCATCCGCCACGCTCGAAATGGAAGTCACCATCACCCCAGGTCGTGGCTACCGCTCAACCGAAGAGCGCTCCAAAGAAAAAGCAGAACTCGGTACCATTGCGATCGATGCGTTCTTCAGCCCAGTGCTCAATGTCTCATACAAAGTTGAGGCAGCCCGCGTTGGTGACAAGATCGACTTTGATAAACTTACCCTCCGCGTAGAAACGGACGGCTCGCTCGACCCGCTTGATGCGGTCAACCAAGCGGTCACCATTCTGCAGGACAACTTCCAGGTTCTTAAGGACTTGGCCTACGCCGAAGAAACGGCTTAACTCTAAACTTAACTAAAGGATATGCGACACAGACGAGTAGGAAAAACTCTAGACCGTAAAGCCGGTCCTCGCAAAGCCCTTCTTCGCGGTTTGGCCACGTCAATCGTTTTATACGAACACGTGAACACAACGCTCGCTAAAGCAAAAGCCGTTCGCCCATTGGTCGAACGTCTCATTACTCGCGGCAAGGAGAAGAGCCTGCACAACCGCCGCCAGCTTGGCCGCACTCTCATGACCGAAACGGCCGTGAACAAAGTGCTCGAAGAGCTCGGCCCACGCTATCAAACGCGTCCAGGTGGTTACACCCGTATCATCAAACTCGGCACCCGTAAGGGTGACGGCGCTGAGATCGCACAGATCCAGCTTGTGAAATAATTACTATGGCTTGGAAGAACACGAGCGGCATGCCGCAAATTAACCGCGAGACGGTTACGATCGACGCCACTGGCCAAGTGGTAGGTCGTTTGGCTACCAAAGTCGCCAACATCCTCGTCGGTAAAAACAAGGCTACCTACGTTCCACATATTGATGCAGGTGCTATCGTAAAGATCACCAATGCTGACAAACTTGTTCTTACTGGCAAGAAGCTTGAGACGGCCGTACACTATCGCTCTTCTAACCGCCCAAGCGGTGTGAAAGCGAGAGCTGTATCCAAAATCATGAAAGAGAACCCAGGCGAAGTCTTGATTCATGCCGTGAAGTACATGCTTCCGAAGAACAAGACTAAGGTCGACCGTTTGAAGCGCCTCATCATCGTCTAATATGGCTACAACTACTGAAACAAAAAAGAAGACGACCGTGGCAAAGCCACGCGCCGCCGCAAAGAAAAAAGAAGTGGTAGCAGCAACGACGACCAAAACCGTCATTGACAAGCCAGTTCTTAAATCCGGTTCTTATATCTACGCTCTCGGTCGTCGCAAGACATCGGTGGCAAAGGTCTACCTTATCAAAAATGGTAAGGGCCTCGTCACGGTCAATGGCCGTCCGATGGAAGAATTCTTCACCACCTACGAAGGACGCGAAATTGTTCGCGGCCCGCTCAAGGCTTCTGGTCAAGAAACGGCTGTCGATGTTAGCGCTCAAGTAATGGGCGGTGGCATTAATGGTCAGGCTGAATCCGTTCGCCTCGGCATCTCACGTGCCATGGTCGAATTGAATCCAACCTACCGCACGGTATTCAAGAAGCTCGGCTTCATGTCCCGTGACCCTCGCGCCAAAGAACGTAAGAAATTCGGTCTCAAGAAAGCTCGCAAGAGCCCACAGTGGTCGAAGCGTTAATCGCGAAAAAAACTCCCCGCAAGGGGAGTTTTTGTATGTATGAACAACTTGACAACATATTTATTTATTGCTATTGCATAGGGGCCGTTTACAGAAGAGGTTCAGATGTTTGTAGACAGGATGAAGGTTCTCGCTTGTGCGTTTGTGGTCTCGCTTATCGGGTGCGGCGAAGAGAATGCTGCGCCCGTGACGATGCGTGTTTCGGTGACGAATATCTCAGTCACAAACCAAGTTGAGACTTCGACGGGTTTCGCTGATATTTTGCTGCCTCCGGGCGTATTTGTCGTCACGCCTGATACCGAACCCCTGTTCGCGGTGGGTTCATCAGATCGTGGCCAAGGCCTCGAAGCGCTTGCAGAAGACGGTTCGCCCGTAGCGCTGTGGAATGCTCTGCGTGACTTGGGGCTATCGGCTGGCATCTTCGAACTGTCCGACATCACCTACGAACAAGGTGCGATCGAACCGGGCGGAGTCTTCGTCTTTTTCATCGAAGCCTCTCGGGGTGACCGATTGCATTTGGCGACCATGCTCGGCATGAGTAATGACTCGTACTATGCGACGGATGCAGACGGTATCGAGCTCTTCGAAGGTCGAAACCCCCGCACGGCCGATGTGAGCGATCAGATTCGGCTCTACGACCTTGGCACCGAACAAAATGAGCCACTAGCCGAAGGGGCTAACCAGCCCGCGATGCAGTCAGCCGCCGGTGCGGGACTGGCCGAAGATGGCACGGTAGAGCTCAATACCGCCGAGCAGGTGCAAGCCGCCTCGGTGATTCGCGTCACGATCGAACCTGTTCTCTGAGGTGGGTTCTGGCCGCGCCATCAATCGATGGCGCGGCTTTTAACTTGCTTTTTTACCACATTAATCTTAACGTTCTGCTATATGACCACCCCAAAACTCATTGGTTGGCTCGTTGGCGGCCTTGTCGCTATCGTCCTTGTTCTCGCTCTTATCCCATTCGGTATGATCCCTGCGGGTAGCCGTGGTGTCATGTTGCGCTTTGGCGCTGTCACTGGCCGCGTGGTTTCTGAAGGTTTGTACTTCAGATTGCCTATCGCTGAAAGCGTTGCAGTGATGGACGTGCGTTTGCAAAAAGAGCAGGTCGAAGCAACAGCTGCTTCAAAAGACCTTCAGAGTGTTCAAAGCGTTGTGGCAGTGAACTTTCATATCAAACCTGATATGGTCGTGCAGATGTACCGCGATGTCGGTCCTGAATACAAAGCACGTTTAATTGACCCGGCTTTGCAAGAAGCGGTTAAAGCAACGACGGCAAAGTTCACGGCTGAAGAGCTCGTGACGCGTCGTGAAGAGGTGCGTGAAGAAATGCGTGCGTTGTTGCAAAGCAAACTCGATCCACGCGGCATTCAAATCGATGATTTCAATATCGTAAACTTTGATTTCTCTGAGTCATTCAACGTGGCGATCGAAGCCAAGGTAACAGCTGAACAGGCAGCTCTCACCGCACGTAACCGTTTGGAGCAGGTGAAATTTGAAGCTGAGCAGCGTATCGCTGAAGCTCTCGGTAAGGCTGAAGCCTTGCGCGTAGAGTCTGCGGCGATTAAAGAAAGCCCAGCGGTTCTCGAACTTCGCGCCATTGAAAAGTGGGACGGTAAGCTTCCATCCGTCATGGGGAGCGGTGCAACGCCATTCGTAAACATTGGCAGCATCAGCCGTTAAAAGCAGAATAATATTCTAGACAAACCCTTCCACTCGGAGGGGTTTTTCATGCTAGAATGAATACAGTATGCAAAATTCCAATGAGCAAGGTGAGGTGCGCAAAAGCGAGAACTATCTTACGCCTGAGCGCATCAAAACAGAAAAAGAAGAGCGATCAGAACGTCTTGAGAAGTTGAACGCAGAAGTAGAGCGTCTTTTTTCTGGTGAAGAATTTCAAGGTCTTCGTGAAAAAATCACACGCAGTTTTAATGTCCCGCAATGGGGTGAATATCATAACGAAGGTATTCTAATGGATACGCACTTGAATAGAATGATAGAA
>JAMIEW010000043.1:0-4075 GCA_035906575.1 bacterium
CGGCGTTGTTCATCGGTAACGCCATTAAGCATAAGCGATTCGCCCGTCGCGAGCTCCAATGCCTCGACCATAGGAAGGCACAACAAGCAACGATCTTCTTCTGCGGTGAGTGCGACGATGGCTCGCGCGATGGTTGACCGCGCCATGGCGACATCACCGTGACATCCCTTGCAGTGCAATAGCTCTTGAGCCACTGCTGCCGCCACGAGATGCGTATTACGCGCATACTCTGGCCATTGCGTCACACGCTCAAAATGCGGTGACGGCGACCACGAATAGCGCAAGAGATACAACACGTCTTTGATCTCTGGGATACTAGGTATCTGAGGACGATAGGCCAGACGGATACCCGATTGTAAAAACGCTTGCTCCACGGTTTCCTCCAAATGTTCATTCGCCTTTTTTTTGGCGAAGGCGAGTATTTGGCCACAACTTTGAGCCATTGTCAATCATAAAACCAGGCGATAGACGCCTGGTTTTATTGCTACTCAACCGTGAGATTAATACGGTCTTTAAGGGTTGGGATGGTATCGAGCCATTGAGGCTTGATGTCGATCGTAACGGATTCGACACCGTCTACGGCTTTTAAGAGCGCTTCTGCTTCTGATTTGGATTTGCCTGTGATGACCGACGATTGCAGTAACGGACTTTGAGGACTCAAGCGATACTGCGCATCAGCACTAACACGAATGGTCGCTGTCTCTGAGCTTGGATCTGAGCTCTCAAGCGCATAGGTCGTGCTCCCCATATCGGCAGGAACGAACTCGCGACCTTGAGGGACACGCTCTTTCATACGCGAACGAATGAGCGACTGCATGTCTTCTTGGGTATAGTAGATGATAGTAACATCAAGCTTTACCGAAGTAAGAAAGGACTCGGTGAGCTGGCCGATCGTGACATTGCTTTTCTTTTCGATGACATTGTAGACAACGATTGGCTGCAACGCTTCGCGATTCGCGATGTCGGCGGTGAGTGCATCGGTCGCCTTTTTTAAGACAGCTTCAATCAGTTGCTTTTCGGCACGATCGATATCCGCAAAGGTTACTGGCTTGCCTTTGCCCGTAGCTACGATAGGCGTCGTAGGTATTGCAGGAGCTGCTTGAGCAGATTCAACCGTACCACGCGGGACGGCAGTAAAGGCGACTTCTGAAACGCCATAAATATGCTTTTGCAAGTCAATATAGAGACCAGGGATAGTGAAGTTTGATGGGCCGATGGCGAAGTCTGCGCCAGGCTTATCGGCATAGACGTCTACGGTGACAGATCCACCTGATGGTACGGTGATGGTTTTATCAATGCGGTAGAGCTTGCCGTCCGCCGTTAATAAACGTGTCGTCTTCACGAGAGGCTGGTCTTTTGAATACTTATTGAAGATTTTTACCTTGCCGCGGGCAATCACCTCTTGATTCACAACGGGCGGAGGAGTTACTGGCTGTACCGGAGTCGTGGTTGGTGTGGTTGGGACGGCTACATCTTCGCCACTGTCACCCATGACCTGAAACTCTTGGGTACGATCAAAGACACCCTGCAATACACGGCCTGGGATCTGGCCCGCGCGAGGCGTTTTAGAAACTTCAACAACGCCGTCCATTCTGAGGCTTTCTTTTTTGACACGAACAACCACATCAGCCCTTACCGAGGTCAACCACAAGACCAAGGTAATAATCACCACGGTTAATGCGAGAAAAACGTAGGCAATCTTACGATAGACGTTGGTACGCGCATTTACAGAGAATGATGGGGTTGAAATATGGACTGCGCCTGGACGCCGTCTTGGAGGGTGCATAGTTATCTAGCAGTATACCACAGTTTATCCACTTCTTCGGGCGACTTATCCACCACTTTCTTACTTCTTTACGACGCCTTTACCTTTAGCGCCTTCGTCGTCTTCAAGATCGGTGGTCAATGCTGATAGCGTCTGAGTTATAGGTTCGTTTAACAAGCTATCAGATGCGGCAAACAGCATATTGCTGGTGAGCGAGGCAAAGCGTCCGCTATCGAGAGGGTTTGGCGTCAATTTCACCTCAAAAGAGACTTCGGCAGTGCGCACATCTTCGGGCATCCGGTTCAATGTCCAACGCAATTCTCTTGTCGAGGTCGTAAATGAGAGCGTACCAGCACCTACTTCTTTTGCTCCGACAAATACCACAGACTCAGGCAAGGTGGTCGTGACCGTTAGATTTTCAAGTGCATGAAGCTTTTTATCGATGGCCCAATAGAGACGATACGACGTCGATTGACCAACCACCGGTGGCAATGGACCCGAACCAATAGGCGCCCCTTCTTCAGTAAAGTAACGAGCGGTGGCAACAAAGACGGCGTCCGAGCGATAACGCAGGCCGATAGGCTGGGTAGAAACCGAGCGGGCAACCGCTTTTTCACCGGCTTGCTTGATATTGCCGGTAGCGACGATATTGATTTGAGCATCTTTTGTCGTGGTGGCAACCGCTACGGTTGGCAAGGTGATATCAATAGTGCCTCGATCACCCGGTTTTAATGCCGCCAGCGCTGGGATAGATGTTTTATCAAAGGTAAGAGTTTGAATGCGTGATTTTGTCGACGTTGTGCCCTTATGTTCATCATCCAAACCTGACCATTGCAAAAATGACGTACCCGTTGCCGAGCGTCCATCTTTAACCGATTCAAAAGCGAGCTTTAACGAAATGTCGGTGAGCGTATCAGGACTCGTATTCGAATACGCCAAGGTCACACGCACTGGATCACCGGGTGAAATTGTGCGATCTGACGTCGAGCCATTTGCGACAACTTGCAATGATAAATCACTCGCCAATACTGGCATTGAGGACGAGGCGGTATAAATCAAAATCAGCTTGTCTTCTTGTTTTTGATGGATCTTGGCAGAGAATTTTTGATCACCTGATGCACCGGCAACAAATGTCCCGACAACGCGCACGGTCGCCGTAGCCCCGGCGCCCAATGAATCAAAAGATGTCACTTGTTCTCTTGTAGATGTATTCGCTGTCGTTGTCGCGGACTTTAACGAAAAAGACTCTGGATATTCAATAGTGACATCAAACTTCCCTAATGGCTTATCACCTTGATGGACGAGTACAAGCTCAACCGCCACATCGTCACCCGCTACTACGCGCGGAGGTAGATTCCATGCTCCCGCCAAAATTGAGCTGGACATGGTAATCGCCTTGGTCGAGAGGGCATCTTTAATATCGGTTGCACCTTGGTCTGGTGCGGTAAGAACGGCCTGTAATGCCGTTACATCACCAATATTGCCAAAAGGGATGCCACGCAAGACAATCTTGCCTTCATTGCCTGGACCAATCATACCCAACTTCCATGACATGGCGTCACGGTCGATAGGCCAAGGATCCATATAGGTGACCTGCAATACTGGAGGGATACCAAGACGCAAGTCGACGTCTTGTATGGTTTGAAATGATGCGTTCTTCCATTTAATGACGTATTCGGTTTCTTGGCCGATCACTACCTGTTCTGGGCCACTCACCTCAACTTGCAATGCTGAAAGTTCTTGTTTTGCATGTGGCTGTAACACGGCTAAGCCCCACCAAGCGATACCAGACAATAACAATAAGCCAATGCTAATACCAACAAACCATTTAACCCACCACCAAGAACTGTCACGTTGCATCTCTTTTAGATCAGAGCTCTCGGCATAGATCTTTTCGAGGCCCTTCTCCATTTCTTCTTCTTGAGATTTTATCTCAGCCGTTTCGGTGTCGAAGCGAAAAAACGCTCGCTTCCAGGGTTTTGCCGTGGTGCGTTCGCGTTTTTCTTTATGCGGCTGCTGTTTTGGTTGTGATGCGCTCATGGAGTTTCAAATAAGATGGCGTTCAGCTGATCGGCGTTCCATTTGTTCGATGAGGCGAGGTCGGCATTAGACCAGAGCTGAGTCCAACCTTCTGGTACGGTGATGCTCTGCGTTAACGTGCGACGCGAACCTGATTGACTCGTTGAGTTTAGCACATAGGCGGCACGATGCGATTCAGAAGCGCTCGGATACCAGCGTTTGGCGAGTTCAAAAGCGTTAACGGGCAATTTATATGAGACGGTGGTCGTCGCCGTTTCACCCGGCTTTAAT
>JAMIEW010000044.1:0-7742 GCA_035906575.1 bacterium
AAAAAACAATATGAAAAACAACAAAAACACTTTAA
This sequence comes from bacterium, assembly GCA_035906575.1. Taxonomy (GTDB): domain Bacteria; phylum Patescibacteriota; class Patescibacteriia; order 2-12-FULL-60-25; family 2-12-FULL-60-25; genus HK-STAS-PATE-2. The sequence continues at coordinate 36 of JAMIEW010000044.1, forward strand.
TAGAGCAGGACTATGAATAATTGGCCTCTAAAACTTAAATGTTCAGCGGAAGTGACATTTCTATTCTTGTTAGGGATGCAATTTATGAGCCAGTCCGAAGGCTACAAAGCGCCACTGAGTTTAAATAGGTCGATGGAAAGTTTCTTCCATGTAAAATTGGAGAGAAAGGTACAGTTAAAGGAACTTGGATCGATTTACCGAACGATGAAATCGACATTGAGGAGATTTCAAGGTCAGATTTTGATTATGCTTTGACCAGAACGAAACCATCAGTCGATAAGAACCAATTGAAACAATATGAAGATTTCACAAACAGTTTCGGGCAAGAAGGATGATAAAAATAAAAAATATATAGAAAACGTCAAAGGTGATTATCTCAGATTTTTTATACTATACAGCTTTTGAAACAGCTAATGATTTGATTTCCAGCTTATTAAAAGCAATCAGTTATCTTCGAAGTCTTTCTCCAAAGGTCTATACCCTAGGTTTTAAACTTTGAGTTCGACATTTTAATCTCCGAACCGTACCACATAATGATTGCGAACAAGTAAAAACATGAGTCCTTTTTATATTTTTTACATAATATTTCCCTCAACTTGTTAAAAGTAGACTTATTTTTAAATTATTGTGAATCGGCAATGATAGTTCTTGATCTGAGAGTCTTCAAGCTCAACATCCCGTTTTTATTTGTTGTTTATTCGTTTTGTAATTTGGCTTTGCTTAGGTTAATGCCTTTTGTTACCCAAAGTTACGCATGATTTGCCCGTAAATGATAAAGAGTACTACTATGTCACCAATATGGAAATAGTTAGATCGAACTTCTCGCGTGACTTATTCAATTTCAGCTTATCGACTCTTATCGTGGTTTCTCCGATGCAATAATGATCGTCCTAGGTCACCCTAATGGGCTTTTCAGGATCAATCTCTACAAAGGTGCCAAACCTGCTGCCTAAATCTCTCAAAAAGAATTTTCTCATCTTTTTGCCGCCCTAGCCTTACTAATCCTGTACTATAATTTCCCCATGACTTCTACTGACCCCGTCTTTTCTTAACACAATTTAATTCGCAGTACTTCTTCCAACCTTCATCGTCTTTGAAATTTATATGATTTAATTGTTAACAAAAGCAATTAACGTGGGATGCTCTGGTATCAGCAAGTGAGATGTGATAAACTTAACCTGATTTTAGTAGGAAATTGCTCCTTGGGCCAACAGTTAATTCTTTTACATCAAATCAGATGGGTAACTGTTATTTCTGGTTATAATCCGGTTCGGAAAACGCTAAGAATCAAAATACTACGAACTCTCAGGAATATGTTGACAAGTCTAAACATCGTCGCTGTTTTATGCGTTATTTTACACCAAACTCTTTAGCACTAAAACATTCTTGAATTCTTTTCTGTTTTGATTACTTGTAAAAAAGGGTTTTTATTTAATTGACTATGCATGTTTAAGTACATTTTCGGAGTTTATTTTCTTTATTGCTTTCTTATCTGACTGCTTGCATGATTTGTATTTCGATGGCTTATAGTTTTCAGTTGGATTGTCTTCAACTTCATAACTTAACAACTCATTTTTCTTATCCTTTCTTAAAGAAGTTTCTCTGATCTCAACTTACTCAATGTACCACTTCTCTATGAAGCTCATGCTTTCTCGCGCAGCCGCGACCCTTGCAACGGTCTCTATGCTCGCAGCACCTCTTGCTGCCGGCGCTGCAACCACTGGCAACTTTAACGCCGGTGAACTCATTAAAGGTTCTGGTTCGGCGGTGTACTACTTTGCTTCAAACGGCAAACGCTACGTTTTCCCTAACGACAAAACGTACTTCACTTGGTACAAAGATTTCGCAACCGTCCGCAGCATCTCTGATGGCGCACTCTCGTCCATCCCACTTGGCGGCAACGTGACCTACCGTCCTGGTTACAAGATGGTAAAGATTACGACGGATCCTCGCACCTACGTCGTTGACCAAGGTGGCATCCTTCGCCAGATCGGTTCTGAAGAGCTCGCAAAGACGCTCTACGGCCTTACCTGGAACAGCCAAGTAGACGATATCCCTGATGCGTTCTTCACGAACTACCGCTTGGGCACCGCTATTCAGACCGCTTCTGACTACAACCCTGGCAACGTGATGACCTTGACGACCACCATCGCTCAAGACAAGCAATTCGATGAAACGCTTGCAACGATCACCATCAGCTCAGTAGCGAATGGCTTCGTCCCAGCATCTCTCACGATCAAAAAAGGCATGACGGTTACTTGGACCAACCGCGATACAGTTGTTCACTCGGTCGTCGGCTCAGGCTTCAACTCTGGCGACATCAAGCCAGGCGACAGCTATACGAAGCAATTCAATACCGTTGGCGCTTTTGACTACAAGGACAATATCAACCCAGCAATGCAGGGTTCGATCAACGTCCAATAAGCTCCTGTTTGTAAAAACTCCCCGACGTAACGTTGGGGAGTTTTTATGTTACACTGCTGTCATGTCAAAGCGCGCGCACCTTAGTATTAGAGAACTTGAAGTCTTAGCCTACGAATTGCGCCAAGACGTTATTCAAGCCCTCGTCGAAGCCAAGAGCGGTCATTCGGCTGGGCCATTGGGGACGGCAGAGATTTTTGCTTCGCTGTATTTTTCGGCGATGAATATCGATCCAAAAAAACCAACCATGCCTGAGCGTGATCGGTTTGTTTTATCGAATGCGCATATTTGCCCGATTCTCTATGCCACGCTCGCCCGTCGCGGATTTTGTGACCGCCGTGACTTTTTAAAAAACTTGCGCAAGATCGGACACCCATTTCAAGGGCATTCAAACAATCACTGGGGTATTGGGATTGAAACCTGCGGTGGCCCATTAGGCCAAGGTGTTTCACAGGCTGTTGGCATGGCGCTTTATGCCAGACAAACCAAACAGAGCTGGCGCACCTATCTCATGACCGGTGACGGCGAACTCGACGAAGGCCAATGCTGGGAGGGTTTTATGTTGGCCTCCAAAGAACGATTGAATAATCTCACCTTGATCGTCGATCGCAACAATATCCAAATCGACGGATTCACCGAAAAGATCATGCCCCTTGAGCCCCTCGCCGATAAATTTAAAGCCTTTGGCTGGCATGTGATCTCGGTTGACGGGCACAATGTACGCGCAATTTTGGATGCATTAAAAAAAGCTGAGACCATTTATGAAAAGCCAACCGCGATCATCGCACATACCGTCCCAGGCAAAGGTGTGCATTTTATGGAGCGTGATTATGTTTGGCATGGCAAACCACCGAATCCTGAAGAAGCAAAAATCGCGCTAAAAGAATTGCGCACACTGCAGGGTCGCATCACCTCTGAACATGAATAATATGGCCTCACTTTTTTTGAATCCCAAGCTCTACGATAAAGATATCGAGCAAATCCCAACCCGCAATGGCTATGGGGACGCTTTGGTTGAACTTGGCAAAACGCGTAAAGACGTTTTTGTGTTAACAGGCGATCTCGCCGAATCAACGCGTGCAAACCTTTTTCAAAAAGCCTATCCGGATCGCTTTGTTGAATGCGGAGTCGCCGAGCAAAATATGATGGGCATCGCTGCCGGTATGGCGCTTTCAGGTGCGACACCTTTTGTGAGCTCTTATGCCGTCTTTGTCCCTGGTCGCTGTTGGGACCAATTGCGCGTCTCGGTCGCCTATTCAAACGCTAATGTAAAGGTCGCAGGTGCCCACTCAGGCATCTCAGTAGGGCCAGACGGTGCAACACACCAAGCCCTCGAAGATATCGCCATCACGCGTGTCCTGCCGGGGATGACCGTTGTGGTACCTTGCGATTATGAAGAAACACGCAAAGCCACCATCGCCCTCGCCAATATGAAGGGCCCCGCCTACTTTAGATTTGCTCGTGAAAAGACCGCCGTCATCACAACGACAAAGACTCCGTTTGTCATTGGTAAAGCGAATGTTCTCACCACAGGCAAAGACGTGACCATTGTCGCTTGTGGCCCCCTCGTTTATGAGGCGCTCATGGCGGCCAAGCAACTTGAAGCAAAAGGTATCTCATGCGAAGTCATTAACTCGCATACGATCAAGCCATTAGATATCGCAACCATCACCAAGAGCGTCAAAAAAACGGGTTGCTGTGTAACGGTCGAAGAGCATCAGATTACTGGTGGACTCTTTGGTGCGGTCGCTGAAGGCTTGGCCCGGACCTTTCCCATCCCTATCGAAGCCGTGGGGATGCCTGATTCATTCGGTGAATCTGGAGAACCGTCTGAACTCCTCAAGAAATATGGCATGACGGATAAAGCCATTGTGAAGGCCGCTCTCAAATCTCTTAAGCGAAAATGACCATCTTTGGTCATTTTTTGACCAAAGTCTCTTTTTGGTGTTATGATCTTGGCCGTAAACAATAATATTTTATATATAGAACGTATGTCAGAACAGTTTGAAATCGTATCAGAAAGCAGCTTTCACCCAACGGGTCAGATCCTCTCGCGTAAAGATGCTATTGAACAAAAAGCTTGGTGCCGCTCGACGAATGTCTTTGTGATGAATAGCAAAGGCGAGATTCTTTGCCACCAGCGTTCGCTTAATAAAGAGCGTATGCCAGGCGTTTGGTCCACCCATCTTGGCGGTCACGTCTCTTGCGGCGAAGGCTTTGATCTCAATGCCCTCAAAGAACTTGAAGAAGAAGCTGGTATCACCGTTGAAGCAGCTCAATTAATCCCATGGCGCACGACCCGTCATGACGAAGCCCGTCTTTGGATGCGTGACTACGTCGTACTCGTCGACTCCCCGCTTTCAGCATTTACCCCACAACCTGGTGAAGTTGAGCAGTTTCAATGGCTCTCGATTGCCGAGATCTTGAAAAATGAAGAACTTCAACCAGAGCTCTGGTGCGCTGGTACGCACGATATCTCTTCAGAATATGAAGCAATGCGCGCCGCTCTCGTCGTCGCTCATAACCTTGGCGCCTCTTTCATCCCTGATGAAATGCATGCTTGGTCACCAAGCTTCTACGTGATCCCACAAGCTGTTTCTGCGGCATAATAAAACACCCCGACGAATGTCGGGGTGTTTTCTATCTGAACCAGACTTCTCTCACGCATTCATCCATATCAGCGACGAGAGGTAGTTCAAGAGCTTCTTCGGCGGTCACCCAGACGTGATTTTGATGTTCGTTTTGGTCCAAGACGAGTTCGGGCTCAGCGTCCACCCTAATGCGATACATATGATATTCAAATTGCTTGCCTTTGTCGTCGATCGTTACATAGCCAGCCCCAAGCTCTTCAAGATCGGCGAGCTCAAAACAAAGACCGGTTTCTTCACGCACTTCGCGCAAAGCAGCCTCGGCCGGCGTCTCGCCGTCGTCGATACCTCCCCCAGGTGCACCCCAATGGGAGGCGAAGCTTCGATCGTGCTCGGCACGCTGTAAGAGCAAAAAACGCCCTTCAAACGCCAAAAAGCAGCCCGCTACGCGAAAGGATGGTTCAAAGCCCTCAGGCCTCGTAAAAACGACCATAGGAGGCCAGAATAACACGCTCTTAAGCCTCTTGCATACCGGGGCTATACCTGCTATTATTGCGCCACAAATCTATGGGTTCGTGGTGTAGCTGGTTAACACGTCTCCCTGTCACGGAGAAGATCGAGGGTTCGAGTCCCTTCGGACCCGCCATAGAAAAACATCCCCGAAAGGGGGTGTTTTTGTTGTTTATTATGCTATGCTACCGCCTATGCAACGAGAGAAGCCCAAGCCATTTTTTGCCTATGCCCTCGCCTTCGCTAGCACACTCCTCGCGGTCTTTGTGCTCTGGCAAGTCACGAAGCAAGTCCCCACAACGGGTGATTGGCAGACTCCACTGTCACGACTTTCTACCGCTGAGTTTAGTGGAGACTTTGTAACCGTAAAAAACGTTCGAAACTTTCGCTATAACGGAAGCGAAAAAGAGGCCGATCTCGTGCCTGGATACTATGATAAAACGTATGACCTTTCGAAGCTAACAAAGGTCTGGTATATCAGCGAGCCATTTAAAGAAGTGAGTGTTGCGGCACACACCTTTCTTTCGTTTGAATTTTCGAATGGAGATTTTTTGAGTATTACGATTGAAGCAAGAAAACGCAAAGGCCAGGATTACAAGCTTTCACTTGGCTTACTACGTACGTATCCATTGATGTATATCGCCGCCGATGAACGAGATGCTGTACTCGTACGTGCGAATGTCCGCAAATCTGATCTCTATCTGTATCCCGTACGCACCCAAAAAGGCCGTGAGCTCTTGGTGGATATTCTCGAAGAGATGAATCATATCGCTACCGAACCTCAATGGTACAACACAGCAACAGCAAACTGTACCTCGAGAATCGCCGAACATGTAAACAACGTGACAAGCGGTCGCATTCCTAATCGTCCCTGGCAAGGATACGTTACCGGCTTCGCTGATACATTCGCCCTTCAGCAAGGCTTACTCGAGACGAATTTAAGTATCGAAGAGGCCCGCAAAAAATACGCCATCACAAAACGCTCACAAGAGATTGGCGACGTTGAAGATTACTCGAGGCTTATCAGACAATTTGAGTAACGTTATGCTCGTCCTTATTCGCCACGGTTCTTATTCTGTTCGTGACGGTGCCCTTGATGAGTTAGGTATTTCTCAAGCGGCAGAACTCGCTGAATACCTTGCTCAATTCTCGAAGCCAACGGCCGTCTATCACTCGCCTTCGCTACGCACGACCCAGATGGCACAAATTATTGCCGAGCGCCTTCAGGTGCCCCCACAGGCCGATTTAACCCTGTCTGAGCACGGCAACCCCGCCAGCTATTGCCCGCCTTTTCTGGATAATACCTATACGGTCGCCATCACGCACTTGCCGATTATTCGCGAGATTCTACGGCAGTGGTCAGCGTATTGGCAGATTGAATCCCCCATTGAAATACCGATTGCCAGCGTCTTCATTATTGATCCGGCAAAAAATACGATCGAAAAACTCTCCGACTAGCGGAGAGTTTTTGATAGCTCATCGATTAAACGGTGCGAAGCTCGATCATGTTGATACTGCCCGAGTCCATACTTGGATCACCGGCAACAACAATGACCATATCGCCTTTTACAACCAATTTCTTTTCAACGATTGCTTCGATGGACTTATCAACCAAGCCACGATAGTCGTCATCATGCGAAACATGAAATGATTCAATACCCCAAGAAAGACTGAGCTGACGAATCACGCGTTCTGAAGGTGTTACGGCGTAGATTGGTAATTGTGGGCGGTAACGACTCACAAAACGCGCAGAAGCGCCTGATCTCGTCGCGACAACGATCGCTCTTGCATTGGTTGTACGTGCTAAAACGGTAGCCATATTGGTCATCGCCTCTTGTGCATTATCAGCAACATCAATCGTTGGCACCATGTCATCCATCGTAGAATTTTCTATTTCGTGGATGGTCGCTGCCATCGCCTGCACCGACTCAACAGGGTAAATACCCGAAGCCGTCTCACCTGAAAGCATGGTGGCATCGGTATGGCTCACGACTGCACCTGCAATATCAGAGACCTCGGCACGCGTAGCGCGTGGGTTGCGGATCATTGAATCCAACATTTGTGTTGCAACGATGACGGGCTTGCCTGCTTCGAGACAACCATCGATGAGATTTTTTTGGATGAGTGGTACTTTTTCGGCTGGCATTTCGATACCGAGATCACCACGTGCAACCATGATGCCATCAGC
>JAMIEW010000045.1:0-7399 GCA_035906575.1 bacterium
CATGGACGAAGGCTGTATGCAAGCCTCGTCTGCGCCAATAATCAGTCCGTCCTCGATCATCTGAAGCAGAGTCTGATCGGGGAGTGCGCCATTGCGCTTTATTGCCATCATGAGTAATCCTCCAGGTGAAGGTGCGAGTCTGCCGGCATCTAAACACCAAATAAAAAACCCCGCAAACCAACTCACCCTGCCCTCTCTAGAAGAGAGGACGACTGAAACCAAAATCCCTCCCATCACGACAAGTGAGGGGAGGGACAAAGGGAGGGGCGTTAAGCGATTTTCGCGGTGTCGATTTTGACGCCTGGACCCATGGTCGAGGTAACCGTAACCGATTTGAGGTAGGTACCCTTGGCCGATGCTGGCTTTGCCTTCTTTACGGCTTCGAGAAGCGTATTGAAGTTCTCAAGGATTTCTTTTGGACCAAGATCGGTCTTACCGATAGCCTGGTGCAAGTTTGCCGTGTTATCGGTCTTAAATGCAACCTTACCCTTCTTCACGTCTTCGATCATTTTCTTGACATTGGTACCGACGGTGTCGGTCTTTGGGTTAGGCATGAGACCTGTAGGACCAAGGATCTTTGCGACCTTTGCGAGCTTAGGCATCATGTCTGGCGTTGCAACGGCGACATCGAAGTCGATTTTGCCGGTGCGAGCGAGCTCGGTGATGTATTCTTCGCCAGCGATGATATCAGCGCCTGCTTCTTTTGCGACAGCTTCGTTACCACCCGAGACAAAAGCGGCAACGCGCTTCATCTTACCAATGGAGTGAGGGAAGATGAGCGTTGAGCGGACCTGCTGGTCGCCCTTACGGACCTCGATACCGAGGTTAATGTGAACTTCGACCGAGCCAACGAATTTGGTGGTCGAGGTCTTTTTAGCGAGTTCAAGAGCTTCTTCTGGTGAGTAGAGCTTCTTTACGTCGACGAGCTTTGCAGCTTCTGCGTAGCGTTTGCTTGGCATAGTGGTTCGGACGACCTCGTTTTGGAGGTCTTCCACGTTAGTTTTTAGTGGCTGGAGATTAGCTTATATTGCTTGTTTTGGCAAGGTTAAGAGCTTTTCATGGGCCTCAAGGGTCTTTTGGAGGGGGAATCGCTCAATCACGACCCGGCGGGCCTGGGCCCCAAAGGCTTCGCGGGAGTCAGGGTCGCGCTCGAGGCGCAGCATGGCGCGGGCTAAAAGTTCAGGGTCGCGCGGATTCACGATGATCCCGGCGTCAGGCTCAATCATCCAACGCATGGCGCCGACATCGCTCACGATGCAGGGGAGTGAGGCGGCCATGGCTTCGAGAAGCGAGATAGGCATCCCTTCTTTGGCGGATGGTAATGCGTAGGCATCAAAAGCCGCGAGATACTGTGAAGCGTTTTCTTTAGCGCCAAGCAAGATGAAAAAAGATTCTGCGCCAGCGGCTTGAATGGCTTTTTCGGTTTCAGTGCGCAAAGGCCCGTCGCCGATAATCGCGACGATGCCCATACCGCCAAGTTCACGATAGCGTTTTGTCGCAAGAATGAAATTTGGTAAATCTTTCGCTGGATAAAAATTTGCAATCGAACCGAAGATGAAATCCGTCTTTCGAAGTTCAAGAGTCTCGCGAGCGATTTCACGTGTGAGAAGTTGAGCGTCAAAACTCACGATGTCCACGCCATTAGGAATCGAAAGAAGTTGTTGCTTTGGTTGAATGCCTTCACGCTTCGCCGCCTCAACGTCACCCGGATGCACACAGACGATCACATCGCGAAATTTGGCAGCGATGCGTTCGGCAAAAACAATAATCGCCCGTTTTGTTTTGGACATGGGTTCAAGAAAGGCCCAACCGCCAATGCAATACACGATATTTTTCACGCCAGCAAAATAACCAGCAAGTGAACCGATAACACCCATCTTTGAGCTATTCAAATGAATCGCATCCGGGTTGAGCGCTTTGAGTTTTGCTGTGAGTTCAATAAGAGCGCGTGTATCTTTGTACGGATTCAATTCGCGCTGCATCCACGCTAAGCGATGAAAGGGGATGTGTTCATCGGAGCATTTTTCGACGAGCCATTCGCCGTCACCTGCGAGCACGTGCACGTCATGACCGGCGCGTTTTAAAAAGCGAGCCAAATCAAAAACGAAGACGGTGGCACCGCCCGGTGCAGCTCGCGTGATACAAATGGCGAATTTCATAGATATGCAAAGAGCGTGCTTTGAAACACGCTCTTCGTCAACTGATCTTATTCGGTAACGGTGATACCCATGTTGCGTGCCGTACCTTCGATCTGCTTCATAGCGGATTCGATGGTTGAGCAGTTAAGGTCGGGCATTTTGATCTCAGCAATCTCGCGAACCTGAGCTTTGGTGACCTTACCAACCTTGTCGGTGTGAGGCTTACCCGAGCCGGACTCGATCTTGGCAGCCTTCTTGAGAAGGGCCGAAGCTGGAGCGGTTTTGAGAATGAAGTCGTATGAACGATCTTCGTAGAGCGAGATGATAGCAGGGACAACTTCACCGAGGCGATCCTGAGTCGCAGCGTTGATGCGCTGGCAGAATTCGGCGATATTCATACCGTGCTGACCGAGGGCAGGACCGAGTGGAGGTGCTGGAGTTGCACGGCCACCGATGACCTGGACCTTGATATAGGTCTTTACTTTCTTAGCCATAGTGTTGAGTTTAAGGGGTTATCCAAGTGTCACCGCAACAAATGAATAAGGGAGACGGAGCGAGAAGCGTGCCGTGCGGGCGGCCTCTCCGGTCCCAAAAGTGAATGGTTTATATCTTTTTCATCTGGGAGAAGTCAAGCTCGAGAGGCGTTTCGCGACCGAACATGCTCACCAAGACTTTTGCCTTACCGCGGGTGGCGTCGATCTCATTAATCTTGCCTTCGAAGCCCTTGAAAGGACCATCGCCGATCTTAACAGCCATACCCACTTGAAGATCAATGGTCACTTCTGGTTCTGCGCTCGTTTCTTCAGCGCGTTTCAAAAGCGCGTCTACTTCAGCTTGTGAAAGCGGAGATGGCGTATTGCCCATGCCGATAAAGCCCGTGACATTTGGCGTATTGCGTACAACATACCAAGAGTCATCGGTCACATTCATCTCAACCATTACATAGCCAGGAAAAACTTTTTCTTCTACCACGCGGCGTTTGCCATTTTTGATCTTCACCTTTTTTTCTTTTGGGACAATCACGTTAAAGATGAAGTCTTTCATGCCCAGCGCTTCGATACGCTGCATGAGGCTGTCGGCCACGTTCTCTTCGTATCCCGAGTAGGTGTGGACGGCGTACCAGCGGCGGCCGTAAGAGGCGGTTTGCTTTGCCATAGTGTTTTAGAAAAAAAGAGCGTTAGTTTGATGGGGTCGTGACCGGTGAAGTCTCTACTTGGACGTCACCTCCCTGAAGGTTTTCAAGTGGAATCTCCTGGGTTTGTGGGACGGCTTGTGGTTGTGCCGTAATGCCACGCTTTTCAAGAATAAAGTCCGTGACCTTACCGAGACCGAAGTCAATCGTGGCAAAGAAAAGCGCGGTCGCAACTGCAACAACGATCACCAAGATCGAATAACGCGTGACCTCTTTTTTGGTAGGCCAGCTGACTTTTTCGAGCTCTGCCTTTGAAGCGGCAAAATAGTTCAAGATAGGGCGGATAGGGTTTTTCATAAAGCGTGTTTTTTAAAAGCCCGCTCAAGGCGGACCAATGGCCATAGGATAGCAAAAAGCAGGGGATTTGTCCAATGGGCTCGCAAAGAACGAAAAACCGCCCCCGCAACGATGAAGTCATGGGAGCGGCTCGGTTCAGTTCAGGCAGCGTTATTGTCCGCTATTAAATGAGGCGAGAAGAATGAGCACCGATCCTACGAGCATCACAATGGCTGCGATGACACGGGATCGGGGTGTTTTTTCTTTGAAAATCCAGTAAGCCCAGAGAAGTCCAAAGAAAATGGATAGTCGCTTGAGGCCGATGGCATAGGGCACGAGAATGAGGGTGACGCTCGTGAACTGGCACCAAGCACGCAGGGTATTCATGAGACCAAGCGGGAGCAGTCTCACCCAGGCTTGGTCTTTGCCGATGATCGCCCATCGCTTGGCACGAAACATAAACGGCAGGTAGATCAGCATCAGGCCGCCGTCCATCAAGGTTAAAAACCAAAACGGACTTGAGGCGAGTGAGGCTTCTTTGTCGAGAGCGCTGCTCCATGCCCAAATGAAGGCGACCAACAGCATCTTCTGATTGCGCCGTACGGCAAGCAGGTTGGTGATCGGCTTCCAAAAGCCTTGAGCGCGGTCTTCGAACTTGAGGCCGTAGGTGCCGAGCGTCGTGATGATGACGCCGAGGATGCCTATCCATGAAGGATATTCGCCATTGATCAACGGCGCCGTGAAGAGCAGAAAGACCGGGCTCAAGGTCACGAGTGGCAATACCAGCGAGAGTTCGCCGGTGGCAAGTACGCTCATGTAGAGATACATGGCCACACTATTCAAGAGCGTGGTCGCAATGAGAGGCGCCCAGAAATCCGTCGTGACAGGAAATGGCGTCGGATCAAAAGCGCCGGTCAGTATCAATCCGGCAACAAAGGTTACCGTTGAGAGCATCCAGCTCGCGATAAGCGGATCAAAGGCTGAACCACTCTTTTTTCGGAGGACATCCACCAAAGACTCGGCGAGAGCCGTTGAGAGCGCCAATACGATCCCGTAAAACATGCCGAAACCCTTTGTTAAGGAGCGGAAGAACGCATCTGGACTATCACAGCCTATTCATGACGTCAAAACGAAAAACCGCCCCCGAGCAGAGCTGGGGAGCGGTCAATCAGTTGAGTATTAGTTGTAGAAGATGTCGGTTTTGTCCCGATCATCGACTCGGCGCATCTTGCGGTACCACTGGTGGTATTGGCGGCGGCTCAGCCAGAGAGCCGACGTGAACCCGGCGACAATGCCGATACGCGTGGCCTGGTCTCTGATTCCAGCATCGTTATTTGTGATGGTGTAGACGATGACCGGGATGGCGGTGGCGATCACGATCGGAGACAGGTAGGCGAAGGGGATACGTCCCCAAAACCAGATGTCCTTGGCATGCCACCAAATCCGCTTTTGGGCGAACTTGCCTTCATAGTACGGATTCAAAAGGAACCAGTAATAGTCCCAGATGACGATGAAGATGAAGTAGCGCGGCCAGACCGCAACCTCGGCTTGCCAGCTCCAAGGCATCCCCATGGCGAAGTGCGCATGAAAGATGAGTACAGGGAGCATGAACATGAAGGTGTGATAGCCCGTGACTGGCCGGTTGCCAAAGAGTTTGTTGTACCACCGGTTCGATCGGTACCAGGTGGGCATTTTGTCTGCCCAGCCAAATTTGCCCTCGCTTTCGATTTCGATACAGGCGAGAACCGTGGCGACAACACAGATGAACAGGGCTTCAAAAATGATTTGCATCAGGATTTCTCCGCAGATTTTCGAAAAGGGTTTCCGAACCAAAAATATGGTCGGCACGAAGTGCCGTCTGTTCTGAATTCCCCCCGCCGAATCCAGAATCCAAAAGGGTTTTCCACGCTCCGCGTGGCTCAAAAAGGAATGTTCGATCTTTGATTTCAAAGTTCGAACCGACTTTTTTGAATTCCCGAAGTATTTTCTCGGGAATTCCCTCGTTTGCCAATTCGATATTGTAAATGTTGGCTTTTAAAAACTTTTCGGTAAGTTCGAACCGATTATGAGATTTTTTCTCAAAAGCTGATAATTTCTCTTTGAGAAGCTGTTTATCACTCATAAAACGATTTTTATTTGTTTGATATTCTTCCACTGATAAACCATTTTCCAAATATAAACCTATCAGCTTCTCTATTTTGGAATCTAAAAGAGAAATTTCATCTTTTGTTTTTTGAGAAAAAACCTCACTCGATTGGATTTCGGATGATTGGTCTTTTCTGTTTTCTTCAATCATCCAATTTGCCCAATCGAGAGGCAAAGAAACTTTTTTGATACTTTCTGCAATTTGAGAAGTGATAAGCTCCTCACGAACATATTTTTGCAAACAAGGATTTTTCCGTTTGGTACATCGCAAATAGTTATAACCTTTTTGTGTTTCGGTGGTTATAAAACATCCACATTCTCCACAACGGAAAAATCCTCGATATAGATATTCTTTTAAACCTTTACCTTTTGGTTTAGATTTTCTGCTCATCACTTCTTGAACGGAATCAAAAAGTTTTTTTGTGATAATCGGTTTGTGCTTTCCCTCGTAAATTTCACCACCATATCGAAGTAGTCCACAAAAAATCGGATTTCTCAATATATCGTGAATATTGGAAATGGAAAGCTCTTGCTCTTTTTGTGAACGAAATCCAAGTTCAGTTATCAAATCTCTAATTTGTCGGAGGGTATATTTACCACTTGCATAGGCCTCGAACGCTTTAACAATATACTGTGAGCGTTCAGGGTCAGGAATGATAACTTTATTTACTTTGTCATTTAAATATCCGAGAGGAGCGTTTCGAGGCCAAATACCGTCTTTCAGTTTATTACGATGACCTCGTTTAATATTCTCCGACAAATTATCAACATAGTACTTGGATTGAGAGAACGCTATTGAGAGCATGAACTTACCTTGCGGTGTTGGATCAAACCAAAAAGTTGGAAATTTCATTTCCAAAATTATGCCAGTATCAACGAGATAAATAATTTTTCCACCATCAACGCTGTTTCTCGCAAGTCTATCAGGATGCCACGCCAAAATACCAGATGCTTCGCCCGCTTCCATGCGAGATATCATCTCGCCAAATACGGGGCGACCTGGTATTTTGGCTGTCTGCTTTTCGACAAAGACATCGACAATTTCTAACTGTTCCTTTTTCGCCAGTTCGTGAAGTTCGGCTAACTGGTCGGGAATACTTCTAACTTGTCTGTCTTTGTCGTCAGTAGACTTGCGAGTATATATGAAAAACTTTTTAGTTTGTTCCATAGATTTAAAAACTCAAAAGGGTAACTGTGCGCTACCAATCCACCTTACGGCAAATTGACACAGTTACCCATTTGAATGCTCAAACAAATAAAAATGCCGAAAGGTATATTGGATTGGTAGCGAATACAGTTTACCATTTTTAGAATTGTATTGGCAAACGAGGAGCCACGCGGAGCGTGGAAAACCCTTTTGGATTCTGGATTCGGCGGGGGGAATTCAGAACAGACGGCACTTCGTGCCGACCATATTTTTGGTTCGGAAACCCTTTTCGAAAATCTGCGGTATTCATTGTACAAAATTCGAACCTTTTTTGAAAGCAATCCTGATGATACTGAATACTAGCGTTCCCTGCGCGCTGAAGCGCCTCTGTGCGAAGCACAGAGCTTCTGCTGAAGCAGAAGTGCGGGGAAACGCTAAATACAAATGCGGACTCGGTTTTGCGAAACAATTTTGCGGGAGGAGGATTCGCAAAACCGAGAC
>JAMIEW010000046.1:0-12173 GCA_035906575.1 bacterium
CACGAGGCTTTACGAAATGCCGTTTACCAAGCCGTCTTTTATCCCATCACTATTTTAGATCGTGCCGAGATAGAAGAAGCGGCCACTGGGCGCATCCCCCTTAAATACGTGAACGAAGCCTGGTTCTTGCACCACTTAAAAGAAGCGGACAAAGCCTGGTATGAAGCCGTTAAACGCGGCACCGACGTGGTCATGTCGATTCCCTTTGGTATCGTCACGCTTTTGCTTTATCCGTTTATTGCGGCCATCATCAAACTCTCGTCTCCAGGGCCTGCGCTTTTTTGCCAAACGCGTGTCGGCAAAAACGGTCGCCACTTTACGATCTGGAAGTTTCGCACTATGCATCTTGATTCTGAAAAGAACGGTGCTCAATTTACCGTTGACGCAAAAACCGATCCGAGACTTTTTCGTGCGGGGCGTATCCTTCGCCAATTGCGTTTGGACGAACTCCCTCAAATTTGGAATGTCTTTATTGGTGATTTGTCCTTTATCGGCCCACGCCCTGAACGCCCAGAATTCACGGCGCCACTCGAAGAACAAATGCCTTATTACAAATTACGTCACCTTACCCGCCCTGGCTTAACGGGTTGGGCACAAGTTTCATACCTCATCCCAACCGCGGTTCTTGAGGACAATTTGCGCAAGCTTCAATACGACCTTTTCTATATCAAACATCGTTCGCTCTTTTTGGATGCGTTGATTCTCTTAAAAACGATTGGTGTTGTCTTGCGCCGACAAGGCACCTAAACTCATGTCATTTTTTGAAACGCTTGAAAAAGCTCTTAAGATCAATGTTCGTGAGCATGCAAAAAACAGCGGGCTCCTTGTCGTGGGTTCATTTATAGCGGCGATTATCGGTCTAGGAGTAAACATTCTTTTTGCCAACCTCTTAAGCAAAGAGACTTTTGGTGATTATCGTTTCATCTTGGGTCTATTAAATACGTTTAATAGCTTTGCTCTCACCGGTATGAACGTCGCGGTCGTTCAGGCGGTTGCCCGTGGCTATGAAGGCACCCTGATGAGTGCCGTGCGCTATCAATTACGCTGGGCAATCCCACACGTGATCGGTGGGCTAATAGCGGCAGCCTTCTTTTTTGCGCAAGGCAATACAACTGCCGCACTTTGTTTGACATTGATTGCCTTGGTTAGCCCTATTTCAAACGCCTTCAATACGTATACCGCGTTCTTGCAAGGCAAAAAACAATTCAAGATCTTTACCGGGACAAACATCATCCAAGCGCTCACGGTCTACGGCACTATCACACTCGCCCTCGTTGGCACGCAGAATATCGTGGTGATTACACTGGCTAATATCGGTGCCACCTTGCTCTCAAATCTCGCATGGCACGCCTATACGCTCTATCGCTATAAACCAAATGCCTCAGCCGATCCTGAGACCATTACCTACGGTCGTAACCTGTCTTTTCTTTGGGGATTAAGATTAGCCGTTGATCAACTCGATACCTTTTTGATACACGGATTTCTCGGGCCAGCTTCTCTCGCGTCCTATGCCGTCATTACAACCATCCCTGAGCGCTTAAAAGGCTTCATTAAGATTGGACCATCCGTCGTGATGCCAGATCACGCAAATCGAAGCCTGAGTGAAATCGTGCCTCCGATGCGCAAAAAAATGGCTCTGCTCTTTTTAGCGCTCGCCGTCGTATCTGCGTTCTATGCCTTACTTTGCCCTCCGGTCTTTGCGGTGATCTATCCCCTCTATACCGACATTATCCCCCTCGCGCAGCTTTACGGTATCAGTCTTTTATTTGGACTCTGGTCGATCCCGCTCACCATCCTTTTTTCACAGCAAGAATCCGCGACATTGAACAAAGCCCTGATTGCCTCATCACTTTTGCAAGCGGTCATGATGGCGAGCGGCTTATGGCTTGGCGGACTTCTTGGTGTGGTGATTGCCAAGCTCTCTTTTCAAGGCATCCAAATGGCGGGTTATATGATCGGACTTGAAATCGCCGCCAAGCGTCAACGCGCCGTCGCTTCGACGAGATAACCTAAGGGCCATAACTTCGCCAACTGAGGACGTTGCCACGCATAAAGCTTGTCCGCTGCAAATGAGAGAGCAAAAAATGGTACAGCCACCCAGCCAGGCACCAAGGTCTGCCATTGCGCTAATGAACCCGTAAAAGGACCCAGCCCCAAAATCTGAACCGACTTGATCGTAAAACCGGCATCGGTAAACAAAACTCGCAGCCCTGATTCAGTATAACGAAAGTAATCATCCGGATCACCGTGAACTTTATGTAAAAACGGGACCATGAAAATGAATCGACCACCCGGCTTTAAAACGCGATGAATCTCGGCCAAGACCTGCTGCGGGCGGGCGACATGCTCAAGGACATTAAAACAAAGCGCCGCATCATAGCTCGCGTCTGCGCATGGGATTGCCGTAGCGTCAGCGACAATATCAGCTCCAACATCATCCGTGATATTTAAGACATCCACTAATCTCACATCTTGAATAGCAAGGTATCGATAATAACTCGATAAGGGTATGCGCTTGCCCCCGACATCCAAAATTCGCCCAGAAAGCTTAGTGATTGACGCTAGCGCACGATTAAACGCCGACCGCGTCAACGATGAACCCTTTAGGAGGTCTTGAACTGTCTCGGTAAAGCGCATATGGTTTGAACCAAACCCTATCCGATTCGCAGGATGCCATCAACCATGATCTACCCAAACAAGCAGGCGCTCATCGCCAAAGTGATCTCACCTACCGACACCGTGCTCGATGTGGGATTTTTAGGACAAGGTAAAACCCCTTCAGACCCGGACTGGCTTCACCGCGCCATTAAAGCGAAGACAAAAGACGTTTATGGTCTCGATGTGCAAGCATATCAGACCACCCAGCCCCAAGATGCGGGGCACTACTTTGTTCAAAGCGCAGAATCCTTTTCTCTACCAATAACGTTTGATGTCATTTTTGCCGGTGATCTCATCGAACACTTGTCTAGCCCGGGTCTCTTCTTAGACGCGAGCAAGGCCCATCTCAAACAGCATGGACGACTGATCTTAACCACACCAAATGCCTTCAATCTTTTTAATCTCATAGAAAAACTCACTAAAGACGAGCCGACGGTAAATAGCGATCATACCTGCTACTTCAATAAAAAAACCATCAAGACCTTGCTTCAAAAATGCGGTTGGACGGTTGTCGCTTTTGATACGATCTATTCGTTAGAACTCTCCCATAAAGAAAGTTGGAAGAAACGCTTTTTGAATATCGTCTATAAAGCCCTCTCTCGACATACCGATAAGTATATTGAGACCCTTGTCGTCACCGCTGTCCCCGCTCAAGACTTGATCAATGAACGACCGGTATAATCGATACGATGCATAAACGGACGCCCTCCGTGAGCCGCGAAATACTCCTCTATGGCCTTTTTCGCTCCTTGCCAATGGCCATAGTCATCGATAATCAGCACGCCGCCGGGTACGAGACGCGGGTATAGATATTCCATCTCATGTTTTGTGGACTCATACCAATCTGTATCCAAACGCAAAACAGCGATCTTTTCTGGGATTGTTGTAGGGATCGTATCCTCGACCTTGCCTTTCACGAAGCGAACTTTTGTCATATCGTACCCGGTTGACTGCATGTTTTTCGTGACGTCCTCAAGCGAGGCAAAACACCAATCACTGTGACCGTCTTTAATGGTTGAGTTGTACTTCTTTTCAGCCACAGAACCATGCAACGATACGTCTTCGGCTGTCGGCTCTGACATGCCTTCATACGTATCATAGAGATACATTTCACGAGCTTGGTCACCTCGGTTCATAAGGGTTTTTGCCATCATCATCGAGCTGCCCCCTCGCCAAACCCCGCACTCTACAATAACACCCTCAATGCCTTGGCGTGTGATATAGTCCGCTGCTTCATCCAAAACCAAAAGCCGCTCCATTGATGTCATTGTAAACGGTTTGCAGACTTTTATATCGGCCACGACCTTGGCATCCACATCACTATAAACATGACCAGTGGCAACTATAGCTGCATTCCATGGCTTAAGGAGACTGTTAACAGTTTTTACAATTAAATTCTTCATAGGGTGAATAGTTTAGCTAATTTTGTGACTTGCCCGCTCATCGAATGGTCACGAATAGCCAGTTCACGAACGCGCTCAGCATAGCGAGCCCGTTCTTCAGGGGCAAGCGAAAGGATTTTGCGAATAGCGCGAATACGTTCATCCGGTGTTTCTGCCACCATCCAGCGCCACTCTTGTGGGACGGTATGAATGAGTCCGCGCGTTGCCACAACCGGGACCATCCCTGACATCATTGACTCTACAATCACCTTATCGAGACTGCCAGGATACGCATTAACAAGAATATCCTGCTCGGCAAGCAAGGCTGGGATCTCATCATAAGGCAAACCCTTGATCCAACGAATATCTTGGCGAGCAGTGATTAATGCACCAATCTCTTTTTCATACGCTTCGTCGAGTGCTGGACCCACGATAGTGAGTTCGGATTTTGCTCCATAAGCGCCTTCGCTGATAAATTCATTGATGATTTCTTTAACGCCCTTAATCGGTTGAACGCGTCCAAGAACAAGCAGACGAACTCGCTCTTCGCCCCGAATCATCCCCTGCCCCTTCTTTGGGAAAGAAGGGATTTTGAATCGAGACTCATCAATCCCCTGCCCTAATACCTTTACGGCAAATCCTGAACGCCCAGGATAGGCTTCAGGTACCGATGTCGCTACAGTGGTTGCGATACGTTCTGCGATTGGTAAAAGATTGTTCGGCTTATAGTGGGCATACCAAAGTACGACTTTTTTGCCGAGCAGTCGCCAAAACCAACCAGCGACAACAACATAAATCGCATCACCTCGCAAAAAGACCCCGTCATAACGATGACGTTGTTGCCACGAAATCTTAAAGAGCCGCCACGTCGCAATCAACTTTGATTGCGAGCCTTTTGGACGCAATTCACTCACGCGTACATTAGGGGGTAATACAAATCGACCGACACGCAACGCCAGAACATGCAATGAAGCAAACGTCATCGAGGCCTTTGCTAACCACTCAACAAAATACCCAACCAGACGATCGTCTAAATCAACGGCTTGCATCACGACCAATACACGCGGCTTCAATAATTCTTGCCACGAGGCAACTTGCGCTTTAGCTGAATCAGCGATGGTGGGCACCAAGGCTGACTGAAGTTTATGCATCGGAAGCATCATCGCACACTCAATAGCATCTGCATCGTGTGACGCGCTCTCTGAGATGACCGCGCAGCCTTGCGCCTTGAGCCAAGGCGCGCAGCCTGTATCCGTCATTACAACAGGAACGCCTGCTAAAGCTGCCTCGATCCAAGCAATACCCCAACCTTCATGCTCAGAAAACAACGCAAATACCGATGCGCGCGACAGATATTGCGCCGGATCACCTTGACCTTCAAAAGATACACGGTCTGAAATACCAAGTCTTATCGCCAAATCCTCGAGCGCCGTTCGCTCTGGCCCTTCGCCAAGAATGGCGAGGTTTTGTGCCGTACCGCGTTTTACACATTCAGCAAAAGCCCCCAATAAACGATCAAAACGTTTCACCGGCACCAAGCGACCCACTGCCACCACCAAGCCGGGTTCAGGTTTTCGCTCAAGCAAGGCAAAACGATGATCGGCCGGGATAGGCGCTAAACGTACGTGGTTAATCCCTTTTGCTTTTAAACGCTCTGCGCTATGGGGACTCACGGTACGAACCAAGGTCGCGCGCTTCACGAGCGGCATCAAACCCAATGAACGCAATCCCCAAAGAGGTTCGATGATTTTGCCGCCATCAAAAAATCCGCCATGATCTTGAACTTCAAATGGCTTGCGATGATAGCGAGCGAGCTTAAGGCCTATCCAACCCAATTCAAGCGGATCTTGAGCTGTAACCAGATCGCATGTATATGTTTTGCCTTTTTGATAGGCCTTCCAAAAACGGACCAATGCGTTCGACCCTCCACTACCTTCAACATGCAGACCAGGCTCGGTCCAAGTCGTTGTCGATGGTGACGTAACAAGCACGATCACATCAGCGCCCGCATCACGAAGCAAACGCCAACGACTGGCTGTTGCAGATGTTTTATCAAGGCCGCTTCGATCGCGGCTCAGCATCAAGACTTTCATATTATTTGGTATACAAACCACTATAAAACGCCGTGGTCGTTTTTTTCTCAGTAGAAAAAAGCCTATCAAAGAACCAGGCGGCAGCATTCAAAAATCCCCGTATCTTAACTTGCCCAGGAAAGAAAAATGACATCGCTAAAAACCAGCCACCATGCTTCACAAGTTCGACACCGCTAAACGACTCACCCATCATCTCAAGCGTATCACCAAAAAATCTCCAATAATCTGGATATGCCCCAAAGCCTTTGCGCGCATGATACGGATACGTCGATGGGACCTGCAAAAACAATAACCCGCCCGGCTTTAAAATACGGTACATTTCTTGCATGGCTTTTTGCGGATCTTGGACATGCTCTAAGACCGAACGACAGACGATGGCGTCTACACTCGCCTCTTCAAGCGGTATCGCGTGAATATCACCGATAATATCCGGTGAATAATCAGCTGAAACATCCATGGTTTCATAGCGCGTATTCGCAAAGAGTGATTCATATTTTTTCATCCCTTTTTGAAAACGCGAACCACCGCCTACATCCAAAACACGACCGCGCTTGGCGATTTCTTGCATGCACCCTAACTCAAAAACTTCGTGTGAGAGTTTCATATCCTAGATAGTATACATAATGAGACCTAGACTACTGATCGGTTTAACTATCCTATTTTTTAAGTACCTCCATAACGGTCTGCAACACCGTACGACGCCCCTCACGCTTAATAATGCTACCGATGTTTATTTCCTGTTTAAGCATTGCAAGATCTGAAGAGCTTGACATTAAACCCAACAAAACAGACCTCCACTCTTCTGGGTTTTTTGGATTGATTCTTACGACACCATTTAGCCCAGTATTCAAGCCTCCTTCAGAAGTGATGAGTACGGGGATATTTTCACACAATGCCTCCAAAGCCGCAAAAGAATACGTCTCAGTGACGGAGGGCATCACAAATACATCGTACTGCTTAAGGATCGTACGCACGTCCTCTGGTGCAACAGGTTCTCGTATACGAATCGCTCCCGAGGCTTTGACCTTGTCTTGATATAACATTCGCTGATCTCCTTCGCCGTAAACATCAAACTGAAAATAAGCACCATTTGCTTCAAGTTCTAACAATACATCAATGAGCATCTCAAGATTTTTCCATTTCAAAAATCGGCCGACATAGACGATCTTTAGACGATGGTCCTTATCGGGTAAAGTCGCATTCGATCGGATTTTTTCATCCAGACAAGTCAACTGAGCGATGTTTTCGACAACACGAGTCTTAGATTCAGGCAAAGGTGTTATACGATTTAGAGCTGACTTTAAAAAAACCGAATTTACTATCACAACATCTGCAAGCCAAAAAAACAAACGGTAATTATAACGATACAACATAGACACAAACGTATCCCCACGGCCCCAAAATTCGCTCAGTGTTGGCGGATTGTTCATTTTTATCGCCATGTTTTCCCAGTGCTTTTCGCCTCCGAATCGAATACATAGATGAAACCTCCTAAAAAATCTGAGTATAAGCGCCGGCAAGCCAGCAGATATGATATCCGTACACATGACGATATCTTCACTTGATTTCACAAGTGAGTTCAGCGACCATAAAAATTTAAAGTATCTGACAGCCCGAAGTGGGTGATTGATACGCACTTCATGAATATCTGATGCTGTACGCCCATAACAAACAATATCATAACTGATGCCGGCCTGCTTAGCTTCTTGAATGATACCTAGCGCTGCCGTTGCCGCACCTCCTGTATCGGGCGGATAAATACCCGTGGCAAGAACAATGCGCATGATTAGATCTCTTTAAGCATCTGACCAATCCCTTTTGAGATCGACTCCCAATCATAGCCCTTAAGGGCAAGTTCAGCGCCTTGCTTGATGAGCTTTTCACGCAAACCCGGCTCAGTTTGAATTCGGAGAGCAGCTTTTGCAATAGACTCAGGATCGCGCGGCTGACAAAAGACTCCGGTCTCGCCGTCGGTTAAAAAATCAGGTATGCCACCAACAGGCGTGCCAATAATAGGCAAACCAGCTGCCATCGCTTCTAAAAACGAATTACCCAATCCTTCTGACAACGATGGGCGGCAAAAAATATCACATGCCTTCAAAACGGCTGGCAGTTGATCATGCGAGAGACTACCCAAAAAGACAACACGACCAGTAAGCTGCTTTTGCTCAGTAAGCACTCTTAACTTATCGCGATCATCGCCATCACCTGCGATAATAAGTTTATACTCTTTTGGTAACGAGGTAAGCGAACGAATCAAATCATCGGTGCCATTTTTTAACACAAGACGCGATGCGGTCACGATGAGAATATCCTCTTTTGTCACATGCCAATCTGCACGCAATTGAGACAACGTAGAAGGCTCATACGCGGCAGTAAAACGCGCAACATCAACACCATTTGGGATCACCTTAGGTGTCCCTTTAAACCCCATTCTGACCGACCATGTTGCTAAAAAATGACTGATGGCCTGAACCGCATTTGCCCGTTCAAAGATCTGTTTGAAAAAACGATGAAACACACCCACGCGTTTAGCAATATAGTCGAGAGGATCCCCTTCTTGAAGGGTAAGCAGCATCTTTGTCTTTGGACGAACCCACGTATACACCAAGGCAGCAAAGCCGCCATAACTCGCCATCAATGACCAAATAGCCTGCACGTCTTCTTTTTTTGCGATGCGTAAAGCGCGCAAGACACCAAAAAAAGGCAACAGATATTTATCGACAGGATGACCAAATCCGCAACGATGTACGAGCGTATTACCAAAACGCTCAGTACGCTGAAGTCCTGGTTGGATTTTAGCGGTAATCACATGAAACTCCCAATCCGTAAGACGGTCGGTTACCTCTTTCATCGCCACCTCAGCACCGCCAACAAGCGGAAAGTATGCCGTAGAAAAAATAAGGACTTTTTTCATAGTTAGACAACAGTTTTAAAATACTCAATGGTTTTCTTTAATCCATCTGCCAAGACAACGCGCGGCTCCCAATCGAGCTTTTGTTTTGCAAGTGCGATATCAGGCTTGCGTTGTTTTGGATCATTTTGCACAGCGGGATGATACGTAATCACCGACGAGGTATTCGTCTGTGCGACAACCTGCTCAGCGAGCTCTTTAATCGTGAACTCACCCGGATTACCGATATTCACCGGCCCTGTAAAACCATCTTGTTGCATCATCTTCATCATCCCATTCACAAGATCGTCGACGTATTGAAATGACCGCGTATAAGACCCGTCGCCGTAAATGGTAATATCTTCGCCACGTAATGCCTGAACAATAAAGTTTGAAACAACGCGACCATCGTCCATCGCCATGCGAGGGCCATAGGTATTAAAGATACGAATGATACGGATATCTACTCCGAACTCGCGGTAATAATCAAAACACAATGTCTCGGCACAACGCTTGCCCTCATCATAACAGGCGCGCTTTGAGATTGGATCGACATTGCCCCAGTACTCTTCGTGCTGCGGATGGCAGAGCGGATCACCATAGACCTCAGAGGTAGACGCCTGCAAAATGCGAGCGTTCGTTGATTTTGCCAAATCAAGCATTTGAATCATCCCCATCACATTGGCGCGCACTGTTGCAACAGGATCGTGCTGATAGTGTTTTGGTGAAGCCGGGCAAGCCAAATTAAAAATCCAATCGACTTGGGCAAAAAACGGCAAGGTCACATCGCGCTCAACAAAGGTAAAGCGCTCATTCGTCATCAAGTGCGCAATATTTTGTTTTGAGCCCGTAAAGAGGTTATCGAGACAAATAACGCTATGCCCCTCGCTGATCAATCGATCACAAAGATGCGAGCCAACAAAGCCCGCCCCACCCGTCACCAATACGCGTTTTGCCGTCATAATAATGACAAAACCCTAGCACCTGGTGCTAGGGTCGTCCAACGGCTTTCTCCGCCTTCGCTTCGCTTGGCACCTCTTTCACTTCGTGAAAAAGGGGGTATCGATTGGCGAACATTGTATTTAATCGCTATCTCCCTGTTCACGAAGTGAAAAGGGATACCCCAGCGAAGCGCAGGGAGGGTAAAGCCCTTAATTTCTCGGTCCGCGATACGTCCCTGAAGCCACAGGCTGCGTTGGGGTGGTACTTACGGCCGCTGGCGCCGTTGCGGGCGCCTGGGTCGTGGTCGTCGCTGCTGGGGCCGTTAAAATCCGGGTGTACTCAGCGAAGGTATTAGGATCGATCGCCTTTGCCGCCTCCAAGAACGCGTCTCTCATCTCAAGCTTATTCTCTTGGTGAAAGCGTGCGGCGATTTGACCGTACTCGGTCGCGCTTAGACGCGGAAAGTAATCGGTATTCGAGAGCTGGGCCACAAATCGGTCAAAGACTTGCTGATTACCACTCTGAATGATGGCATCGGTTAAGACAATAAGCTCGCGGCCGCTCTGAAAGCGATATGGATAAGTGGCCGTTTGTGATTGCATTAATGCCGCAACACCGCCTTCGATGTCTTTTTTATCAAAGAGCAAGGTGAGGCCGTAGTTCCAGAACGGTTCGCCGGCTTCTGGGTCGAATTCGGTGACATTCTTTAATACCGTTGCCGCTTCGTCGACACGTCCTGCCATGAGGTAAAGACGTGCAACACTAAAGTGTAATTGTTGGCGTTTTGGACTTAGCTTAATCGCTTCTTGATACTGCTCAAGCGATACCTGGCCTTCTGCCGGTGTCCCAACAAAAGCTTCTTGAGCCAATCTCGCTAAAATGAAGCGTGGGTGGGTATTTGCAGAGTGACGAGCAATTTCTTCTAAGCCAATCTCTTTTGCTAATTGATACCCTTCTTGCCAAACAGGTGACTTCACCGCCGCAGGCTGTGCGCCAGCAATCGAGATCAAGTTGCGCGACAAGAGAAAGGACTGTTCATCAAGATACGGTGTCCAACCATAATTTCTTGCTTCTTTGGCAAGGTTGATACCCATTTGCGGGTTCGAACTGATGATGCCATTTGATTTTAAGGCGATGGTCGAAATCTTAAACGGGGTATAAGAGTACGCCCAAACAACAAAGACCATGACAGCAGAAAGCGCACCATAAGCGATCCAAGGAGCCTCGCGGCGACCAGCGACTTCTTCTTTGGCTTCTTCTTTAGATTTTTCACCAACAAAGTCTTTATGCGTCGCCCCCACCACCAAAGCAAACAACAAATAACTCATGGTGAATCCGGCTGGATGGTCGAAGACGAAGAGGTTTTGAACAAAGTACGCGATCGGCAACGAGAACAAGAGCGCGGCAATCGGCAAATCAATCCAACCTTTTTTGTAGGCACGCCATGACGAATAGAAAATCGCCAAGTAAATAGCCACAAAACCAATAAGACCAAAGAGACCCGTCATCGACATCACGTCGAGCACCGTATTATGCGCACGGTCAAACCACGTCTCGTACTGACCAAAACGTAAAGATTGAGGGTTATAATGCTGATTGAAGATAATATGAAAATTATCAAAACCCCAACCCGTCAACGGACGTTCTTTAAAGCCCTTCCAGGCAATATCCCAAGCGATAAGACGCGTGGTAATAGAAGCTTGAAAATCAACTAAACGATAAAGAGGTGACGCCTTGATAAACGGCACGTCTTTTGCCAAAAACAATCCTCCATAGCCCAAGCCCATCGCAACGAGACCGCCCAATACCGCGAGCTTATGTTTTTTATTCGTTGAAAAGACACCGACATAAAAGGTGAATGCCACCAACCCCACCGCTAAGCCCACCAAAGCACCACGTGACTGCGCCAAAAAGAAGGCAATGGTTGCCAACGCGGCGATAAATCCGTAGGCCCATTTCCATCCCTTTGAGGTTTCCTTCCACCACAACAAAGCCAAGAAGAACAAGTTAAAAATCTGATAGGCCGCCATGTAAATTGGATTGTCCACCAAACCACCGACACGAGGACCAGCAGGAAACATGAGCAAGCTCGGATTCAACTTCTGCAACATGGCAACAACTGCCATGAAACCGGCAATACACACTTCAAAACGCAAGAGCTTCTTCCATTCGTCCCAGGTGCGAATAACACCGGTAATCATCAAG
>JAMIEW010000047.1:0-5072 GCA_035906575.1 bacterium
TCGTTTTTTCACATGCGATTTTAGGTTTGATTACATTTGCTTTTGCGCTGTATTTATTTGACGCCTGCACTGAAGTGTTATCTCTTGATGGGGATTGGTTGCGTTTTTCTTCGCGCTTACGTAAGGCGAGATCGATTGACTTGTGTCATGTTCGCGATATTTTCATTGTTCATGAAGGGCTAAATGACGAGAGAGGCATTATACGCATTCGCTTTACGGATGCCGACGGGCATCAAGAAGTGATAGCTCTCGGTCCCTGCTGGCGCCGTCACGAAGTCGAAGGGCTTTTTCGTCTTGTTGAAAAATCCCAAAAAAGCTGCAAGCTTGTTGAGCAAATCCGTTAAGGGTTTTTTTGGTGTGGTATCATGTATACATGTCAAAGATCAGTAACAATCCCTTCGCATCAAAGCCTGTTAAAAAACCAATGGCAAAAAAGAAGGTAATGAAATCGAGAACAAAGGTGCCAAAAGCCGTCATCCCAGAACAGGCAGATTTGCCAAAACCACTTTGGGAGCCTAGTTGGACGGGGGCAAGTTTTTCAGCAGAGCGATTCAAACATTGGGTTGTCGGCAGTGATAATCGCTGCCTACCGTCCTCACAAGATGAATTTACCGACAATATCAATTGGCGTATTTTGCGTATCATGGCCGAGTTTGTCGAAGGTTTTGAATTTCTTTCGAAGTTTAACAACGAGGTTACAGTGTTTGGTGGCGTACGCTTAAGTTCAAAACATCCGTATTACCAGATTGCCCGCAAATTAGGACGGCTATGCGGCAAGGCGGGCTATACTATGGTGACGGGCGGTGGTCCTGGGATGATGGAGGCAGCGAACCGCGGCGCTTATGAAGTGGGCGGTCGTTCGATCGGTCTTACTATTCAACTACCGATGGAGCAGCGTTCAAATCAGTACATTCAGCAAGCCAAAGATTTTCGTTACTTCTTCACGCGCAAAGTGATGCTGTCAGCATCCGCTCAAGCCTATGTCTTTATGCCGGGCGGTTTTGGCACCATGGATGAGTTGTTTGAAATGGTGACCTTGATTCAGACGGGCAAAATGTCCGATCAAATCCCCGTCATATTGATAGGTAAAGAGTTTTGGACGCCTCTGCTCAAATGGATCAAGAAGGCGATGCTTGAAGATAACCAAACCATCGGCAAAGAAGATCTTAAGATTTTTCAACTTGTTGAAACGGCCGAAGAGGCATTTGCGATTATTCAGAAAACTTCGGATAGAAAACTCTAAATTCTGGTATAGACCAATATCAAAACATCCCTCCAACGTTACGTCGGAGGGATGTTTTATCTGCTTTGTTCGCAGAGGTTCAGAGGGCTAAACCTTCTTTGCGAGAAGCGCGGCTTTCTTTGCGGCCTTCTTTTCGCGTTTGGTAGGGATCTCGCCGTGTGCCTTGGCAACGATACGCTTAAGGGTGCGAAGCGTGCTGGTAGCAATACGAATACGGCGGCCGTTAATACGGACGGTTTGGAGGTTAACCTTTTGGGTGCGGCGGGTCGCGACGTTTGAGTGGCTGCGAGAGTTCACTGCTTGTGGGCCTTTGCCGGAGATTGCGCAAATACGGGACATATAGATGGGCGCGATCTTAGCCAAATTGATTTGGTTTGGCAAGAGGGCGAACCCATGAGAGAATGCGCCCATGAGTTTTCTCTCCCTTCTTTTTGAGCAGCCCTTGCTGTTTGTGGTGCTTTTGGCAGGTTTTTTGATCGCCTTGTCGTTTCATGAGATGTCCCACGCCTGGGTGGGGAGCCTTCTTGGCGACCCAACAGCCGAAGAGCAGGGGAGATTGACCATTAACCCTTTGGCTCATATTGATCCGATGGGGTTATTGCTCTTATTAGTAGCGGGTTTTGGCTACGCGAAGCCTGTCCCTTATAACCCACACCGCCTCAGTGACCCTAAATGGGGACCTGTGTATATCGCCATTGCGGGACCAATAAGTAATTTATTACTCGGATTTGTCGCTATCGTCACGTACGGCCTCCTCTTTGAGAAGTTGGGTGCAAGTAATTTATTAATTGTTGCCTTGTGGTTCTTAGCAAAAGTGAACATCGCGCTAGCCTTATTCAATCTTGTCCCTCTGCCTCCGCTTGATGGGTCAAAGATCCTTTTGCACGCTTTAGATCGTCCACAGACCCGGGCGGCGCATACCTGGTTTTTACAAAATGGCCCTTATCTCTTATTGATTGCCATTGTTCTCGGAATCTCTAATCTAGTGCCTGTTTTTGGGTGGATCCCGGTTCTTTCTGACGCGATTTTTGCTGGGATCCTGGGCTGGTTCTGATTCATCCTTCTAAAAACCTTGACGACCGCCAAGAAAGAAGCTAGATTACGCGCACATTTTCGTCTTTTTATACGGACGAGCTACTATCCGACATGCCTACCGTCAACCAGCTGATCCGCCGCCCTCGAAAGGCCGTGAAGATCAAGTCCAAGAGTCCTGCGCTTCAATACGCCATGGACACGCTTCACCGTAAGCGCACCGAACTCCGCAAGGGTTCTGGTTTTAAGCGTGGTGTTTGCACCAAGGTCACGACCATGACTCCGAAAAAGCCTAACTCGGCTATTCGTAAGATTGCTCGTGTACGTCTTTCAAACGGCACCGAAGTAACGGCTTATATCCCAGGTGAAGGCCACAATCTTCAGGAGCACTCGATCGTCATGATCCGTGGTGGCCGTGTAAAAGATCTTCCGGGTGTTCGTTATCACATCGTTCGCGGTGTCTACGATACGCAAGGTGTTGCGAACCGTCGCGGCTCACGCTCGCTCTACGGTGCACGTCGTCCTAAAGCAGGTGCAGCCCCAGCTAAGAAATAATCTCTTGAACTATGCGCGGTAAAAAAGCTCCAAAGCGAGAAATCGCTTTAGACCCGAAGTTCTCCAACCAAACGGTTGCGAAGCTCATCAACTACGTGATGTATTCGGGCAAAAAATCCATCGCTCAAGGCATTGTGTACAAAGCCCTTGAAGAGGTCGAAGAAAAAACCAAGAAGCCAGCCATGGAAATCTTTGAAGAAGCCATGAAGAATGTTTCACCGCTTCTCGAAGTCAAATCCAAGCGCGTCGGTGGTGCGAACTACCAAGTTCCGCTCCAGGTCCGTGCCGAACGTCGCACTCAGCTCGCCTTCCGCTGGATCCTTGCTGCCGCTCGCGGCCGCAAGGGCAAAGCAATGTCCGAAAAGCTCGCCTTCGAGATCATGGAAGCCGCTCAAAACCAGGGCGACGCCGTCAAGAAGAAGCTCGACGTACAGCGCATGGCAGAAGCCAACCGCGCCTTCGCTCACTTCGCGAAATAGCACATCACCCGTGGATCGCGGAGGGCAAAATAGGCTCCCTGTGGTCCACGGTTTTGTATAAAATCTTTTCTCTCTTTATCATTACGTAACTTACCCTTCCTTCATCCACTCTCTATGCCTCGCGAATATTCGCTTAAAGATACCCGTAACTTTGGTATCATCGCCCACATCGACGCCGGTAAAACGACCGTTTCTGAACGTGTGCTTTTTTATACTGGTCGCAAACACAAAATCGGTGAAGTTCACGAGGGTGAAGCAACCATGGATTGGATGGAGCAAGAACGTGAACGCGGTATCACGATTACGGCTGCTGCAACGACCTGTTACTGGAAGGGCACTCGCATGAACCTTATTGATACTCCGGGTCACGTAGATTTTACGATTGAAGTTCAGCGCTCCCTGCGCGTTCTTGATGGTGCTGTTACCGTTTTTGACGGCGTTGCTGGTGTAGAGCCACAATCCGAAACCGTTTGGCGCCAGGCAGATAAGCACAATGTTCCTCGTATCTGTTTCATTAATAAGCTCGATCGTACGGGTGCGGATTTCTACAAAGATCTCGACTCCATTCACGAAAAGCTTACAAAGCGCGCACATCCTGCTCAGCTCCCAATCGGTATCGAAGGCAACTTCAATGCCATTATCGATCTTATCGAAATGAAAGCGGAGTTCTATCTCGACGAAATGGGTCAGAAGATCGAACAGCGCGAAGTCCCTGCTGAATATCTTGAGAAGGCAAAAGAGTACCGTGCAAAACTCGTTGAAGCGATTGCTGAAACCGATGAGACCTTGATGAACAAGTATCTCGCTGGTGAAGAGCTCTCGATCGACGAACTTAAAACCGGTCTTCGCAAAGCCACCATCGCCAACCAGATCTACCCAGTTCTTTGTGGCTCGGCCCTTAAGAACAAAGGTGTTCAGTTCTTGCTTGATGCGATTGTTGCATATCTCCCATCACCAATTGATGTTCCTCCAACCAAGGCGGCAAATATTGACGATGAATCCATCGCGATTGAAGTGAACCCTTCAGATAGCGAACCGTTTGCTGCGCTCGCCTTTAAGGTGATGACGGATCCATTCGTTGGTAAGCTTATTTTCTTCCGTGTTTACTCGGGTACGCTTACGTCAGGTTCATACGTCGTTAACGCCAAATCCGGCGAACGCGAACGTATCTCTCGTATCGTGCGTATGCATTCAAACGAACGTGAAGAAGTGAGCGAGGTTTATGCAGGTGATATTGCTGCTGCCGTAGGTCTCAAATCGACCTTTACCGGTGACACGCTTTACGAAGAAAGCCGTCCTCTTGTTCTCGAATCCATCGTGATCCCAGAACCGGTTATCTCGATTGCTATCGAGCCTAAGACCAAGGGTGACCAAGAAAAAATGGGCGTTGCGCTTTCGAAGCTTTCCGAAGAAGATCCTTCCTTCCGCGTTCGTACGGATGAAGAATCTCTCCAAACGATTATCAGCGGTATGGGTGAACTTCACCTTGAAATCATCGTTGATCGTTTGAAACGCGAATTCAAAGTTGATGCAACCGTTGGTAACCCTCAGGTTTCTTACCGCGAAGCGATTCGTACCGCGGTGAAAGATGTTGAAGGTAAATACGTCCGCCAATCGGGTGGTCGTGGTCAATACGGTCACTGTGTGATCAACCTTGAACCAAATGAAGCAGGTAAGGGCTACGAATTTATCGAAGCCATTAAAGGTGGTGCGATTCCTCGCGAATTTATCCAACCTATCAATAAAGGTATTTCTGAAGCCGT
>JAMIEW010000048.1:0-12803 GCA_035906575.1 bacterium
TAAGCTCACAAGTTTTGTTGTTGCAGGTGATAAAGCCGGTTCAAAATTAGAAAAAGCACAGAAACTGGGTGTTCCTGTGCTTGATGAGCAGGCGTTTTTGAAGAAAATGAAGTAGTCTTGAGTATTGTGAGGGTTTCTATCTGTTGGCAAACAAGGTATCCTATGGCGAAGCATCTATGAAGTTTATGGAGAGCTATCCAGGTATTAAGTCTACACAAGAAACTCTTAAGCAAGAGGTTCTGAGTGTTGCAAAAGAGGTTACTTTTGTAGATGGTGATGAAGCTGAGATTCGTCATCAACAAGCTCCAGTAAATCAGGTTGATCTTGTTGAAATTAAAAAGACAGATTTAGAGCGTGAGTCAAAGGAGGAGGTCAGAGCTAAGGTTATCGAAGATATAATGACCTTGGTTTCTAGGGGCTACGTTGCAGAGGCCGTCTCTAATTTCTCCAAAGCCATCGAAGCTGGTATTGCCACAAAAGAGGATTTTCTTTCAGAAGAGATCGGATCCTTCATTGTCGACAGGGCGAGGCGTAGCTTCTCTTTTGGTGATGTTGATCACACCCTCTTTGGACTCGCGAAAGCCATTGAAGTCGGATTTGTCACGAAAGAAGATTTTTCACCTGAAGAGCTCCGATCCACCGCCATCGAGAGCGTGAAGAGCGAGTTATCCAAAAATAAGATAGACCATGTTCTCGGCGTTATTTCTCAATCCGTCCAAATTGGATTCGCTACGAAAGAAGATTTTCAAAGCGCTTTGACCGAGAGTATGAAAGGCTGGATCTCTAAGGGTCGTGTCGATATCGCTCTCTCAATTTTTTCCAGCGCTATCGAAGCTGGTGCTAGCACCAAAGAAAATCTTCTCTCAGAAAAGTTTGAATCCGTCGTGCTTGAGCATGTGAAGAGGGATCTTTCCAATGGCCTTATTGACAACGCCATCCTTGCAATCTCTCGAATTATTAAAGCCGGACTTGCTACTAAAGAAGATTTTCATAACGCCTTGGTTGAAAGCGTGAAGAATCAATTTTTCAGCGGAAAGGTCGATAAAGCTCTCTCCGGCCTCGCTAAAGCCATCAATGCCGGACTTGTCACGAAAGAAGATTTTTCACCTGAAGAGCTCAGATCCGTAACTATCGAAGCAGTGAACGTTGGGCTTTCCTCTGGCAGTATCAGTTACGCTCTTCCAATAATCTCCAGAGCGACAGAAGTCGGTATTTTGATGAAGGAGGATTTTCAAACAGAAGAAATAAAGGCGGCGGCCAATCAAGGGGTGATGAGTTATATCTCTTCCACTGCCCTTGCATCCTTCTTCGGTGTCCTTGCTCAGACCGTCGAAGCAGGACTTGCTGCCAAAGAAGATTTTCAAACAGAAGAAATAAAAGCTACCGTGGTTCAAAAAGTGCAGCACATGTTCTCTGTTGGTCATATTGACTATGCTCGCAAAGCGCTCTCTCAAGCTTTTGAGGCCGGCATTTTGATGAATGAGGATTTTGAAGCGATCGTGAAAGAATCCCTCAAGAGTCATATTGCTAACGATAGTTTTGATGGGGTTATTCTCTTCGTCTCCTATTCTCGTGAGCTCGGTCTCTCTCCCACCGAATTTCGTTCATACGCCACAGCAAAGCTGAAAGAAGCTCTTGAAGAACGTAGTCTCTTTACGCTCTCGACACTCGTCTCTAATGCCCCTGCTCTCGGCCTCCAAGATTTAGACTTCCTCCAGAATAAGGAACAGCCCATTCTTGCCAAGGCTTCGTACCTTGCTTTGCGAGACTTCGGGGCCCATGTCACTCGCGAGGGCATTGAGCTTTATGAATCCATGCTAACTTCAAAACAAGCAGATGGTATCCCTGAAGAAGCTCGTATCCTTGGTATCGAGCACCCTGGTTCAGATGGCCTCGAATCTCTCCGTGCTCGCTTTCGTGAAGAAGTCTTCGCTTTCATTCGCAAAGAAGAAATTCATGAAGGCATTGCTGATATGCCGGTTTTTACAAGCTTTCTCAAAAAACAAATTCGTTTTGAGGGTTCGCAATTCGGACAACATGGTGATGATGAGTTTTTGAAAACGTTGGATATAGTACGACATAACCAAGAAGCTGGCCTCACCAGAACCCATTTTGCCTACCAGAACGCCTTTCTCGATATTCCGACAGCATCCACCGAAACTGCCAAAGTCGTTCAAGAACCAGAAGCTATTGATGGTGTAAAAACGGTGGCTACCGCCATAGAGGGCGCTCAATTTCTCGCCGCTCAACTTCGTGACCCCGCTACGCGCCCCGCCGCCCTTGAACGCATGCAATCAACGCTTGACGCGTCACTTGGTAACGCTGTCACCAATCTCTCTTCCTTCGTTAACAAAGAGCGCGAACGCATCTCCGCTTCAACCGAGATGGATGACCGCCAGAAACAAGGTCGTCTCAAAGGCCTTGAAACCAAGCAACGTCTCATTGATGTCTTTGTCTCATTTCAGGCCGAATCACTCAATGGCAGCATTGAACGTATCTTTGGTGATCAAACCAACCAAGAAACCTCGGTTGAAGCTCTTCGCGCTTTGCTTAAGCCAGAAACCTTGGCAAAAGGCGAAGAAGCTCTTGATCCATATCGTGGTGCTGTTCGCATGTTGTTCTCTACGGTTTCTGTTTTGCGCTTGCCTGACGTTGAGATCCCTAAAGCTGATCAAGAAGAGGGTATCACCCGTGATCAAGCAAATACCTTGCTTAATCTCACTGACCATGTGCTTATTCAAGAAACGCTCGCTCTCGGTAAAGGTCAAGAAAAACCTCTCACCAAAGAAGAAAAAGAACTTCGTCATGCGGGTGAGCGTATTTTGCGTACCCCTCAAATCAAAAAGGCTTCTGAAGCCTTTGAACGCGCCATTCAAGCAGGTACCGAAACCCAGTCTATCGAAATCATCCCATCTAGAGGCACGCTTCTTGAGTTCTCAGGTCATATCAGCGATGCCTGCTGGGCAAGCAAATACAATATCGCCAAAGATTTTCCTAACATCACCTCACTTACTTTCGTACTCAAAGAAAAAGATGAGCAAGACAATCCTATCCCTCCTGATCCCATCAAAGACAAGCTTGTCGGATCTTGTCTTCTTATTGAAGCGGAGGATGCTCAAGATAACCCTGTACTCATCATGCGCGGCATGAATCCTCTCGAGAACACGATCAACCGTCTCATGCCAAAAGCCTTTGTCGATCAGCTCATGAGTTATGTCGAAGGTGTTGCCAAGAAGATGGGACGCAAAGTAGCGATTGTCGTTGATGAAGCATCACAGGCTTCAACGAATCGTCCGTCGATTGCGGGAGTATTGAAGCCTTTGCGTGACGGTGGCAAGCTATCGAGAATTGAAGTGCCAAACAATATACAGGGCAAAGCCGTCCATCCAACAAACTTTAATGGCTATGACATTAGCCAAAAGACGTATCAGTGGAAGAAGTGGTGATAGAAAAAGCACAGAAACTCGGGGTTCCTGTGCTTGATGAGCAGGCGTTTTTGAAGCGCGTGCGTTAGCCCTCGAGGGGTGGCAGAATGCGTCGATCGAATTCGATGCGAGCACTGTAGTAGTCGCAGATGTGGAGCATGGCTCCTAAAGGACCGTTGACGCGCTGATCAGGGCGATAGTCGTCGCCTTCGCCATGCGCATATTTCAGCGCATTGAGATGCTGGTCATTCAGGACGAATCCGAAGTGCTGGACGATCTCTTGGGTGAAGGCTTTGATTTCAGCCGGGTTATTGAAGACCCGTTGGGTGCCTTCGGGCTTGTCCACGTACTTCCAGGGCTTCTCGATGTCGTGAAGCAAGACAACGAGTACCAAGTCGCCAAAAGAGAAGGCGTGCTTCTTTCTTGAGTACCCGTAGACCGTTTGGCCGACCTCGATCATGCCGACCATGTGGTCGACATAGCCGCCAGGCCATGTTTGGTGGTTATGGGTTGACCCGGGCGAGAGGGCGATGCGTTCGCCCTCGGCGAGCAAGAGGCGGCGCATAGCCGAGTGATTGGGTTCTTCGATGCGGTTGGTGTATTCGACCAAAAGAGCGATTCTGGGATGAAACATGATGACCTCCGCCGGGACTATAAAACCCCTCCACGATTTTGTGAAGGGGTTTCTGCTAGGCTCGAAATGACAAGGGTATTGTCATGTCGAATAACATGTGACAGGGCTACGGTGCCATTTCGGTTTCTAAGGTCTCGCCGAAGAGCTCAAAGGGCTCAGGAGTAGGTAATTGGCTCTCGAGATACGCCATGACATCTTGTATGGTCATGAACTCGGCTGGGGCCATAACCGGCGCACCGGAGTCTTTTTTGAGATTGATACCGCCTTTGACCGTGGTCTCGGTGGTGCCAACTTTTTTACAGTTTTCTTTGGTGTAGCTGCTATTCCAGGTACATTCTTCTTTTGGTTCGGTGATTTTAGCGCTAAATTCGATGCGTTCAAATTGTTTCGTTGTCGTATTGATATTTGCCGCGAGATAAACGCTTTTAACGGCAGCGAGTGATTTGACGTAGTCTTTATAGAGCTCGTTCAAACGCGTCGTTCTCATGGCACCAACAGGATAGTCTTTTTTCGCTTGTTTGACCTGTTCTTGGTAGAGAATGGTTGCAATGGCCGGATTCAAGCGACCAGTGAGGCGAATCATGTCTTGGCCCGCGGCGTTCTTCCATTTCTTTTCTTGGCGGACGGAGGTGATGAGTTGAGTTTTAGCGAGTGGGCCTTTATTGATGGCGTCATTCGCATTGTCACTATTTTTGATACCGACTTCTTCGAGCAAGGATTGTTGGTCAAAAGGGACCGCAATCCATTTGCCGATGAGACCCGAATAGTCTACTTGGGATAATTCTTTTGCATATTCAAGCAAAGAGGCAGGGACCTTTGTCACGCGGATAAAGACACTGTCGCTCGTTTGCTTCCATTCAAAGGCGATAGGTTCATTGACCTCAAAAGGGAGGCCGAGGTCCATACCTGTGACTTTGAGCTTATTGAGCGAGAGCATGCCCTCAGATGTTTGAATATTTCCTACCGCTTGTGGCGTGCGAAGCGACATCGAGAGATTAACGTTTCCCGATGATCCTTTGCGTTTTTTGTCTAAAAAGCGTTCGATGACGCCAATATCGATCGTTGCATCAGCGGCAACCGTTGATTGCGCGCTTGAGGTGCGAGCGAGTTGGTTAAACCATTGGGTTGGGGTGAGCGCCAAAGCCACCGTTGGTGAGAACAGTGAAACAGCGGTCATGATGGCCAAACCTGACTTATAAAATGTGTGTTTCATACGCCGGCTAGGCTATCACGCAGTCTGCGCTTGAGCAATTGGGATTTACGTGGCATTCTGCGCCCATATGGCTCTCAATCGCAATGACATTACCAGGCTCGCCGAATTGTCCCGCCTCGCCCTTACTGAAGAAGAAATGGCTCGTATGGAGCAAACCATCGATCCAATATTAAATTACGTTGGACGCTTATCTGAGGTGAATACCGATGATGTGCCAGAAACCGAGGATACTGATGAGATCCGTGCCTTGCGCGGAGATGAAGCGATTCCGTCCACACAAACAACACATGACGGTATTATCGCAAACTTTCCTGATAAGAAGGATGGTCTTTTGCGTGCGCCTGCTGTTTTTGACAACCCAAAATCCTAATCACTGACGAATGCTATGTACGAACTCATGACCCTCAAGCAAGCCGCTGATGCGCTTGCCAACAAAACCGTCACGTCGGTAGAACTCACACAATCCTATCTCGATCGCATTCGCGCAAAAGACGGCGACATTCACGCCTATCTCGAAGTATTCGAAGCGCATGCGCTTGAACAAGCAAAAGCATCTGATGCACGCCGAGCCGCAGGTAGTGCGCTTTCTGAAATTGATGGCATCCCTCTCGCAATCAAAGACAATATGTTGATTGAAGGCGAGCACGTCACAGGTGGCTCAAAAATTTTGGATGGCTATGTTGCACCATACGACGCCACCGTCACGCAAAAACTTAAAGATGCTGGTGCGATTTTTCTCGGTCGTGTAAACATGGACGAATTTGCCATGGGTGGTTCAACCGAGCGCTCAGCGTATGGCATTACGCGCAATCCGGTTGATCTTGAGCGTGTGCCTGGAGGTTCTTCGGGTGGTAGTGCGGCAGCGGTTGCTGGCGATCTTTGTATTGCGGCCCTTGGTTCAGATACGGGCGGTTCTATTCGTCAGCCTGCGGCGTTTACCGGCATCGTCGGTTTGAAGCCGAGCTATGGCACCGTCTCGCGTTATGGCTTGATGGCGATGGCCTCGTCACTTGATCAAATTGGTCCGATGACCAAGACGGTTGAAGATGCGGCGTTGCTTTATCAGATTATCCGCGGTGAGGATTATCACGATCAAACGACGGTAAATACGCCGCCATTTCATTTTGAAAAACGCACCGACTTAAAAGGTATTCGCGTCGGCATCCCAAAACAAGCCTGGGGAGAGGGGATGACTGACGGCGTTCGCCAAGAATGCGGCAAGGCGCTCGAGACGCTCAAAGAACTTGGTGCTGAAATGGTTGAGATTGACTTGCCATATATGGACGAAGCGCTCGCTGTTTATTATGTATTGATGCCTTGTGAGGTATCGGCGAATATCTCGCGCTTCGATGGTATTCGTTATGGCCAACGCGCACAGGGTTTGCCATTGATTGAAACCTACGGCCAGTCGCGTTTGCAAGGCTTGGGTGAAGAGGTGCGTCGTCGCGTCATGCTCGGTACCTATGCGCTTTCACGCGGTTACTATGACGCGTATTATCGCAAGGCTCGCAAAGTCCAAACGCTCATTCGTCGCGCGTACAACAAGGCCTTCGAAGGCGTTGACGTGATTGTGACACCAACGACACCGTCGCCAGCCTTTAAGATTGGTGAGAAGATCAATGATCCGCTCGCGATGTATCTTGAAGACGTTTATACGGTTGGCGTAAACGTTGCCGGTATCCCTGCAGTCTCGGTGCCATGTGGCAAAACCAATGGTTTACCCGTTGGTTTACAGTTTATTGGAGGGATGTTTAAAGACGACCAATTGCTCTCTATTGCGTCCGCATTCGAATCCGCGCCATAATGCGGATATATGTTGATCTTTCAAGTTGTCGCCCTCAATAACCAAGGTCAAGCGGCCGTGGCATCCAATAATTATTCGTGGATTGGAGCCGTCGCCGTTATTCTGGTGTTGTTTTTCTTGGTTCTAGCGGTATTAAAGCTGCGTACGCGCGACGATGATGATGGTCTCGATCGCAAAAAAATCCGAGCTACGTGGGATGAAATCCAAAAAACATCGGGCATGGGTTTGATGGGGATGAAGCTTGCCGTCATCGAAGCTGACAAATTACTCGACAATGTCATGCGCCAGCTTTTGATCCCGGGCGAGACCATGGGCGAACGCATGAAAATGGCCGAATTCAAATATCCAGAGATTCGACGCGTATGGCCGGCACATAAAACGCGCAATATGTTGGTGCATGATTCAACGTTTCAATTGCGCATGAGTGATGGCAAAGAATCGCTTCGCGCTTTTGAGCGCGCCTTAAAAATGTTTAAGGCGCTATGATCCCGTATTTTGGTTGGACGTCGTTTTCGATTGGTCCACTCACCATTTATACGTGGGGATTATTGGTCGCACTTGGTTTTGTTGTAGGTACCTATCTCGCTTATCGTCGCGCCAAGAGCAGGGGACTCGATGCTGAAAAAGTTCTCGACCTTGCTTTGTGGATTTTTATCGCGTCATTTATTGGTGCACGCTTATTGCATGTCCTGTTTTATGATGATGGATCTTTTGCGACCGCGCCATTAAGTATTCTTGATCCGCGTGTACCGGGCTTTTCAATGTTTGGCGGATTCATCGGTGCTGCGATCGCGTCATTCACCTTTTTTTACCGTCACAAACTGAATTGGATTGCCTATGCGGATACGTTAATTTGGGGTTTGCCATGGGGTTGTGGCGTGGGACGTCTCGGTTGTTTTTTTATTCATGATCATCCGGGTACGCTGACGCATTCGGTGCTTGGCGTCAGATATCCAAATGGTGAGGTACGTCATGATCATGGTTTGTATTTATCTTTGATTGGTTTTGTGACCGGTCTTTGGTTTTTATGGATGAATCGCAAACAACGTGCGCCAGGTTTTTGGTTGGGGAGTTATATGGCGATTGAAGGCGTCACGCGCTTTGTTTTAGATTTTTATCGCGTTGCGGACAAAACTTATCTCGCTTTAACGCCAACACAGTGGCTCGCGATACCAGTGTTTATCGGAGGTTGTGTTATCATCTCTTCATATGCCCCCGCTCCAGAACCCTTTTCTGAAAGAGAAGTATAACCTTCATAATGCCCCTGAAGTGGCCGTGGCTGCCAAGCGCACCGAGATTCGCACTAAGCTCAAGACGGGTGAGGCTGAACGTGTCGCCCAAGACCCTGAAGCCCGCATCCAGAACTATCTCAATCGCTTCACCGAGATCACCGAGCGCAAAGACCCCAAGCACCGCGAACGTGGGCTTGAAGCCTTGAAGCACGTTCTGCACAAGAAGTTCGTCATTAAACCCAACGAAGTCCCAGAAGGGTATTTTGAAGATCAACGCCGCCTAGCCCGTGAACAAGGTCACGGTGATATTGAGATTTCTGACGAAGCTCGTGATCAACTCACCGAGGTCATTATCGCCGACCAAGAGAGCTCGCTCGACAAATGGGTTGACTATCTTTCTTCTCCTGACGCCACCTATCCAGATTGGCTCAAATACTGGGCGACTCGCTCAATCACCACCATGGGTGAGTATGACAAAGAAAAGCATGCTTTCACCAAGCGCTCTAAAGGCACCACCAAGCCTTTTCCTGACCTCGACCGTGAAGCATTAGCCTATGTTCTTGATGCCGTCGAAAAGAAATACAGCGA
The DNA here is from genome assembly GCA_035906575.1 of bacterium. Classification (GTDB taxonomy): domain Bacteria; phylum Patescibacteriota; class Patescibacteriia; order 2-12-FULL-60-25; family 2-12-FULL-60-25; genus HK-STAS-PATE-2. Next base: position 8,897 of record JAMIEW010000048.1, read on the forward strand.
AGGGTATCAAGCCAAAGAAAAAGAGCTCACTAAACTCACGCAGCAAGCCAAAGCTACGAAGAGAAAAGCAAATTCAGAATTCACAGACGACTTCGAAGCTCTCCAGTCCCGCATCAGCACTCTCAAAACTGAACAGCAACAACACATCACCGGCAACCTTGATCTTAATGAAGCTGATCTTGAAGCCTTTGCCAAAGGGTTTGATGCCAATGACTTTGCCAAGCTCTATGCCTGGGCCATTGAACAAGTCACCCCGGCTTCACAAGAAGCTCTTCTTAGCACCAAGGGCGAATGGGTGAAGTATGAACAAGGCTCAGATGCTTCTGCTCTCGTCAAATCCCTTCAGGGCCATGGCACCGGCTGGTGTACTGCCGGCGAATCAACGGCTCAAGCCCAACTTCAAGCCGGCGACTTCTATGTCTACTACTCCATGTCCGCCGAAGGCGAACCCACGGTGCCTCGTGCCGCCATTCGTATGGAGGAGGATCGTATCGCCGAAGTACGTGGCATTGCCGCCCAGCAGAATCTCGACCCCCATATCGCCCCAGTCGTGCAAGAGAAGCTGAAAGAATTTCCTGATGGCAAGAGCTATGCCAAAAAAGCCTCAGACATGAAGCTGCTCACCGAGATCGAAAAGAAAACTCAAAAAGACCAACCCCTCACCAAAAACGACCTTGAATTTCTGTACGAACTCAATACCTCTATCGAGGGTTTTGGGTATGATCGAGACCCTCGTGTCGAAGAGTTGCGATCAAGCCGCAACCCCAACGAAGATGCTTCTGTGATCTTCGAATATGCCCAAGACCAAATCGCCCATTCAGTCTCTGAGATCAACAAAGACACCAAAGCCTATATCGGCCCCCTTGAACCCGGGCTCTTCGACAAACTCCCTGAGACCGTCGAACATGTCTATACCCAATTCCCTGAACAGCGCATTAAACTTGAGACCATCACTATTGGCGGCAAGAGCAAAGAACAGCTCAAGCAAGAACTGAATGATGGTGGCTTTCTGGTATATCAGACCGCAGAATACATGATGGACAGCCAAGAGTTTGCCATGAGCCCAGACAAGCATGAGCAAAAACTCGTACAATTTAACATCGGGGCTTTGGGACTAGAACGATATACCGTACAAAATATCTATGCCCGTGCCGCTGAACTCGGTCTTGAGCTTTGCCCCGCTGAAGTGGGTCCTGAATATCGACGGCAGTATACAGATCAACCAATGAGTGAATATGTTCACGTGGCCATGAAGCCTATCACCGACGCCGACGGTAACCCACGTGTGTTCTACGTGGGTCGCTTTGACGCTGGCGCGTGGCTCGACGACCGCTGGGCGAGGCCTGCGCATGAGTGGGACGTGTACGATCAGGTCGTCTTCGGCCGGCGCAAGTGAAATTTTGTCACTTTGGTCAGTGTATTGAAACTTTGACCCTGGGGCGGCATCTCCCCGTAGAGGGAGATCGCTCAGAATCATCCCTGCCCTTCTTTGGGAAAGAAGGGTGGCTGAATCAGAATCAGAATCAGAATCAGAATCAGAATCAGAATCAGAATCAGAATCAGAATCAGAATCAGAATCAGAATCAGAATCAGAATCAGAATCAGAATCAGATCTCCCTTTAAAGGGAGATGTCTATCTAAAAAATATAATGCAGACAGAGGGTTCGCATGAGTGTGTTATACTCCTTTCATGTACGAGGTCGTTATTATTGGTGGAGGGCCCGCAGGTATGGCGGCTGCGGTCTATTTTGCGCGGCAAAAATTGTCGTTTGCGATGTTTGCCGGCCAACTTGGCGGACAAGTGATTTGGTCGAGTGATGTTGAAAATTATCTTGGCATTCATCGCGTGAACGGCGTGCAACTTGTCGAGCTTTTTCAAAAACATCTTGAAGACTATCGCAAAGCCATGGATGTGTTTGAACAAGAACCTGTCCTTGATATCAAAAAAATCCCAGGAGGATTTGAAATAAAGACGGCCGTACGCACGTATCAAGCAGTAACCGTCCTTATCGCAACGGGCACCGAGCATCGCAAATTGCACGTGCCTGGCGAAGAACGGCTAAATAGCAAAGGTGTGACCTATTGCGCGACGTGCGAGGCGCCACTCACGGTCGGGCAAGATGTCGCCGTTATTGGCGGTGGCAACTCCGCCATGGATGCGGCGTTATTATTAGCGAAGTATTCAAAGAGTGTGACCATTCTCACTATCAATCCTGCATTATCAGGTGATGAGGTGATGAAATCGCGTTGCGAACAGGATCCAAAAATCAAGGTCCTGACCAATGCGACAACGGTTAAATTTGAAGGTGATACTCGCCTCGAATCGCTCGTCTATGAGCAAGAAGGCAAGCAACACACGCTCCCGGTCTACGATGTCTTTATCGAAGTTGGGCTTATGCCACAATCAGGCATGATTTCATTCGTTGGTAAAAACGCGCAAGGCGAGATCATCGTCGACAAAGTTGGTAAAACCAATGTCGATGGTATTTGGTCAGCGGGTGACGTGACCGACACGCCAGTAAAACAGGTTGCGGTAGCGGTTGGGGACGGTTCTCGGGCCGCCGTTGACATTATTCGTTATTTGCAGAGCCATCCTTCACATCTCTAATCCCATTTGCCACAATTCGGCCGTATGCAAGAAACATCTAATAAAGGATTAGTAATCGGTACTATTGTTGCCGTTGCCGCCATCTTTGGCGCGCTCACATGGGCGTTGATCAGCCTTCCGTCCGATGGTCCGGGTCAGGTTGCAGGTAATTTGACCTTTAATAATGACAAGGCGCCTATCAGAGGTAATGCCGAAGCCGCGCTCGAAGTGCAGATCTATAGCGATTTGCAATGCCCAGCCTGCAAAGGGTCCGAGCCTGCTCTCAAGCAAGCCATCGCCAAATACGGCGACCGCGCGAAGTTTGTCTGGAATGACTTTCCGCTCATGAGCATCCACCCAAATGCACGCAATGCGGCAAATGCCGCGCGTTGTGCTGAAGAGCAAGGCAAGTTTTTTGACTATACCGATCAGCTCTTCGCTAATCAGGCATCGTGGCAAGGCCTCTCTCGTCTCGATGATTCGTTCAAAGCGTATGCTGCAGCGATCGGGCTAAACGGTGACCAGTTCAGTCAATGTTACGCTGATAAAAAATACGACTCGGTTGTTATGGATGATGTCGCTGAAGGCAATCGTAATGGCGTGCGTGCGACCCCAACCTTCATTATCGATGGCAAGGTCCACAATGGTCTCACTATCGCTGACTGGGACCGCATCATGACCGCGGCACTTGCCGAATAGGGTTGACAAAATCTTCAATAATTCACTCTTACTTGTTACTCTCGTACCACTTTAGTACGTAACCTCTCTACTATGTCACAGTCACAAGGCTCCTTTTTTGACGGCGGTCCAAAGACCATGTTTCTTTCTGGTCTTTTTCTCGGCGTAGCCGCTTCGGCGATTATCGGTTTTGGTCTTGCCTTTAGCCTTTTGGCAGGCGGTAAGCTCCCTACGGGCGGTAGCTTGGGCGCAAATAACCCAACCGTCCCTACGGTAAATAACCCAACGGCACCTCCGGTTGCTGCGGGCCCAGTAAAGCCTGTAGACGACAAAGTTGACCACATCAAAGGTGCAAAAAACGCCAAGGTCACCTTGATCGAATACTCTGATTTCGAATGTCCGTTCTGCTCACGTCATCTTCCTGCGCTTGAACAGGCTTTGAAAGAATTCCCAGAAGACGTTCGCTTGGTTTATCGCCACTCTCCACTCTCCGCTATCCACCCAGAAGCACAAAAAGCCGCAGAAGCTTCAGAATGTGCAGCGAAGATCGGTGGCAACGACAAGTTCTGGCAGATGCATGACCAGCTCTTTGCTAAACAGCAGACGCTTGGTACACAAACCTACCTCGACATCGCTAAAGCG
>JAMIEW010000049.1:0-3003 GCA_035906575.1 bacterium
ATTGCGAATCAATACCTTCGCATCATCTCGCGACATCGTCTCTAGCGTACCGGTCAGCACCCACGTCGTCCCTTCAAGTTTACCGCCAGCGGCACGAGGCTTTTCATAATGGATCTTCATCGCCTTATGCAAGCGTTCGGCACGTGCTGAATCTTGCTTATCTTCAAAATATTCGCGAATGGCTTTTGCAACAACCTCACCAATGCCTTCGACGTTTTGCAGTTCTTCTTCGGATGCTGTGACGAAATCATCGTACTTAGTAAACGCTTTCGCTAAATCACGCGCTGTCTCTTCGCCGACATGGCGAATGCCAAGCGCATATAAGAAACGCGGATATGCGATCTCACGCTTTGATTGAATCTCATCAAAGAGCTTTTGCGCGGATTTTTCAGCGAAGCCTTCAAGTGATAAGAAGTCACCTTTTGAAAGCTCAAAGAGATCTGCCGGTTCATGGACGAGGCCGGTTTGGACGAGCTGTTCGACGATTTTATCACCAAGACCATTGATATCTGCCGACATGCGGCCAGACATATGCAGAATGCGCGCCACCTCTTGAGCAAAACAATTCTTATTGGTACACATGGTCGCCACTTCACCTTCGACGCGTGTGACCGCTGAATCACAAATTGGACACTTAGCTGGCATCTTGAATTTCTTTTCTTTACCGGTACGCAACTCCGTCAACACTTTGATGACTTTTGGTATGATATCGCCCGCTTTTTCAATAATCACCGTATCACCTATGCGCACGTCTAAACGGTCAATTTCATCTTGATTATGCAAAGAAGCACGCGAAACCGTGGTACCTGCGACTTGTACCGGGTCCATGATCGCTACCGGCGTCAAAGCACCCGTGCGACCAACCGAGACTTCAACCTCACGTACAACCGTCGTTACCTGCTCAGCCGGAAACTTCCATGCAATGCAGGCGCGGGCGGTTTTTCCGACGACGCCAAGCGATTCAAAAAGCGCATCATCATTCACATTCACGACAATGCCATCAATCCAGTACGGCAACTTTTCACGCTTCTTGCCAATTTCGGCAAAAAGTTTTTCGACGTCATCGAGGTTCTTGCAATACCTATTTGCCGGATTTTGCGGAAAGCCCAAAAGCGTCAATACCTCATGCGCTTGCTCATGCGTGGTGAATCCGATATCGCTAATCAATGAATAACCAAAGAAGGACAATTTGCGCTCAGCAACAATCGAAGGATCTAGCTGGCGAATCGTCCCGGCCGCCGTATTGCGCGGATTCGCATAGAGCGGTTCTCCCCTCTTTTCTTGTAGCTTATTGATGAGTTCGAGTTGCTTGCGAGTGAGGTAGATTTCACCTCTGATCTCGGTTCTCCCTTTAGGCTTCGTAAAAAAATCTCTTACACGCTTTTCATTAAGATTGCCTTGGTGTTTTTTCAAAAAAGCCTTCACTTCTTTTTCATCAGGGATGCGCAAAGCAAGCGGCACCGCTTCAACGGTTCTCACATTATGCGTGACATCCTCACCAATCATCCCGTCACCACGTGTTGACGCTTCAACGAGTTCACCATCTTGATAAATAATCGACACCGCTAAACCATCGAGTTTTAATTCGGCAAAAAAATCAAAGGTTGCCGATGAGAGCTTTTGTACACGCGTCAACCAAGCCTCCGCTTCTTCTCGTGAAAAAACATCTTCGATCGAGCGCATCGGCACTTCATGGCGCACTTTTTTAAACCCCTCCATCGCCACACCAGCCACGCGCTGAGTTGGCGAGTCTTTGGTGATGAGATCAGGATATTCTTGTTCGAGTGTATAGAGCTCATGTTTCAAGGCGTCCAAAGCACCCTCGCTGATAGAGAGGGCGTCCAACACATGTTGCTCATAGCGATAGCGGTTAATCGCCTCGCGCAATTTCTCAATACGAACCTTCGCGTCCTGCTTATTCATGCAGGTAGATTATCAGCCATGAAGCGCCTGGGCAAACCAGGCGAGTACTCGTCCACCGCTCAAAAATGCCAATAAAACTCCACCAAAGAGCATTGGCGCAAAGGCCACGCGGCGCAACCCCATAAAGAGGCCGACAATGGCCACTACGACCCCAATCACGACATAAGTAAAGTACCAGGCCTCAAGACTCGCAGAAACGCCTAAAACCGCGCCTGTTGCTGCGGTAAGCCACAAATCAGCAAACCCCATCCATCGACCCTGAGATAAAAACCAAAGACCACCCGTCCACGCCAACCAAAAGAGGGCTCCTAAAAAAGCATCCGTAGCGCGACCAGTTGCGGCTGACCAAATCAAAGCCACTCCTAAAAAAGCCCAAAGCGGCTCAAGGGGTAACATGAGTTTTTTTGCATCAACAAAGGCCGCCCATCCTAAAAAGATCAGGAGGACGGCCCAAGGTACCCATTCAATAATTGGCATTAGCGTTCAGCGTCTTCACTATCGATGCCGGTGGCATGCGCATAGTAAACGTTTGGATCACCAAGCTCCGTTTTCGTCTCCGTTTTAAAACGGATCGAATAGCCGTTCGCACCGCCGCGATAGCGGTAAAATTCATTACCTTTTGGAGGTGTTGGGATACGGTCGAGATACACGGCGCTTTGCGTTGTTTGACGGCCGATGAATCCGTTTGCGGTAAGCATATCAGCATTGTTCCCGGCTTTACCGAGCTCAATCCCACCAGAAAGCGGATAAGAAGCTTTTTCAAGCCAATATTGGCCAAGTGCCGCACGCAAGGTACCAACATCAGAAAGGCGCTGAGCATCACGGGCGCTTGCACGCGCACTGTTTAATGAAAGAATAGCCAGCGTCGCAAAGAGTCCAAAGACCGCGACGACGATGATAGCCTCAAGGGCATTAAAAGCAGATCGATAACGCATAACCGCATTATACCACAGCAAGCTGTCTCTCAATATGATGAACGAGATCTTCGATAGGATGCTGGTTTTTTACCAAATACTGATTGGCGCCGAGGGCAAAGGCGCGCGCCACATCTTCGCGATCACAGAGGCGCGTTACCATGAA
>JAMIEW010000050.1:0-38838 GCA_035906575.1 bacterium
TTCAAATTTCTGAAAGAGCTTCTCCCCTGCTTGGTCAGGATCTTTTGCAAGGCGTCTGAACTCCTGAATATCCATGGTCTTAATTTCACCAATAAGATCAGAGAGCTGCGAGACGGCCGGCGCTGTCACGCCGGACATATTTGACCGAATAGGCGCCTGAGCCATGCTTTGTGCTGCTTGAGTCGTTTGCTGGGTTGTCATAACGTTCGTGAACGACGGCGGAGCAACTTTTTGTTGATACCACTCAGCATGTTCTTCGCTCTCGCGTTTTTTGCGATCTTCAACTTTTTGCTTTTGAGCTACTTCGGTTTCTTGAATACGACGTTTTTGATCGTCTTCAATTTCGCCATGATGAAGCTCGTAGCTCGCTTCAATAATGCGAGCGACGCGTTCTGCTTTCTCAGCATCTAATCCAAGTCCTCCAATTTTATCGTCACGTGTCAGAATACTTGAGGTTTGTAAGGCGTTACGCACATTGCGCAATCGCGTCGAAATAACATTTTCAAGACGCTTTTCAAGATAGTCGTCTAATTGTAAGTCGCCGATTTGCTGCAAGCATTCTTGCATGGCTTTTTCGAGGACGGGTTCGTATTGGCGTTTTAAGCGTGCGGTATTTATTGATGCTTCAGACGGCTCGCTCTGTTCATCGTTCTCTTCATCATCTCTAAAATCCGTATTCCACATGGCTTGTTCGCGTAATCGGGAGGTTCGATACCACTCAGAGTACTCTTGCTCGCTCATGACGCTAGCCGTCAATAAGAATGCATTCATTGATGCAAGGTAGGACTCGGCTTGCGGGAGCGTGAATCCGAGACCTCCTTCTGTTTGTTTGCGTTGCAAAAACTCCAACGCCTGATCATCACTGCGTACACCCGTGATAACGGATACCAGCAGGTCTCTCAGGCGTCTCAGTAATTCTTCTTGCAAGACACTCACATTTGCCAAACTCGCAATACGTCGTGCCGCCGCACTATAGGTTACCGGCATGATCGATATGCGGCTCACCGTAGAGATCTTTTCTGGTGGTACGCCTAATTCTTGCATTCTTGATTCAACGTCCCATGGGACCAAGTCTGCCAATGGGTAAACCATTCTTAACAGCACTTCACCCTCAAGCTCGGTGATAATGCGATCCCCAGCAACAAGTGCGAGCTTTTTGCGAAACGCTTCTTCGCTGATTTTTTCAAAAAGCAACTCCCATACGACGTCTGAAACACGTCTCCAGACATCATAATCATAACCAAGATGCTCTTGGGCTAAATCTTCTTGCAGGCCAGATTCATTGCTTTTTAGGTAGCTTTTTGCTGGATCTGGCAATCGATTGTAGTACTTTAGCCACACTTCTTTTTTCATAAAAGATGTTTAGGCTGCAGGGTATTGATCACTCGGATTATCTGAACTCTCCAATGTTTTCTTTAGTCTTGGTGGCAATCGTTGACCTTTCTTGACCATATCAACGCGCAGTTGATCACCAGCTTTCAAAATATCATCCTCTCCTTTTGTAAGGACTTTCCCACTGTTTTCAATTTTTCTCAACCTATCGGATTCAGCGAGAACAGCTGCAAGGGTAATATCAAGCGCATCTTGATGGGGTCCGCTCATACCCCCGTACTGCTGATAGATACTCCTCAAATCAATAACAGCTTTGCCATTTGCATCTGTCTTAGTGATCTCTTGAAGCATCTTGGCACGTGCCTCAGGGCCTACACCATCAGCACCAATTTGTTGCATCGCGCGTATAGCAGGAGCCATGGCGCGACTAGCCTCAGTGACATAGCGCGAGGCATTCTCTTTAATATCTTCGTATTTTGCTTTTGCCTCAGCAAGTTCGGTCAATCTCTCTTTCTTTAGCGCATCAATTTGTTGTTTATCATTACCCACCGTTTGAAGATCAAAGTTGTATTGATCCTCAATGTCTTTTCTTGCGGCATTATAATTTGCCGTCGCATTTGTGACTTCAGAAAGGACATTGCTTGCGGCCGCCATGTTGGCGGCAATAGATTCAGCGACAACATCGCTTGCGCCACGTCCATTGCTATCGACATAGCTCGTATTGAGAACTTCTGAAAGCGGCGCACCATAACTAACGGCCCCCATGACATTAGCAGCATTCATGCCAGCCTCTGTCTTGATGGCTTCAAGCGCCTTTTCTTGATTAACACTTCTGACTCTTTGGCCCCTCACCATCTTAGGACTTGATGTATCATCATTATTAATAGCAAAAGAATGCATTGAACCGTCCGATTTATTCTTTTTAAACTGCATCTGATTAAGTTGGCTCACCTTGGTGCCAGGAGAGTTATACAAGAAAAGCTCCTGAGCCTCCATCGCCTGATGGAGATTCTTATTGACACGCGCCACCTCGAGCTTTTTCTTCTTCCAATCAGCTTCATCGACAAGTGAAATCACACCGTTCGCGTCTTTCTTCCAGCCGTTTTTCAACATAAATGCCGTAACGACTTCGCCGCTATTAGCGGTGAATTCATCAACATCTTTATAGACGTCTGGTGAAGTTACGAGGTCATTTAGTGCCTTTTCGCGATCCGTGCCAGCTTGCGCTAAGAGTGGATTCGATCTCACGAGTTTTTCATATTCTTCAATTTTTGTTTTGTCACCACGGTCAATCGCATTTTGACGTTGAGTTTTAATCTGCCCTGCACGAGCGTCAAAGAGCTCTTTACGAATAAGCTGCTCGCTCGCCGCCTTGGCCGTCGTTAATGCCGTCGATTCGTCTAAGCCCTGATCTCTATAGTATTTGTATAAACCATCATCAGAATCTACTTTAACATACTCATGTTTTCTCTCTTTATAGAGCCTTTCATTCAATGCAGTGTCAGCTAACTTGCCTGCAAACTCTGCTTCACCAACCTGTTCTGAATAAGCCATACCGATCGAACCTCGCGTAAGCGTGCCTGCGCGAGCAATCTCTAAGAGCTCTTGTTCTTCAGTACCACTTCTTGCTAGCCCCGCGAGGTTAGCAGCACGTTTTTTATCTGCATCCGTAAGTTCTTTTGTTCGACTTTCTACACGACCAGCGAATTGCGTAAGACCAGACTCAGCTTTTTGATATTTGTCTGTACGTCGGATAGCACCACCAACTAATGGCACTGAGCTCGCATAGCCCATAGCCTTAACACCCGCAACACCAATACGACGCGAAAGACTGTTCCCAGTTCGTTTAGCTAATTGCTGATCAGCGATGTTGTAGCCTAATCTGCCGGCAGCGCGCGCACCACGAGCAGCGCCTTTTACTGCTCCTTTACCTAGGGTATATGGGGCCTTAACAACTCCCTTTGCCAATGACTTCGTTTTACTTGCAATAACACCAGCCAACCCACCCATAGCGGCTGCCGAAGCAACGGCCGTATCAAGAGCGGCTAACATCAACGCGATACCAACGACAAACGAGATAACATGGTTTGAATCCGCGATGGCAGTAATAAATCCAAATGTGGCACCAACTGCGGAATCAGCCGCACCAGCAACACCTCCTTCGGCACCTGTAGAAGGGCGCGTGAGATTGAGCGCGGCAGAGAGGCCCGTAGCGGCAGTCTGAGAATTAGCTTCCTGCGAAGATCTCTGAGTGATCGCAAGTGTGAGCCATAAGAAAAAGGCAATAACAGGTCCACCAGTAAGTAGGCCCGTTAAGCGCTTCCAATATTCGCCTGTGACGGCTCCCATCCCGCGCTGCAATTTCTCTGGTAGAGCCGAGGCAAAAAACGCTAGCGGAGCAAGAATCAGGGTGATCCATAACGCAACGATACGATAAACGAGATAACACGTCAGGATGATGACAACGCCCAAAGCGATCGACATGAAGAAGATAGCGAGGCCATAGGCAAGGATAATATTTGCGAACTGTGCCGGAGTAGTACCAGTGGGGTTAAACTGCATCATTTTATCCAGACCTAATGCATACACAAAATTACCGGCAGCCGACTGAGCAAAAGCATTTACGAAGGTCAACATCACGACCTGTGAAAAATCAATCAAGAGTTGAATCAGCGTTTTTGAAAAATTGATCAATACCGCTTGTAACAAAAGCTTAGGCAACACTTTTTCATAATGAAACTCATCTCGACCGATAACGGTGGCAAAGGCGGTCAATAAGAGAACGATGATAAAGAACATGTTTGTCGTATCACGTACGACGATCCAGCCTTGAACGACGGGCATCGCATCTGAGAAGCCGTTGTATTGAGCGAATGCAATCAAGACACTAATAACCAAAAGAATCATGCTGCCAATGAGATTGGCGACAAGACCCAGGATTGATGCAATACCCTCACAAATGAAACCAGTAACTGGACCGCTACAAGCAGCGCTTGTTCGGTCATTCGCTTGTGACTGTACGATATTGTTCGTCGTTTCAGTAGGCGTGACAGCAGGCGCTGGTGTCGTTGCAGGGACCACGCTGCCTGACCCTTGGGCAAATGCGTACTCGGTTGAACCCATCACCATAAAAATGGCGAACAGCGCAACCATTGCCGTTGCAAAAAACTTCTTTCCTCTTTGTGATGAAAGGGACGTGCGTAGTCGTTCAAAGGTGAACATAATTTCGTTATCTATAATATCACATTCTACCCTGTCTCGACCATGGGGATAAACATTACCCATCACGCTCTTTTTCAAAGGTTTGACGCATTGTGTGGATAGCCGTATTCTGATACACTCCGAATTGTTCTTAATGGCTTTCTACGCATGGTATCCGTCAACTTTTTGAATACAGATCATGAGCGACTCGCACGGCGTAAGACCGTCATTTTTGCGAGTTTGTTTACGCTTATCGTGGGCGGCGTCACCTTTGCTGGTGCGGCCGCTTCTTATCGCTCTGTGCAACACGGTACGAGTGTTTTTGCTGAGTTCGTACGCCTACCTGGTATTCGTGACGCACATAAACTTGTCTTTGGCGCAGAGCTGCCTGCATTGGCTGGCACAACCATTACCGGCGAAGACAAAAATCCTGACATCTTAACGGTCCTCTTACTTGGTATCGGTGGTGCCGGTCACGATGGTGCCAACCTCACCGATACCATCATGATCGCGTCTATTAATACCAAAGACAAACGCGTTAACATGCTTTCGATCCCACGCGACATGGCGTTTCCTAACGGCCGTGGCGGATACGAAAAAATCAACGCCGTTCATGCCTGGGAAGAAAAAGACCATCCAGGTGAAGGCGCCGTACGTACGGCAAAAATCTTTTCAGAATTTTTTGGCGTAAGCATTGATCACGTTGTTCGCGTTGATTTTAATGGCTTTGCCAAGATGGTAGATGCGATTGGCGGTATCACCGTCAATGTTGAACGCTCGTTTAGTGATACAACTTATCCAACTGAAGATGATAAGTGGCAAACCATCACCTTTAAAAAAGGCGAACAACAAATGGATGGTGACACGGCACTGAAGTACGCCCGCTCGCGTCACGGAAATAACGGCGAGGGCTCTGACTTTGCGCGCGCAAAACGTCAGCAAATCGTGATGGTGGCTATTCGTGAAAAATTACTATCTCTTAATACGCTCGCAGATCCGACCAAGCTCGCGAAGCTCTACCAAGTCATCGCCAACCACCTACAGTCTGACATGAGTCCGTGGGAGGCCTTTAATCTTGCACCGATTGCTACCGACATCCAAAAAGACAAGATTCAGCAACATGTCTTAACTGATGCGCCCGATGGTGAACTAGTGCCGGCGAATATCAATGGCAGCTTCTTACTCTTCCCAAAGGGCGGTGATTGGACGCGTATCAAGACCTTGGCTCAGAACCCCTTTAATGAGGATGTCACCTCAACGGTGGCAGAACTCCCTAAAGTAGAGGTCAAAAATGGCACATTTCGCACAGGAATGGCCTTTCAGGTCGCAAACCGCCTCGGTTTAGAGGGCTTTAGCGCGGAGTCCATCGGCAATGCAAGCTCTCGACAATACGAAAAAACTGTGATATTTGACTTAACGAATGGTAGTAAAGTACAAGAGCTGGTCAAATTAAAGCAGCTTTTGAATGCCAATGTCTCACTGACGGCAGCCGTTACTTCATCACAAAACCCAAGCATTCGCAGTGTTTACGCAGAAGCGAATACCACCGAGGCCATCGCGTCGACCGACACCGATTTTCTCGTTATTTTGGGCGAATCTTCGTATCCCCTCGTCCAGCCCACCCAAAACACCACCTATGTCAGTACATCGACAAGCCCTTGATTATCCCAAGGTCGCCCTCATTGGCAGAACCAATGTCGGCAAATCCTCTCTTTGGAACCGCCTAACCGAATCCGGCAAGGCTATCGTGAGTGCAGAATCCCACACCACACGAGACCGCAATTACGGCCTTGTTTTGTGGCAAGGTGCGGCTTTTGAGCTCATTGATACGGGCGGCATGGATACTGAAAAAGATTCAATTGGCGAAGGCATTCTTCACCAGGCGAAGCTTGCAATTAAAGAGGCTGACATTGTCTTGTTTGTCTTTGATGCAAAGACAGGTATTTTGCCACAAGATCTCGAACTCGCTGAAGAAATCAAGAAATCCAAAAAATCGGTTATTTTGCTTGCAAATAAAGTCGATACGATTCGTGACACCGGCAGCGCCTACTCACATGACGTTTATCGTATGGGTTTGGGCGAGCCTCGCATGGTGAGTGCTTCGACCAGTCTCGGTATCGGTGATTTGTTGGACGAAGTTTCGATCACGCTCGATAAGGCTGGCAAACCTCCGGTCATGAAGCATGAGATGCTTCCGTTACGCGTAGTGCTTGTTGGTCGGCCAAACGTAGGTAAATCGTCATTGGTAAACAGCATTCTTGGTGAAGACCGCGTTATTGTATCCCCTATTGCCCACACCACACGCGAACCACAGGACACGCTTCTTAAATACAAAGAACGTGACATTGTGCTCGTTGATACGGCTGGTATGCGTCGTCGCTCGAGTATTACCAAAGGCATTGAAGAAGAAAGTCTCGAACGCAACCGTGAAGCCGTTAAACGCGCTGATGTGGCTATGTTGATTTTTGATGCCACTCAAGATCCGACCTCATGGGACCGTCATCTTGCCGGTATGCTTGAAGAATCCAACAAGGGTTTAATTCTCGTTGCAAACAAATGGGACCTTGTTGAAAATAAAGAAACCAATACTGCACAAGAATACGAAGTATTGATTCGTCAGCTTTTCCCATTCTTGAGCTGGGCTCCGATGATTTTTGTCAGTGCAAAAGAAAACTTACGAAGCGGCAAACTCATTGATCTTGCTCTTGAAGTTCAAGATGAGCGCATGCGTCACATTGATTACAATGCGGCCAATAAACTTTTGAAGAAGACGATTCAGCGCATGCGTCCTTTGGCCAGCTATGGTCCAAAATCGCCTCGCGTCTTTGATGTCGCACAAACAAAACACGCACCTCCAACCTTCTTGGTGACGGTGCATGGCGAAAAAGACAACTTGCATCCAAACTGGCTTAAGTTCTTTGAAAAGCGCATTCGCGAAAAATTCGGCTTTGTTGGTACCCCAATCGTGGTCAAAGTACAGCACTTGCCTATCTCCAAAACCGAAAAAGCCGGCAACGTCTTTGGTCCTGGTATGGAAGCGGTGGCTGGTAAAGTTCGTCACAAAATCAAACGTGTTAACCAAACCATGCGTCGCCAAAAGAAAGGCCGCACAGCGTTCTAACAAAAAAACTACGCAGCCTCGGCTGCGTAGTCTTGTTTACCAACTAAGTACGGAAGTTCGTACTCTACGAATGAGACGATGATGCCTACAAACAACAGCACAACGACACACGCCGCGAGTCCTGCAGAGAACGCAACAAGAGTTTCGATATAAATTTTGAAAATTTTTTCTTTAACCAGTCTAATATAGACAAGAGGCGTCAGGAAAATTGCAATAGTCACGAAATAAAGCGAATAATAAACAAGCCCAATACATGCAAGTCCAGTGCATTCTGATGCGTGCTCAAAATACTCCATGCTGAAAAAAAACAAGGCGATCAGAAAAATACCATTCAGTATAGAGCAAACGAGTAACCGCATATTTGTAAACCCTTCTGTTTCATTATTCATAAGGTTCAGGCCGCAGACGCGAGAGCGCTGATTAATAAAACGAATACGACCATGAACATAATATAGTTTTTCCAGCTTATTGCCTTGTGCCAGTCTAGAAAAATCAGAGGTGTAAACAATGACGCGAAGAATACAATGGGCAGCGTGATATAACTGAGAGCGGTACACGATAGCCCTACGCATTGAGTAAATAGACTCGACAGCATGCCACCAGCGATAATTAGAGCAAACAGCAACACGATATTTAAAATCGAGCTTACAACTAATTGACCGAAGCTTAATTCCCGTGTTTCTTTATTCATAAGAAAAGGATATCATGCGCCTTGTATCTATGAAACTCATTGTTGGCCTTGGTAATCCTGGCAAAGACTACGACAAAACCCGCCATAATATTGGTTGGGAATTACTTCAAGCATTTGCAGAACACCACCGTGCTGACGGTTTCAAGAAAAACCGTGCTCTAAAAGCCGAGATAACCGATATTCGTATCGGCTCGGAGCGCGTTTTTTTGGCGTTTCCAACGACATTTATGAACTTATCTGGGCAAGCGGTGCAGGCGATTGCTTCTTTTTATAAAATCCCGGTCGAAAACATCCTTATTCTTCAAGATGAGATGGATGTGGAGGTCGGTAAAGCAAAGTTCACCGCCAAAGGCGGAGCTGCTGGGCATAATGGCATCACTTCTATCCAGCAATCGTTAGCGACGAATGAAATCGCGCGTTTCCGCATTGGCGTGAACCGTCCAACGGGGCAAATTAAAGTTGAAGACTATGTCTTGCAACGTTTTTCACCAGAAGATGAACAGCAACTCAATAAACGAGCTGACACCTTCATCGAGGCATTAAATTCGTGGGTGAATGAAGGCTTGACAAAGACCATGTCTTCGTGGAACGGGGTATTAGGTGCAAACTGAATTCTCTGACTACATCCGCGCCATTGCGCATATCCCTGGCATCTCAGCGTATCGGCTGAGGCAGCTTCGCGAACAGCTGCGCGGGATACGCGATATCGAACATGTGAGCCAAAGCGAACTCATCGCGGATTTTGGCTGGCCTTTGGCGTTGGCGAAGCGTTTTGCTGAATGGCGCCGTCACGGGACGTTTTTAGAATTGCGTGAAAAATCTTCTTCACAAGGCATCCGCCAGATTTTGCGCGGTGATAAAGAGTATCCTCAAGAATTGCTTACCATTCATGACGCCCCTGAGTGTTTATTTGTGCGTGGATCCATCCCCGCTTTTCCTGCGATCGCGTTTGTAGGTTCGAGACGCAATACCAGTTATGGCAAACGTGTTATTGAGAGTTTATTGGACCCGCTCGCGCACTATGGCCTCACCCTCGTTTCTGGACTCGCCTTGGGCATTGATGGCCTCGCGCATGAACGCGCGCTTGAAAAAGGCATGCCAACGGTCGCGATTCTAGGCACGGGAGTCGATGATGAAAGTATTTATCCGCGTGAGCATTATGTCTTAGCGCAACGGATACTCGCCGCCGGAGGTGCCTTGGTGAGTGAATACCCGCCCGGTACTAGTTCACGCAAAGAGCATTTTCCACAACGCAACCGATTAATCGCGGGGATGAGCCTTGCGACCATCGTTATTGAGGCCGGGATGGACAGTGGCTCGCTGATAACCGCCCGACTCGCCCTCGAACAAGGTCGAGAGGTTTTGGCCGTACCAGGACCAATCTGGAGCCCTGCATCATTTGGCTGCCATCAAATTATTAAACTGGGCGCACGGCTCTGTGAGTCGTCACAAGATATCCTTGATGCGTTAGCCCTTGATAGGCCGGCTTTAGCCCAGCAAACCCGCGAACAACTACCCCTCACGCCTGACGAGCAAGCCCTCTATGCCTCGCTCGAAGAACCAACGGACATCGACACCCTCTGCGCCCGGTCTGGGAGGCCTTCTCCACAGGTCCTGGCAGGGCTTAGTTTACTTGAATTAAAGGGCTATATTCGGCATGAGCAGGGGTTATGGCATCGGGCTATTGGTTGCCCAAAACGCTAGACTGGGCTATAAACATCCACATTATGAAGCTCGTTATCGTAGAGTCTCCAACCAAGGCCAAGACCATCCGCAAGTTTCTCGGCAGCGAATATAAGGTCGTTGCTTCGATGGGTCATGTGCGTGATTTGCCCTCTTCGTCCGACGAAGTCCCCGCAAAATGGAAGAAAACCGAAGCCGGCCAACTCGGTGTAGACGTTGCTCACGGCTTTGAGCCGATCTATGTCATCTCAAAAGACAAGACAAAAATCGTTAAAGAATTGAAGGACTTACTCAAAGACGCAGACGCGCTTTATCTGGCATCTGATGAAGACCGCGAAGGAGAGAGTATTAGCTGGCACCTGTTGCAGATTTTGAAACCTACGGTACCGGTTTACCGCATGGTCTTTCATGAAATTACGGCCGCGGCAATCAAGAATGCGCTCGCTCACCCTCGTGAGCTTGATGAACGTCTTGTTCGAGCTCAAGAAACGCGTCGTATCCTTGATCGTCTCGTGGGTTATAGCGTCTCGCCAGTATTGTGGAAGAAAATCGCCTACGGTCTTTCTGCTGGACGCGTACAGTCTGCGGCATTGAAAGCGATTGTCGATCGCGAACGTGAGCGCATGAAATTTAAGTCCGCCATGTATTGGGATGTGACGGCGACTTTGGACAAACACGAGAAATTCGAAGCACGCCTCATTGAATACAAAGGTAAAACCATCGCGCAATCAAAAGATTTTGACGCGGATTCAGGGTTGTTGAAAAACGACAAAGCCCATCTCTTAAGTGAAGCTGAAGCGAATACCCTCATGGCATCCGCGCCATCGGCGTCATGGAAGGTCATGGACGTCCAAACAAAAGACGTAAAACGCAAAGCACCAGCACCGTTTACGACTTCAACACTCCAACAAGAATCCAACCGCAAATTGAAACTCTCTTCGCGTGATACGATGCGCGCCGCACAGAAATTGTATGAAAACGGTTTTATTACCTATATGCGTACCGATAGCACCAACCTCTCGGTTGATGCGCAAACGGCGATTAAAGGACTCGTCACGAGCCGTTATGGAAGCGAATACGTAAACGAAAGTGCGCGTACCGACAAAGCGCAGGCCGGTGCACAAGAAGCGCATGAAGCTATTCGTCCTTCATTAGCCTTTACCGTTCCTGGCGATACGGGCTTGAGCGGTGCTGAGCGCGATGTCTATGAGTTGATTTGGATGCGTGCGATCGCGTCACAAATGCGTGATGCTGAACAACAGCAGATGTCGGTTCGTCTTGAAGCAGAAGGTAATGGTTATCAGGCAAATGGTACGCGTATTCTCTTTCCTGGATTTTTGCGCGCTTATGTTGAAGGCGCTGACGATGTTGAGCAGGCGCTTGTTGACCGCGAACACCCATTACCTGAGCTCGCTGTCGGTGACCAGCCAAAATGTGAATCCGCCAAAGCTGAATCACATGAAACAAAACCACCAGCACGCTTCACTGAAGCCTCGCTCGTTCAATTCATGGAAAAAGAAGGTATCGGCCGCCCAAGTACCTACGCTTCAGTTATCAGCACACTGACCGATCGTGGTTATGTGCACAAAGCGGCGAATGCGCTTGTACCAACCTTTACCGCTTTTGCCGTAACGCAAGTACTCGAACGCCATCTCTCAGACTTGGTAGACGTGCACTTCACGTCACAGATGGAGAATAAGCTCGATCAAATCGCCGAAGGCACCTTGGAGTATCTCCCCTACCTCGAATCCTTTTTCTTGGGCGAACGCGGCTTAAAAACACGCCTCGCGACCGAGCTCGAACAAATCGATCCAGAGACAGCAAAGACGGTAAATATTCCACATGCTGAAGGCTATGTCGTGCGTGTTGGTAAATTTGGCCCGTATGTTGAAAAAACCTTGCCAAATACGGGCGCGCTCGCAAAAGCTTCGTTGCCAACAGATATGGGTCCAGGTGATGCGACACCAGAATCATTAGATGCACTGATCAAAGAATCACAAAAAGGACCAACGACACTCGGCCAAGATCCAGAGTCCGCTCTGCAGATTTACCTGCGCACCGGTTCATATGGTCCTTACTTGCAGCTCGGCGAAGATGCCCCCGAAGTCGAAAAGCCGACAAAGAGACTCACAAAGAAAGAAAAAGACGCGCTACCAAAAGCCATCAAACCAAAACGCGTCAGTATTCCGAAGGGTGTATCGCTTGAAACGCTCGATCGCGAACAGGCGCTCGCCATTCTCTCATTGCCTCGCTTACTTGGACTTCACCCAGAAACGCAAAAAGAAATCCGCGCAGGTCTTGGGCGCTTTGGTGCTTATGTCGTCCACGATGGCGATTTTCGCACCATTAAAGCACCAGACGATGTACTGACGATCGAACTTGCTCGTGCCCTTGAGATGCTTGCCCAGCCTAAATTCGGCCGAGGTAAACGAGCCGTCGCAGGCACCGAAATCGGCAAAGATCCTGCTGATGGCAAACTCGTAACCCTGCATGACGGTAAATATGGCCGGTACGTAAAAAAAGGCGACGTTAATGCCACGATCCCAGCAGAGCTCGGTGATGGTCCAATCACCCTTGAAAAAGCCCTCGAACTCATTGCCAATAAAGCTCCATCGAGCAAAACAAAAAAGAGACGTTAAGTCTCTTTTTTGTTACTGCGTTGCGTGATACTGGTCTTCGGCCTGTGTCTTTGCCTGCTCAGACCGTGCAACCTCTTCATTAATCTTATCAAATGCTTGCTGCAACTGCTTTAGCTGCTCAGCCTGTTCAGCCGTCGGCAAAATGTTGTGTTTGCGATTGTCCTCAATGTTGTTTTGTAATTCATTGATTTGCAAAGCCAGATTCGCCCGTCGCAATTTCGTTTCATAGAACGAAGATTCGAGTTTTAGCGCCGTCACAAAGGCTTGCCACTGCTCATCAGAAGGATCTTGCGCTAAAACCGCTTCATAATACGGCACCGCACTGCGGATAGAATGACCTTCATAGTTTGGTTGGCTCGCATTCAAAATACGATCTGTTGCATCACGCTCATCAAGATAGACTTGAGCCGCAATAGCAATAGGATGAATTT
This sequence comes from bacterium, assembly GCA_035906575.1. Taxonomy (GTDB): domain Bacteria; phylum Patescibacteriota; class Patescibacteriia; order 2-12-FULL-60-25; family 2-12-FULL-60-25; genus HK-STAS-PATE-2. Next base: position 13,099 of record JAMIEW010000050.1, read on the forward strand.
CAATCGTCGGCGGAGCTACCGGTGCCTCAGCAGGCCGAGGCGATTCAAACCCTGGCATGCTCGGCGGTGTTAGTGTGACGGCTTCTGGTACGACAACTACTGGCAACGGCTCTGGTACCGGCTCAGGCGTAGGTACAGACTCAGGCTCCTTTAAAATTTCATTAATGCTATTTACGTAATTTCGATGTGCTTCTTGCGCCAGGCCATTTGCTTGGCCGGCAATAGCACCAATAACGCCCTGCTCTGGCAAATGAGCTTCATTTGGATCTGCGGCGGCAATGGCCGCAATGCTTTGGGTCGCGGCTTGCGTAAGCTGTGTGCCGGCTTGTACAAGCGCAGGGGCATTGCCGCTTGAAATGGCGGCTTCAACGCTTTTTTCAATACCAGATGAGCCGGATTCAGTAGATGTGCCTGCTTCAACAGCGGCCGTAGGCATGCTCATGGGAGCTCCAGAAAGGTTCGACATAGTTACCGCTCAGTTTACCCCCTCTTCACAAAGTCGCAAAGGTTGATTATAACAGAAGTCTACCTTATGCCGAATTCATCGCAACCAACTGCTCAAAAAGAAACACAGACCATCGAAGGCCTGTGTGAGTTGGTATGCCAATACGACAAAAAAGCTGATGCTGAGCTTATGAAACGCGTCTTTGCCTTCGCAAAAGACGCCCACGAAGGTCAAAAGCGCGCTTCTGGCGAGCCGTACATCATTCATCCGCTTGCAACGGCATATTATTTGGCTGAAATGCATATGCCGGCGCCCATTATCATGGCCGGTATTTTGCACGATGTCCCAGAAGATACGCATCGCACGATTGAAGAAATCTCTGCAGAATTTGGTGAGGACGTCGCTACCATGGTCGGTGGCATTACTAAGCTTGGTAAAATCAAATACCGCGGTATCGAACGCTATATTGAGAATTTACGTAAAATGTTTTTGACCATGGCCGCAGATGTGCGTGTGGTCTTTATCAAATTTGCTGATCGCCTGCACAATCTTGAGACGCTTGATCACATCCCACCAAAAAAGCAGTATCGCATTGCCCTTGAATCGCTCGAGATCTTTGCCCCTATCGCTAATCGTCTTGGTATGGGTGAAATGAAAGGCCGTCTTGAAGATGCCTCGTTTCGCTATGTATTACCAAAAGAGTACGAATGGGTGAAGAACATGTCCAAAACAGGACGCGAAGAGAAAAAGGGCTACCTCGACCATGTCATGCAAGAAACGCGTGAGCTTCTGACAACGTCAGGCGTTGAGTCCAATGTCCAAGGCCGCGCCAAACATCTCTATTCGCTCTACCGTAAGCTTTTGCAGAATGACCGCAACATCGCTCGCATTTACGATCTTATCGCCGTGCGCGTCATCGTAGACTCTTTAGCGGATTGTTATGCGGCGCTCGGCATCATCCACTCTAAATGGACACCACTCAAAGGCCGCATCAAAGACTATATCGCTCAGCCAAAACCAAATGGCTATCGCTCGTTGCATACAACCGTCTTTTGCGAAGGCGGTGAAATCGTCGAATTTCAAATCCGCACCAAAGAGATGCATGCCATGAACGAGTACGGTATCGCCGCCCACTGGTCATACGATGAAAACGGTAAAGTGAGCCTCGGGTCAGATACGAATGCGCCAGCCTGGGTAAGTGAGCTAGCAGATATCCAACAAACCCTCGATAAAAAAGCCTTTCTCGAAGGCCTCGAAGAGCTCAAGATTGATATCTTTAAAGATCGTATTTTTGTCTTCACTCCACAAGGTGACGTCATCGACCTTCCTGAAGAAAGTACCAGTATCGATTTTGCTTATGCCATCCATACCGACATCGGTAATACGTGCTCAGGGGCAAAAGTAAATGACCACGTAACCTCTTTAGACCACAAGTTAAAAAATGGTGACATGGTAGATATCATCGTGGACAAAAGCCGCAAAGGCCCAAATCCCGATTGGATCAGATTCGCGAAAACACGTTACGCCAAATCAAAGATCCGCCAATATTCAAAAAGTCGCATCGGTAATTGGATCAAAGGCATTCTTCCAACAAATTAAAAAAACTTCCGACAAGATGTCGGAAGTTTTTCTTATTGCTTATTTAGCTTGTCGAGAAGGGCTTCAAATTCTTCGTCATTGGTGAAGGTGAATTTCATTTCACCTTTGCCGGTCGGTTGGCGCTTGATATTCACTTTTACGCCGTAGGCTCGGCGAAGGGTGTCTTCAGCGGCAGAGGCGTTTGCATCAAACGTGCGCGGGCTACGTGTCTTGTGGACCTCTTCTTCAGCTTCACGAACGGTGACGTGACCCGTCACCATGGTTCTAAAGAGTTTTAAGCGCTCAGCATCCGTTGGTAGCGAGAGAAGTGTACGAGCACTCGACTGACTGATCTTTTTATCAACGATGGCTTGTTGAATTTCTTGGGGCAATTGTAGCAAGCGAACAGTATTGGCAATTTGTGGACGACTCTTACCCATCTTTTTACCAACCTCTTCTTGCGTCATGCCAAAATCATCGATAAGACGCTGGTACGCATGCGCCTCTTCGAGCGCATTCAAATCTGCGCGTTGAACGTTTTCAATGATTGCAAGTTCAAGTTTTTGAATTTCCGTCGCTTCACGTGAAATGGCCGGGATCGTTTGCATCCCAGCAATCGTCGACGCACGCAAACGGCGTTCACCAGCAATGAGCTGATAACGGCCATTACCGAGCTCGGTAACGACAACAGGCTGCATCACACCGTGTTCTTTGATACTGGAGATCAACTCTTCAAGCTCGCTGTGGTCAAAGTGACGACGAGGTTGATGCGGATTGCGTTCAATCGAAGCAATGGGCAAATCACGCACATAGGTGCGAATATCATCCGGTAAATCCGCTGAAGACGGTGTAACAGACTGCGCAGGTGGCGCAACCGGAACTTCAGTTCCGGTAGCAGAAGCTACGGCTGAATTTGGTCTTTGCGGGATAATGGCCCCGAGGCCGCGGCCAAGGCCGGATTGTTTTTGAAGCATCATACTGGGCGTAGGGCGAGCGTCATGTTTTCACGCTCGATGATTTCAGCAGCTAAACGTTCATAGGCTTTTGCGCCTTTTGAACCCGCATCAAAGTGAACGATGGTGCGCCCAAATGAAGGCGCTTCAGCTAATCTCACATTGCGTGGGATAACGGAGCGGAAAATATTGTTCGGAAAATATTTATAGAGTTCATGCAATACATCATCAGAAAGTTTGGTGCGCGGATCATACATCGTAATCACAGCACCCAAGATCTCAAGCTCGGGACGAATATGTTGCTTCACAAGCTGTACCGTCTCTAATAACTGACCGAGACCTTCGAGCGCATAGTACTCCGCCTGGACAGGGATTAAGATCTCATCCCCTGCCACAATGCCATTCAAGGTGAGCAAACCCAATGTCGGAGGACAATCAATCAAAATAAAATCATAGTCGTTGCGAATTTCAAGCAACGAATTTCGCAAAACATATTCGCGTTGCTCCATCTGTACCAACTCTACGTTCAAACCAGCAAGTGCCGTTGTCGCTGGAGCCATATGCAACCCAACATGCGCTGTTGGTTGTACGATCTCTTTCATTTTTACTTGCCCAAGAACAGCTTCATAGACACCACGTTCAAGATTGCGATGATCAATACCAATGCCACTTGTGGCATTCGCTTGCGGATCTAAATCGACTATCAAAACAAACTTACCCATCTCTGCTAAATATGCGCCAACACTAATGGCTGTCGTCGTTTTACCGACGCCGCCTTTTTGGTTAACAATAGAAATAATGCGCGCCATAATGTCTCGTAACGAATCGTGGGTATAGTAACTGACGGATGCCTTCGTCGCAAGCGACAAATCTTATATTATACGGGCTTCATCTTTATCTTTGAGCGCTTCAAGCGGTCTTCTAAATGCTGAAGATGCTTTGTTTTTTCTTGGCTAAATTTATGTTGACTAAGGCCAAATTTATCCAAAAGAATCGAAGCATAGTTACCACCCAAGAAATGCGGCAAGACGACATAGCTCGCACCCTTTGCATAGAGCAGTTTTGCTTCGTTGGCTGAATGCGCCATCACGATGGCGATCGCTCGTTGGTTTACTTTGCGTAATTTACTCAAGATGAACAACGCTGAATCAATATCAGGCAGGGTCGTGACAATGAGTTTTGCGGAGGCAAAATTTAGCTCATCTAAAAATTCATTATCATCGGCGTCACCATAACGCGCTTGAATCCCCTGTCGTTGAAGTTTTTCAATGGTATTTGGATCAAAGTCTACAACGAGGTAGTTTTTATAGGGGGTGATATGGGGCAAGAAGTCTTCACCGAGTCGATGGCAACCAAAGAGCACCGCTTCATGCTCCTCTTCTTCTGATGCTGGGCCTTCTGCGGCTTTGGAGTGGTTTTTGCGGTCCAGGAGAGGTCTGAGCCAGCTATAGAGCTTCTCGTCATATGACATGAGATAGGCTGAGAGCGAAATGGTGACGAGCGCGCAAACAGTGACGAGCGCGACGGCATCATCACCAACATGACCCATCGTCTTTGCCAGCAAGATAACTACCAGTGAAAATTCGCTTACCTGGGCCATGGTTAAGCCTGTTTGAAAAGAAGGCTTCGCCGCATATCCGAGCTTGCGCAAGACAATAAACAAAATAAACGGATTTCCAAATAGGACAAATAATGACAATACAACGGCCGGTACAGCAAGACGCGAAATGCCATCAAACGATAAGCTGGCCCCCAAGGTGACAAAAAACAACACTAAAAAGAAATCACGCAATATCTTCATCTTTGCACTAATTTCATAGTGATATGGGGACGTCGCCAAAGAGACGCCAGCAACTAATGCACCGACTTCTACCGAGAAGCCCATCAGTTTAAACAATACTGCTACACCAACACCCCAGGCGACAGAAAACAACAATAAAAATTCTTGCGAATTTGCAAACAGCTTTGTCATCGACGGCAATACGACGCGTGAGAAAAAGACGAGACCGACCGCAAGCAATAACCCCTTGCCGACTATGACCGCCAACGCTTGAAAAATATTTCCTGAGACCCCGCCACCAAGAGCTGCCATAACAACCAACATCACGGTTGCGGCAATATCCTGAACAAGCATGGTGCCGGTTGCTAATCGACCGTAGAGCGAACTAATATCTTTTTTATCTTGGAGGATTTTTAGAACGATAATGGTACTACTAAACGTGAGCGCGAGAGCGATATACAGCGATTCAACCGGACTCCATCCGAAATACATGGCGAGCAAAAACCCAAAACCAGCGGTAAAAAAGATTTGACCAAAGCCAGCAATAACCGAGGATTTACCCACTTCTCGCACGACCTTGGGGCTTAAAGATAAGCCAACGATAAAAAGAAGCGCCGTGATGCCAAGTTTTGCAAAGAGTTCGAATGGCCCTTCAGGATGTAAAAATCCAAGCACGGTTGGACCAGCAACAATACCCGTAAGGATATGTCCTAAGATGAGTGGCTGCTTTAATGTCTGCATCAAGAGTGAAAATCCGGTTGCAATCAAAAGCACCAAAGAGATTTGAAGGAACATGTCCATATTGCCGGAATAATAGCACAAAAAAATCCCGATGTAATATCGGGATTTTTTTCGTGGTGCCGCGAGAGAGAATCGAACTCTCATGACCTTGCGATCGCAGGATTTTGAGTCCTGTGCGTCTACCAGTTCCGCCATCGCGGCTTCATTGTGTGGCGTGCCACGTCGCTCGCGTAGCGACGTGGCGTGAGGATACCTTTTAACGTTTGCATGGTCAAGATAAGCAAAACCCCGATGTTTATCGGGGTTTTACGTGGTTGCGGGGGTGGGATTTGAACCCACGACCTCCGGGTTATGGGCCCGGCGAGCTGCCGCTGCTCTACCCCGCTACGACTGGTTGTGGCGACACTATAGGCAAAATCCGAGCTTATGTCAACCGATTACACCACCATCGAAATCAATCCAATAAGAAAGACAAATTGCATGGCGAATCCAACCGCGAATGGAATATCTTTATGTTGGGTAAAATAATTATGAAATTTGAAATGCAGTTGATGAAACCACTTAAGCCAGCCGAATTTGAAGACCTCGTAGAGCCCGACAATAAAATCTGGCAGAACGCCCCCAATGATGCCATAGGTTACCGCTTGGCGCGAAATGATCAGATCCGAATTAAACAAAAAGAGCACAAATAACAACATCACAAACGAATCGATCACAACATAAGCGATAGATCGATAGACCTTTGTTTTTGCAATGTAGTTTTTATAAAGATGTGTGTCACCATGCGGGATCAAATCGCTCAAAAAATGAGATGCAACGCTGAGACTAAAAGCCAACCCCGGATGATTTGGAATGTACTGGCCAATGAGTGCGCCAATAGCCGCGTGCGTCGTAATAAACATACCTAGGCTGGCATTCTACCATTCTGGCCTATAGAACGCAAAAACAGCCCATTATAGGCTGTTTTTACATGGTAGCGGAGGCGAGATTCGAACTCGCGACCCCAGGCTTATGAGTCCTGTGCTCTAACCAACTGAGCTACCCCGCCACGTCGTTCGCGAACGACGTGGCCCCGCCACTGCCGCCTTTTGAACTTGTGCCAGATACTAACCATTTTCTTGGTATCTGGCAAGATCTAAGCTTACATCTTTCTTACGGTTTGTTTTGGCCATTCATAGGCACCAAAGGCCCAATAGGTCATCGCTTTGACGTCTTGAAAACGCGAGTAATGGGTATCTGAACCAAGAACCACCGAGATCACGGTCTTTTCACCTTCTTTTGTCGCCTGAGCGAAACAGAAGCCTGATTCTGGCAAAGTACCCGTTTTTGCGGCGATGATTTTATACTCACCTTTATTCAATTCAGAAGTGAGTAGTAAATTTGTCGCCGTAACGCGGTAAGGCTTTGGGCCTATCGTATTCTTGAGATCGACGGATTGCATCCCCATCACCTCACGAACCTCTGGATAATTCATCGCCGCCTTAAGCGCAAAGGCAATGTCTTGTGCTGTAGCTTTGTTGCGTGGATCTAAACCCGCCGCATCATAAAACTCTGCGCGGCGCATGCCCATCTCACGAGCCTTCACACGCATCTTGGCGATAAAAGCGTCATAACCACCGGGCGATGTGCGAGCAAGTGCATTGGCGGCTTCGTTAGAAGATCCGACCAACATCGCTTTAATCAATTCACGTCGTGTAAACGTTTCACCTTGAAAAAAGATGGCTCTCGCATACCCAGCGTCCGCCTTGGTGATGGCAATTTTTTCATCCAAATCAAGTTTTTGATCGAGTAATGTCGAGACGGAGATTAGCTTGGTTAAGCTGGCAATCGGGTACGCGGTGTCAGAATCTTTTGAAAACAACACTTCACCGCTAGCCAAATCAATAACAACTGCACTCTTGGCTGTAACATCAACACCGATAGACTCAACGCGCTTTTTAATTGGCACATTAGAGGTCGCTGAAACATACTTCGCGATCGGCAAACGCGCTGTCACCATTTCTGGTGATTGTGATTGGACGGTCGTAAAAGCAAGTGAACCTACGAGAAATAACAATGTTTCAGCAGTCATGTCGGTTAGGATGAGGATTCAGGAGTGGATGAAAGGGGCGGTTGAGTGACCATTGGTTCTAATTCTTGCAAAACTGTTTCAACGGATACGTGATTTCGTAATTGCTCGTAATCAGGCAACTGCTCAGCACTTGTGAAGCCAATATGTTTAAAAAATTCAGGCGTGACAGCGTAGATCGGTTGCCCTAAACGCATTTCTTCTTTTGCTTCGATCAGACCACGCATTGAGAGTATGCGCAATATGGTTGAGGATTGAATACCGCGGATCTGCTCAAGTTCAGGACGTGTCATGGGGCCACGATAAGCAATAATCGCCAGCGCCTCCATGGAGGCTTTTGAAAGCTCCCCTTGGGACTCAATGTCGAGCAAGGCTCGCACGGCTTCAGCTGCTTCAGGATTCGTCACAAGTTCAGCATTCTTGCTATCGATCATAAGAGCGAGTCCCCTCTCATTCTCGGCTAATTCGGTTTGAAGGGATTTGAGACCTTGTGAAACAGCGTCTTCATCCAATGCCAAAACCTGTGCCAGCTTGCGGATGCTGACGCTTTGACCGGCGGCATAGAGCGCAGCTTCGAGGAGGGCGTTGATGGTCATAGGTTAGGATGATACCGACTTGAGAGTGATTTCAGCAAATAATCCCTCTTGTTCGTAGGTGACTTCTTTTTGTTTGATGAGTTCGAGGAGGGCTAAAAAGGCAACGACCATTTCATGTCGATCATGCGAGTCAGCCATAAAGCGCTGAAAACTCACCTTCAACATCGAACGGACTTTTGTTTTCAACATCTCAATCTTTTCTTCAATCGTCATCACTCGCTCAATGGCTGCTTTTGGCAAGGCGATCACCGGTTCAAGACGTTTTAATGCTTTCAGATAGAATTCTCTCAACAAAGCACCGTCGACGTCACTTGGCGGATTAAATGCCGGCGCTGCTGCTTTGGCACGAAATTGGCGCCCATAGAGTGTCTTAGCCTCGTTCCAGCGCTCAGCCAACTTGCCGGATGCTTCAGCAAAGGCTTTATAGAGCCTGAGCTGTGTTGCAAGATCAGGACCTTCTTCAAGCTCAGGATCATGAAGGTCTGGTAGCATCATTTTTGACTTAAGGTAGAGCAGCTTCGCGGCAATAACCAAAAAGTCCGCGAGCTCTTCAGGGGCGATAAGCCCCTGATGATCGCGGACATATTGAAGAAACGGCTCCGTTACTTTTACGAGCGAAATCTCGGTAATCGCAAGCTTCTCGCTTTCGACAAGCTGTAAGAGAAGATCTAGCGGTCCTTCGAATTGGTCGAGGGCAACGGCGTAACTCATGGGTTATTTTTTGGTCGGAAGGATCTGTACATGCGCTTCTTCGAGGCGCTTTTCTTCAATCGTATTTGGAGCATTCATCAAGAGGTCGCGTGCATCGCCCGTTTTTGGGAAGGCGATCACTTCACGAATATTCGGTTCATTTGCCAAGATCATCACGAGACGATCGAGACCTGCTGCAATACCACCATGTGGAGGTGCGCCGTATTCAAAGGCTTCAAGCATGTGGCCAAAACGTGTTTCAATGGTTGCATCATCCAAGCCAAGTAACTTGAAGATCTTGTTTTGAAGCTCACGTTGGTAGATACGAATAGAACCACCAAAGACCTCATAGCCATTCAAGACAAGGTCATAAGCATTTGCACGTGCCTTCGTTGGTGCGCTATCGAGAAGCGCCATGTCTTCTGGATGTGGCGAAGTGAATGGATGGTGAACAGCTTGCACACCGCCCTCACCATCATCCTCAAACATCGGAAAGTCGACGACCCAGCAGAACGAGAGTTCGTTAGGATCTTCTTTATTTGCACGCATGTCTGGCTTATCGTTGCCGTATTTCGCCATTGCGTCTGCGTACGAGATGCGTGGAAAAGTTGTTTGAAGAATCTTCTTTTCTGGCGAAACCTTATTCACCATCTCTACCATCATTTTTTCAACTAAGTTCAAGATATCTTCGCGATCAACGAATGATAGTTCAAGATCGAGCTGAGTGAACTCAGGCTGACGATCTCCACGCTGGTCTTCGTCACGGAAGCATCGAGCAACTTGGAAATACTTTTCAACACCTGAAACCATCAAGAGCTGTTTAAATTGCTGTGGTGATTGTGGAAGAACGTAAAACTGACCTTCATGCAAACGAGATGGGACAAGAAATTCGCGAGAACCTTCAGGTGTACCCTTAGTCAAACAAGGTGTCTCAACTTCGATAAAACCTTCATTGTGCAAATGCGTACGGAAGAAGCTAATGATGCTATCGCGCAAAACTAAGTTCTTCAGCATGCGTTGGCTACGCAAATCAAGATAGCGATATTTCAAACGCACTTCTTCGTTAATACCAGCGGTATTATCAAGAGCGAATGGAGGCGTCTTTGCTTCATTCAACACGGTAACCGACTTTGCCAAAACTTCAACGGAGCCCGTTGGCATGTTTGGATTTACCTGTTTTGCCCCACGAGCATTCACAATGCCCTTAATCGACAAGCAAAACTCTGCACGTAAATCTTTCAAGAGAGCTTGCGACGCTTCGTCCAATTCAGAAGGCACCAAAACCACCTGCGCAATCGCCGAGCGGTCACGCAAATCGATAAACGAAATCTTGCCCATGTCGCGGCGGGTGTCCACCCAACCAAAAAGCTCAACCTCTTGCCCAACCATGTCGGAAATCGACAAAATCATCGTCCTGTTCATAGGCTCGTAGCTTAGCGAAGTTACAAAATGAAATCAATAAATGAACCTATTCAGCCGCAATATCAAAATACAACTGACTTTGCTCAGTCCCTGGGCCGGTTGCACGAATCTCAAGTTCGCCGATATAGCCATTAGGAATAAGCACCGACGCCGTATAATTCGTGCCTTCAGCCTTCATTGCACTGGCTTTTTCTGGGATACCAGCCGTTTCAACGCCTTTTGGGACGAGATAAACTGTCACATCGCTCGGACTCCCCGTGATCGTGGCCTTTACCGTTAAGTTCTCAGCGCCTTTTGGACGATAGAAGCCGTCCGTCCCCGGATTCAAACCAACGAGCTCGGATTTCTCGATCAAGGCAGCTTTGTCTGAGGTGCGTAGCGGTGTTTTGGCACGGCCGCTACCGACCATACCCTGAACCTCTTGTTGATAGGCCCCGCTCGTCAAATTGAGCGCGCCAGATTGAATAAGCGCAATATCATAGATGCGCCAAATCATCGAAGGGTCACAGTCTTTGCGGGCAGCGACCTGGCATTCTTTATAGCGTTGGACTTCACCCGTCGCAACACGAACCGCCATCGGCGGGATCACCATAAAAGCAATAAAAGCAATGAGACCGACACCGATAAAGATTTCGATTAGGTTAAGTGGTTTTTTTGGATTGGCCATAATGCGCTCAGGGTAACATAAATGCGGATATCACCCCAAGCGTTTGCCGTGGATAATATCCGCATTCAGATTGTCAGATCAGTGGTAGCGTTGCAGTCGATGGTCGAGCTGCCGAGGAGCCTTGTGACGCCGGCCGTTCATCTCACTCGCTGGATAGAAGGCGAGGACGATGTCCATATCGAGATCGACAACGGCGCAAAAACGTTCGCGCGTCGATTCGTTCACGATTATGACTTCGCCATGTTCATTCTTGGTCTTGTCGCGGTGCGCTGCAGAGACCCGTATCGCCGCCAATGCACGCAGCATCGAAGTGAGAACATTTCTCATCTCAGCACGCACGGCCCGCTTGTCGGCTATACTCGGCAGATCGTTGAACCGCGAGACACCGTACCGAGCCCGCAAGATACGAGCGCGAAAGATCGGCGATTCAGACATCCATTCGCAGAACTTCTTGATGTTCTTGCCATGTCCGAAGTAGTGGCGGACGAATCCTCCCAGCGCTTTGTCAGACACGCGCATACGCTCATAGGCGCGCGCGGCCTTTTCGCTAAAGAGGTCATTGTCCGCCGCCTGCAAGGTCGCGACCTGCTGATTGAAGGCTTCGACCGATTGAGGCGACATCGACGCACGCTGCACCCATCGGCGATTCGTGCGAATCCGCTCCCAGCGAGCCCAGTCACTCGCCTTCGTTAGATTCTCTGTCTCCAGATCAGGGTAGATCTCTGGAGCTGTCTCTTCTGTAGGTGAAGTCTCGGTCTCGGCCTCGGCTTTCTCAGCGCCTCCCCGCTTCTTAAGCAGGTTGAGAAAGTAGACATAGAGCCTCAGCGCCTGCTGAAACTCGTATTCGATTGACTGACCCCCTTGAATCAGACGCAAGCCAGCGTGATGACGTAGCTTTGTGTGTACTCGCGACCCAATAGCCTGCGGAGCACGGACACTAACGGAACTTCGCATGGACACCTCATTCAAACGTGTTGCTAAAGAACCAACCAAAAGCATTCAATCAGTATTGAAATACAACGTCAACTAAGCACGCTCAAATACTCGTGCCCTCTGAATGTCCCCTGCATTGGGGCATGGTGAAGACAGTCTTGAATCACCTCACAAACCTGGTTTAAAACGCCTGTTTGCACACGCACTGAGAGTGCCTGTTGGTAAGACGCATTCGCGCTCCAAGCCAAAACTCGGCGCGCATCGCCCGTAATCGGATAGGCCGAAGAAAACTCCGAGCGTCTGGCGCGAATGCAGGAGCTGCAAGCAAGTGAACCTTGGCGCGGCATCATCCACGCGTCTTCACGCAAAGTGGCACGACAAAGTACGCATTCGTCCATCGGTGGCGCAATACCGAGCAAATCCAATAAACGCAAAATAGCGGCCATCAACGCGTATTGTCCGCGTTGGGCTGAAGGCTCTTGCTCAATCCCCTCCCAGGTTCTCACGACTTCAGCGATAAACGAAAAGATTGAAGGATCAGCAGCACCTGGTTGCGTGAGACGATCAACGGCTTCTGAAAACGCTTTTAACACGACGAGCGCCCCTAAGCGATTGCGACTCTTTAAAACAGGTCCGAGTGCACGCGCGACAGCGATATGATCATACGCTTTGCCTTTCGCGAGCATGACTTCGGCAAATGACAATGGCTCAAGATGGCCGATCTGTTTTGCACCGATTTTTCTGACACCGCGAGCAATGGCGTGAATCTTGCCCGTGTTTTTGCCATACGCGGTAATCCACGCATCGTGTTCACGATACGGTTCGACATTCAAGACGAAAACCGTCTCGCGCAAATACGAGGGCATACAAATTAAAAGCGATCCAAATAACTCTGCAAAATCACCGTTGCCGCCAAATCGTCACGCTTACCTTTTTGTCCGCGTTCTTTTTGTTGATTGGCCGCTGTTTTGGTGGACCAGGTTTCGTCCTGCTCAAATACCACCCAGCCTTGCTCTTTCATCCGTCCAATAAAGGCACGGATTTCAGTGGCTTGCGCTGTCTGAATCGAAGTATCCGCTAACATGCGAGGCACGCCAACGACAAAACCCTGCGCCTGTTCGCGCTTTAACAGCTCTGCTAAAGTCTTAAAAACCTTTTCATCGCCCGTATTCTCAAGCACCTGCCAAGGGCTCGCGATGCGGCTCTCGGTATCGCCAAGCGCGATGCCAATGCGGGCAGACCCGTAATCTAATCCAAGCAATCTCATGACAAAACCTTAGCATATGCCACGCATGCAAGACAGTCTCTATCGTTCGCGCGGTTTTGTGATGATTGCCGGCACCGACGAAGCCGGCCGTGGCCCTTGGGCCGGGCCCGTGTATGCCGCTGCCGTGATTTTGCCTGAGCGTGTGCGTTTGCCTGGCTTGGATGATTCGAAAAAGATTAATGAAGCAACGCGCGAAAAACTTTTCCCGCTTATTCAAGAGCAAGCGATCGCCTGGTGCATCGCTTCGGCAAGCGTTGAAGAAATAGACACCTTGAATATTCGCGAAGCTTCGTTTTTAGCAATGAAACGCTCGCTTGAAGGACTTGGCTCGATTCCTGATCTCGTTCTTTCAGACGGATTCAAGATCCCTAACTACCATTTACCGAACGAAGGCGTAATCAAAGGAGATGGCAAATTACGTTGCATTGCTGCCGCATCAATCCTCGCCAAAGTCGCGCGCGATCGATACATGCATGAGCAGCACGAGCTCTATCCGGCGTATAACTTCGCCAAACACAAAGGCTATGGCACGCCCGAACATCAAGAAGCCCTGCGAAAACACGGAATCTGTGAAATCCATCGCAAATCGTTTGCGCCAATAAAACTCCTTAACGTACAATAGGAGGACTATGGCCATGCCGCATCAAGATCCAACCAAAACGAGTTCATGGAAGTCGCTTGAACGTCATGCTGAGCGCTTGGCAAAAACCACTATCAAACAACTCGCCGATAAAAATCCGGTTGAGGCGATGCAGATCTCAACACCTTATGGAAAGGTTGAATTCGGTTTTCAACGATTGGATGCCGCCGTCTTAGCAGATCTCGATAAACTCACCGATGAATGCCAACTCAAAGCGGCGAAGCTCGCCATGATCAGTGGCGATTACATTAATGAAACCGAGCAGCGCCAAGTGTTACACGTCGCTTTGCGTACTTCTGATTGCAATCCTCTCGTTGATCGTCAGCCGGTGCAAGATTTGATTCATTCTGTGCAGGCTGAGATGCAAAGCTTTGTTGAACGTATTCACAATAGCGTCTTTAAAGACGTGATCCACCTTGGGATCGGCGGATCTGACCTTGGCCCCCGCGCTATTGTAGACGCTTTACGCTTTTCTGCATCCCAAAAAATCCGCGTGCATTTTGTTTCAAATGTCGATGGTCATGCCCTCCACGAAACATTGCAAAAGCTAGATCCAGAAACAACTCTCGTCATCATCGCTTCAAAAACCTTTACCACCCAAGAAACCTTACTCAATGCACAAACGGTAAAAACGTGGCTCGAACAACACGTTAAAGATGTTTCACTTCACCTTGTTGCCCTTACAGCAAATACCGAAGGGGCATTATCCTTTGGCGTCACGAAAGAACGTATTTTTGGCATGTGGGACTGGATAGGTGGCCGCTATTCACTCTGGAGCTCAATTGGATTGCCGATTGCACTCGCCTATGGTTTTGATGCGTACAAAGAATTACTTGCCGGCGCAAATCAAGCAGACGAAGACTTCTTTAGCAAAGACGACAATGCCGCCACCGTTCTCGCACTCATGGGTATTTGGAATACGCAATTCTTAAACCTGAATACCGAAGCGGCGATCGCTTATGACGAACGTTTACGTCTCTTCCCAAATTACCTTCAGCAATTACGCATGGAGAGTAATGGCAAATCTGTCGATCGTGATGGTAAAGTCGTTACTTATCCTACCAATCCCCTTTTGATGACGGGCGTGGGTACAGATTGTCAGCATTCTTACTTTCAACAGTTTCACCAAGGTACAACGCCTACGGCTTTTGAAATTTATGCCGTAGAGACGGCGGCGCATCCCTACAAAAAACAACACGACGTTTTACTCTCACATGCCCGCGCGCAAAGTGAAGCACTCGCCTTTGGTGATGTAACGGTCTCTGATCGCTTTAAGATTGTTATCGGCAATCAACCTTCGTGTTTTTGGACATTGACCGAAATCTCCCCAGCATCACTCGGATATCTTTTCGCGACTCAAGAACATCGCACCTTCGTTCAAGGCGTTATTTTGAATATCAATAGCTTTGACCAATTTGGTGTTGAACTCGGCAAAACCATCGCAAAACGTTTGCAAAATATAAAATAGCCACCGCTCAACTCCTTGCGGAGGAACAGTGGCCTTCAGAAGCGCCGATGACGCTCATTTGTAGAATCCCATTTCGATTGGACTTGGGCCGAGCTTGAGCACACGCGGCTGCACAACAAAGTCATGAACGATAGCATCTGTTCGTACGATGTAATCTCGTTTGATTTGATTGCGGCTCAGCCTCTTCCCCAAGTAGAGATCCGTTACTTCGCGCTTCAACACGGCAGCTCGGACGTGAAAATAGAGCTTCATGAAGCCAAATTCCTCTTCCGATCCGCAACCATAGAGCAGCGCGCACCTTCCGGGACCTACGGGCTCGCCGCAGAGCGTCTGACTTGCGTACTTCAGAAACGCGGCACCGACGATAACTTCGTCGCGTTGAGCGAGGTACAGGTGTCCACGCCGAGCAATCGCATAGATCAACCCCTCCGGAAACATCATCGCCTTGATAACCGAAGCATCGATCCATGCAGCGATCATACAACGCAAGGACCGATCACTACGGATCTTTGCGAGATGATCAGTATTTACTTCGCTAATGTAAAGGGCGCTTTTGCTGTTTACCATCGTACCTCCTACTGGTTGAAACGGGTAAAAAGCAAGATACGTAATTTAATGTAATCTGTCAATACGCGTGGATAGAAGCAAAAACCCCGGCAGATACCAGGGTTCAGCGGTTGGGGGCGGCCTTTTTGCGCCCTTCTTTCCAGAATACTTCGCGTTTGGCGAGAATACTAAAGACGCGATTATGCTCTAGGACAATCGGTAGGTCTTTGATGTTCACCCATGAAATGGGCAAGCTTGCTTCAAGATCCCGAAGATCTAATGAGAGCATAACAAGAGATGGAGTATGCGCCGAAAAGTCCGAGCTTCGCTGCACATACTCTCGAGAAAATCTCTCGGTGAGCTGTGGGATAAATGAAAGGCTTTCATTGCCGCAATGACTCACGACTTCTCTCATTGGCCCAGATGAATACTGCGCCGTTGGATACACTAAGGCGAGTCGCAACTTCGTGATATCGCCTTCACTCAATACGATGAACCGATACGGTTGACGGCGTCCGCATAACTGCAGCATGATCACCTCATACCGCACCAAGCTTACGATGTATCGCCCACTATTCGGCACAACTTCTTCGCTCGTTGATACTGGCTGCGAAGGCGGACCAGAACCGATACTGATTTGAGCCGTCGGCTCATCATCACCGTCAGGTCGTCGAGATTCACGGCGCATTGATACCCCCTTAGCGCATAGGCGCCATAAAAAGAACTGAGGATAGATTAAACGATGGGTAGATATTTGCCAACGAAAAACACGCTCGGGTTCAAGAGAGAAACCTCCTGAACCACGAGCGTGCTCTGATTGTTTATAGCAAGGTGCTAGCCAACCTTGGCAATCGGCTGAAGAAACGCTTCGACCCTGGACAAAGGTCTTGCAAAAGAGAACTTCTTTTTCCCGATCGTGAAAGTGAATTCGACCGCGTCGAACTCAGTAACCGATTCAGGATGATCAGGTTCAATAAGCTCGATCTTGAGCTCGCCGAGAGACGCCGCCATGATGGCAGCGATACTCGCCACGTAGTTCTCAAGAAAGCCCGTGTCGCCGTCACTTGCCGCAGCCAAGACGATCCGGCTGTCGATGGGGACCATGGGCAGGATCGAATAATCGATGCATTCATCGAATTCGAATGGCGTGGCCCCGTGATCAGACCCATTGAAATCGAGCATCATCGGATGTCCGGAGCTGCCAGGTGCGATAGAGAGCCTTATGCAGGTCCCCTCCACCAACTCGAGCCCCACGAGGGTTGGCTGCAAGCTCGTGTAACGAGCTTCCTGCTTCATGACCTTGAGGTCAATCTGCTTCAGTAGTTTTTTCTTAACCGTCTTCTTTTTTGAGCTCATTTCACCTCCTCTATTTGTGCTATGTGCTGGCTGAATGTCCCATAACACAAAACACATGTCAATATAATACAAAACCACCCCAACAACTCGTCGGGGTGGTTTTCGAAACATCTATTCTTCATTCTCTGCATCATCTTCAGCGATCGCCTCTCTATCTTGTTCAATCGATCGCAATGAGACCATCCTACGCAACTTGCCACTTTGAAGCTCTATCGCTTCAGCGATGATGAGTAAATCTACCAAGTCTTTAGGATAGGTCTCCGTAGCGTTTTGATAAGACACGGACTTCCATTTACGCAATATAGCTGAGGCCTCACTGTACTGATCTAAGGTAAACTGCGGGTAAGTAGCTGAACCGCTGTATTGTCGCACGAGCCTTCTTTTGTGTGACTTAGAGACAAATACCCAAAGTTTCAAAATTGGTACGCCAATAATCGCACTCCCAAAGAGAAAGAAAAATAATTCATATTGGTGGTGGATCGAGAGGACGGTTCGTGCGACTTCATTCGTACGTGCGCTAATGGTTAACCCATATTCTATAATGGCATTGATAATGCTATACACAGGCACACCAAAGACAAATCCAACAGCAAGATTCGCCAAGAGCATATACCCTGGACTATGGTCACCCTTATCTACGCCTTGTTCTACGGACTGTTTAAGAAATGCTTCGATGGTCATAGGTAGATACTATCAGAGACCAGGTGTAAATCACAATAAAATTTACAACAAAACGACGCTATTCGAATATCAATCCCTGTATTTCATCTATGTCTGAAGGTGATTTACGTATTTTAGGGTTATTTTTTCTGGAGGCATAACTTCTTAACTTCTTTCCAGATAATTCATCATCACTACTTGGTACAATCGTCTTAATAATTTTCCAGCCTTTGTGATCATGGCCTACTTCATATGCTACACGAGGATGATCTGATTCTTTGTTAAAAATAACCAACTCTTTTTGAAAAGAAGTATCTATTGGATTTTTCCAAAACCAAATTGACAATCCGATAGGTACAACTATGGTAATCAAAAACACTCCAATTTCTTCCACAATACCTAAAGCATATTCAGATATATTTACTACGTCAACTTAAATGATTCTCCAGCCATATACAAAACCACCCCGACGGGATGTCGGGGTGGTTTTGTTGGTAGCTCCAAGGGGAATCGAACCCCTCTTTGCTCCGTGAGAGGGAGCCGTCCTAGCCGATAGACGATGAAGCCTTATTGGACCCACTTGCCTTCTTGGCGAACCAAGAGTTCTTTGGCGCGAAGGGGTTCTGCCATGAGTTCTTTGATGACACGCTCCATACGAACACCCTTTGTCTCAAGAGCACCTTGTGAAGCCTTGGCGAGAACAATGTCTCCGGGCTTGATGATGTCTTGGATAAAGAGACCGGCTTGTGGCGTATCTTCGATGACGTGGACGCGGTCTGCAGGTAACCCGGCAGCCAGCGCACCATCCTTCATAGCGTGCGAGAATATACCACAAACAACCAAAACGTCAACGTTCGCGCGAGCGGCTTCTTGGCCGATGCGATAGTGCATTTCTTCAGCTTTATTGCCTAATTCGCGGTTTTCACCCAAACAGGCGATTTTGCGCTGATGTGGTGCTAGTACTATTGAACCAAGATCACGGATCGCAGAGATCGTCGAAGACGGCGCAGCATTATAGGTATCATCTAATAAGATTGAGGATTTAATACCCGGCAAAATACGAGTACGTCCTGGCATCGCGGTAAAACACTTTGCAATATTCAAAAGACGTTCTTCAGGCAAGTCGAGCGCGACAACAACGGCAGCAGCAGCACAGGCAGCATACGCCATCGATGTACCAAAGACACCTTCAAAAACGAGATGAAATGGCTTTTGATAACATTCAATCACGACTTCAATACCATATGGCTCGAGCCCGTGTGGCGTTTGGCTTGTAATGATTTTGTTCGACACAAGACGAATGTCAGCGCCATCGTTTTCGCCGTAGCCTAATTTATGAACGGCTGTAAGATGACGCATCGCATACACGCGATTATCATCTGCGTTTAAAATAGCGATGCCACCAGGTGTGAGCGCTTTAACGAGGGTAGATTTTTCTAGGGCTACCTCGTCGGCTGATGCGTAGTATTGAACATGCACTGGAGCCAAACTCCCATCAACGGGTGAAACTCCCGTAATAATTGAAATATCCGGTGGAGCGATCTTTGTGAGATGTGCCAAATCGCCTGGCTTATCAGCACCCATTTCAAGCACAAGAATATCGGCATTCAATTTCCAAAATCCGAGTTGGGCGAAGAGGGCTTTGCTCAGGACACCTGTCCACGCAAAAAGATTTTTGCCCGGATAATCACTTTCACCAAAAACCGTTAGCGGTAAACCGAGTTCATTATTGAAATTCTTTTGCGAGACAATGACACGTACGCCGCTCTCACGGTCCCAAAGTGCCGCAGCAACCATTTGGCGTGTCGTTGTTTTTCCTACCGATCCCGTAATCCCAATAATCGTCGGCTGTGCTTTTTTGATAGCAGCTGCCGCTCCTTTGGCAAGAAACGATTCGATGAAGGTAGGCATAGTGAGACGGATATCTGACCACGTGCGTTTTAGACCTGCAAGTTAGCTTAATCACCCGTTGGCATCTCTACGGTCGTTGTAGATGCGTTCGGCGGTGTGGATGTTGCTGAAACCGTTGGCAGCGGTGGTAATTCTGGCTTTTTTGTATAAGGCCGTTCTGGCGGCACCTGAAGGTAAGATAAAAGAAACGCAGCCATATCACCAAAGACCGGCGCCGCCGAAGATTCGGCGAATTGTACGGTACGAGGCTTCACAATCACAACATACATCGCAAAACGAGGACTATCTACCGGAGCATAGCCAGCAAAGTTACCGATTGTCGCGCCCTCTAAATAACCCCCTCCACGCGGATCAGGAATTTGTGCGGTACCCGTCTTACCCGCGACATAATAACCAGGTACACTAGCAAGCTTACCATGGCCTTTTTCGACCACACCAACCAACATCCCGCCGATCAAACGCGACGTGCGTGCTGACACGGCTTGTCGTACTTCTTCAATTGGCGTTTTAATGACCGTCCCATCTGGTCTGATGACTTCTCTTACAAGATGCGGCTTCATGAGTTTGCCGCCATTCGCTAATGCGCCAAAACCCGCCGCCATCTGAATAGGTGTCACTGAAAGACCTTGTCCAAATGAACCCGTCGCGGCATAAATCGGTCCTTTCTTATCGAGAGGACGAAGATCTCCGCTTGCTTCAGCTGAAACCTCGATGCCAGTTTTTTGTCCAAAACCAAATTTGACCATATAGGACTTAAACGCCTCTTTACCCAAAAGTCTTTGAACAAAAATCGTACCGGTATTCAATGACTTTTCTAGCACTTGAGACATGGTCTGAGTGCCATGGGCCAATTTATCAGAATTACGAATGGTAAACGTATCAATTTTTTCTTCACCTTTATCTTCGTAGGTTGTCCCTGGATTAATCTTTTCAGCGTCTAAACCAGCGGCCATGGTAAAGGCCTTGAAGGTCGAGCCTGGTTCAAATTGCGCAAACGTTGCGGGATTATTCAAAATACCAACATCTTCGATTTTGCGTACGTTGGCTGGGTCATAGTCTGGCGCGCTGCACATTGCCCAAATCTCACCGGTCTTTGGATCAATAACCGTAATACTCGCGCTATCTGCTTGAAAGCGCTGTACGGCGGCTGCGGCATGTCGGCAAGCCTCATATTGAATCGTACGGTCCAACGTCAAAACAACATCCGAGCCATCAACGGCATAAGAGAGGTCGGTTGTCCCGATACTAAGACGGCGACCACGGGCGTCTTTTTCAATCGAGAGATTACCGTAGGTGCCTGACAGATCTTGATTGAGCGCACCTTCAACCCCGTATTTGCCCACGCGTTTACCAGCATCATCTTGACCAACAAAACCAAAGACATGACCGCCAAGACCTTGTTCGGGATAAAATCGCGCTAAGACCTTGGTCACGCCAATCCCTGGCAGTTTTAACGCTTTTACCTCGTCACTTTTGTCTGCATCTACTTCACGTGCCAATACAGCGTACGTCGTCGTCGGTGATAAGATCTTTGCGAGGAGTTCTTCAGGCGGGATGCCGAGCACCGGACCAAGCGCCACGGCCGTACTCGTCGCTTGTTCTTCGGGCTTCATCTCGCGCTTCAACATAAATACCTGCCAAGCATCGCGATCTTTTGCGACCGGGTGCAGGGCCTGGTCAAAACGATCTTGCACATAGAGCGTGCCACGTCTTGGCACGAGTTGCGCCTGCACTTCATGTTGATCTGAAGCTAAAATCTTGTAGGTCTTGCCTTCAACCACCTGCAATTGAAAAAGACGACCAAAAACCACGATCGCCAAGAAAACAAAAATCCCCGCAACCAGTAAAAGCCGGCCATTGAAGCTGGGTTCATCTGAGGCTTTAGCTGGCCTTAACGAATAAGCCGTTCTTGAGGGTCGCATTGAGCGGATTATAGCATGCCCTCGCCCCGAATCATCCCCTGCCCCTTCTTTGGGAAAGAAGGGATTCTGAAGAGACATGGGTTCACGGCCAGAATTTCTTACCTTTCAAGCGCTCGGGCAAGAAATCTTGCTTCGCTTTTGGATCTTCGGGCGTATAGATATACCCTTTTCCGTATCCAAGATCTTTCATGAGGGACGTTGGGGCGTTGCGGATATGCAGTGGTACGCCGTCGTTCGGATTCTCTCTCACTTCTTTGGCGGCCTCACCATAGGCACGGTACGCCTCAATCGACTTTGGGGCGCGAGCCAAATACCCAACGAGATGCGAAAGATTCACGGCACATTCTGGCATCCCAATAAAATGACAGGCCTGGTATGCCGCTACCGCAAGAACAAGCGCTTGCGAATCCGCCAAACCAATATCTTCTGAAGCAAAGCGCACTAACCTACGCGCAAGATAAAGCGGATCAGCGCCTGCTTCAAGCATTCGCGCCAACCAATAAATAGCCGCGTCAGCATCATTACCACGCAAAGACTTATGCAATGCCGAAATCAAGTTGTAGTATTCTTCGCCCTGCTTGTCATAAGCGAGAAAGCCTTTCTGTAATAAGTCCTCGAGCTCCTCGGTAGAGAGATGCTTGTCCCCTTTTGGTGTGCTCAAGGATGACTTTATCAGCATCTCAAGAACGGTGAGCGCTTGACGCACATCGCCGTCTGCTAATGTCGCAACGCGCTTCAATAAACCATCTTCAGCCGTAATTTTTATTTTTCGGGATGCGATCTCGACATCTAATGCGCGAACGAGCACTTCTTCAAGATCTTCAGCCTCGACACGATCAAAGACAAAGACCTTAGAACGCGAAAGCAAAGCACGGTTCACCTCAAAACTCGGATTCTCGGTTGTTGCGCCAATCAAAATGATGGTCCCACGCTCGACTGCAGGCAAAAGCGCGTCTTGCTGGGATTTATTTAAGCGGTGGATTTCATCAATAAACAAAATCGTGCGAATTTGGTGCCACTTCAAATCACTCTCAGCCGCCTTCAGTACCTCACGGATTTCTGGCACGCCAGAAAGCACCGCCGACATCTCAACAAATTTTGATGACGTAACCGTAGCGACAAAGCGCGCTAACGATGTCTTACCAGTACCAGGCGGCCCCCAAAATATCATAGACGACAAATCGTCTACCTCAATCATACGACGCAATGAGGCGTTCTTGCCGACGAGCTTCTTCTGCCCCACGAACTCATCAAAGGTCTTTGGGCGCATGCGTTCAGCCAGCGGCCTCCAGCGCTGATCACGGTTTTGAGCAGCCAAATCAAACAAATCAGTCATGCCACTATACTATCGAACAGAAATAGAACGTGCAAACCCATCTAAACCCCTTGTCCCCACGCTTGTGGGGGCGACTGAGTATGCTATCCTCGTCGCATCTTATGCCTTCACCAATTAAAGCCGTTCTCTTTGACTTTGGACGCGTGCTCTGTTTTTTTGATCGTTTGCGAGCGACAAGCGCAATACTTGAGCATACCTCTATTGCCATGACACCAGAATCATTAGACGCTGAGCTATTTACTCTAGACGGACTTGGCACAAAATTTGAAAGCGGCTTGCTCACAAAAGATGAATTTTTTTCACAGCTAAAAGAGCAATATCAGATCTCTGATAATCTCGCTTTTGAGGTATTTGCAAAATCATGGAGTGAGATTTTCGACGAGGTGCCAGGTGTACGCACTCTTATCGAGACTATTCCTCCAGAAATTCAACGCGGCATCCTTTCAAACATCGATCCTATTCATTGGAGTTCAGCAAAGGAGCTAGGCGTCATCAAAACCTTTGACCAACGCCTCGTGATCAAGTCGTTTGAACAAATCACACGCAAACCCGATGCGCGCATGTATGCAGCGGCAATGAGCGCATTCAACGTACCTGCTGAAAATATCCTCTATCTTGATGATATTCAAGAATACGTTGATACAGCGAAAGGACTAGGTCTTAACGCTGAAAAATTTGACGCGAGAAGCATGACTCACGACGATATGAGACAAATCTTCGTTTCGTACGGTATCCTTTCTTAAAATTACTATGCCAAAAAAAATCTCCCTCGTTTCGTGGAACGTGAACGGTATCCGAGCCGCTGAGAAAAAAGGTTTCCTCGATTGGTTTCATTCATCGGACTACGATGTTATTTGCTTACAAGAAACAAAAGCCCACGTAGGCCAACTCTCTGCCGCGCTGGTGCATCCAGAAGGTTATGAGTCGTATTGGAGCTCGGCTGTTCGCAAGGGCTATAGCGGCACAGCGATCTATACACGCGTTTCACCAATGCTCGCCATCACGAGCTTCGGTGATCCGTTTTTGGACGGCGAGGGCCGCATCGTCATGCTTGAATTCGAAAAATTCTTTTTGTTCAACGTCTACTTTCCAAACGGAGGTTCGGGCGAAGAACGCTTGAAATTCAAGCTCGAATTCTATCGACGGTTTTTAACGTTGATCGAAGGCTATCGCAAACAAAAGCCTATTGTCGTTTGCGGAGACGTGAATACCGCTCACACCGAAATCGACCTTGCACGCCCAAAAGAAAATGCCAATGTGAGTGGATTTATGCCCATCGAACGCGAGTGGGTCGATAAACTCGTTAAATCTGGCTATGTCGATACCTTCAGAATGTTTGAAAAAGACGGTGGTCACTATACCTGGTGGGACATGAAAAGCGGTGCCCGTGCCCGCAATGTCGGTTGGAGAATCGACTACTTCTTCGTCTCAGACGAGCTGAAAAAGAACGTCAAAAAAGCCTGGACAAATCCAGACAAAGAAGGCTCAGACCACTGCCCTGTTGGCATAGAGCTCTCACTCTAGTCGTGAGGGTTATACAACCAAACAGTATTCTTGCTCGCTGCGATGTCACGAGGCAACACCAAACCCTGCGCTAAGGCATAGGGCACATCATTACCCAAGAAAAGCGTCTCACGACGCTTTTGTGGTTCAACGGCGAGATATAGGGCGCGTTGCACAAATGACGAGCAAATATATTCATCCGTCGTTAAAACATGACGAACAAGCTTCTTTGTCCAACTCACGCCGATAAATCTTGAAAGAATAAACTGAAACAACAAGTAGGCTACGTGATCATAGTCATAATCGATGTCAATCACATCCAAAAAGAATCCTCTAAACCGATCGATTTCTTTTGGCGTGAGTCCAGGAACACGCTTAAAACCAATTTCAAACTCATAATCTTGAATAGCGAATGTCTCTAAGCGATGCAATCTAACGGTTTCATTTGCCTCAATAAGAATAACCGACAAGATCTCGTCACCTGACTTCACAATCTCAAAAACAATCGACACATGCGTCCAATACGATCGGCCAATAATGTGATTGATGGCGCGCTTCCATCCAAATTTGCCGTGAAAAAACACAATATCACCGATTTGCAAATGCTTTACGGCTTCATTGTAACTCTTATACAGAGATTTTGGTCGACGTTTTAACATAATTTTAGCGTCGGTTATAAATCCATTCACTTAATGGACTTTTGGCAAAATCGGCCGGCGACGTGATGTCGAGTAGTTGCATCGGGGTAAAAGCGCGATTACCAAAAAGCACCTTGGTTCGGTCATTTGGGTCCACAGCTTCATAATAGGCTTTTTGCACCAATGCAGAACACGAGTAGCGTTGCCGACTTAAGACCTTTTTCTTTGCCATGAAAAAGATATACGCACGAATTAATCGCCACGTTTTAAGCGGATAGTAAGGCGTGTCGATATTCATCAGCGCGTACGATCTGATGCGATGTCTTAGCGGACGTGTGAGCCAAGTCACTCGCTTGATACCAATGTCGAACTCTTTTGGATCATTCAAATACTTATCAAGAGCATGAATCTCGGCACCAAAATAGAATGGACGGTTCGATGATCCTTGAATCGACTCAATGATAACGTTGGTCGAGTAACCTCGTTCGATATTCTTTGCAAAAATCACCATTGCGATGTGGTCCCAGTAACTATTGGTGATTTTTCTGAAGATCGTGCGGCCGATACCGCCTTTTTTCTTGCGAATCAAAATGATATCTCCGGTGAGTAGTTTTGGTAGC
>JAMIEW010000051.1:0-35037 GCA_035906575.1 bacterium
AATACGGCGACCGTGCCAAGTTTGTTTGGAATGACTTCCCACTCATGAGCATCCATCCTAATGCTCGCAATGCGGCAAATGCAGCTCGTTGCGCTGAAGAGCAAGGTAAGTTCTTTGACTATACCGACCAGCTCTTCGCAAATCAGGCATCGTGGCAAGGCTTGTCTCGTCTCGAGGATTCGTTCAAAGCGTTTGCGGCAGCGATCGGGCTAAACGGTGACCAGTTCAGTCAATGTTACGCTGATAAAAAATACGACTCGGTTGTTATGGATGATGTCGCTGAAGGCAATCGTAATGGCGTGCGTGCGACCCCAACCTTTATTATCGATGGTAAGGTCCATAACGGCCTCACGATCGCAGACTGGGACCGCATCATGACCGCGGCACTTGCCGAATAGGGTTGACAAAATCTTCAATAATTCACTCTTACTTGTTACTCTCGTACCACTTTAGTACGTAACCACTCCACTATGTCACAGTCACAAGGCTCCTTTTTTGACGGCGGTCCAAAGACCATGTTTCTTTCTGGTCTTTTTCTCGGCGTTGCTGTATCGGCGATTATCGGTTTTGGTCTTGCGTTTAGTCTTTTGGCAGGCGGCAAGCTCCCTACGGGCGGTAACTTGGGCGCAAATAACCCTACCGTGCCTACGGTTAATGACCCAACGGCACCTCCGGTTGCTGCAGGCCCTGTGAAACCAGTAGACGACAAGGTTGACCACATCAAAGGTGCAAAAAACGCCAAGGTCACCTTGATCGAATACTCTGATTTCGAATGTCCGTTCTGCTCACGTCATCTTCCTGCGCTTGAACAGGCTTTGAAAGAATTCCCAGAAGACGTTCGCTTGGTTTATCGCCACTATCCACTCTCCGCTATCCACCCAGAAGCACAAAAAGCCGCAGAAGCTTCAGAATGTGCAGCGAAGATCGGTGGCAACGACAAGTTCTGGCAGATGCATGACCAGCTCTTTGCTAAACAGCAGACGCTTGGTACACAAACCTACCTCGACATCGCTAAAGCGATTGGTCTCAACGAAGGCAACTTCAAGACCTGTCTTGATTCAGGCGAGATGGCAGCACGTGTTAACAATGACACATCTGAAGGTTCGATCGCTGGCGTAGAAGGGACCCCTGCAACCTTCGTCAACGGTCAGTTGATTTCTGGTGCGGTGCCTTATGCTCAGTTGAAAGCAGCTATCCAGGCTGCTGGTGCAAGCAAATAAGAACGCCACCCCCTGCCCCCTCCTCACTTGTCGTGAGGAGGGGGTTTTGGTTACAGAAAAGGGACTTGACTAATGCAACTGAGTTGCGATAAGCTGGGGTAGCGTTCATCAAAACAAGGAGAACCACGTGTCGTCACTTCATCAGTCTCAAGCTCGTTCGAATCCTTCCTTCGATGGTATCCATCAGAAGACCTCCTCCGACCTGTTCGCCGTCCACAAGGGGCATCTGGCCTGGGCAGAAGACCGTCTGCATGGCGCAGAGGCTCAGTGCGTCAAAAGCTTCTGGTACAAGCTCATGAGTGGGCTTCACTACCAGTTCGACCCGACGCCCTTTTTGGAGCATGCGCGCAAGCTGCATGGCGAGGTGCCCGTACCCATGGCTGCTCAGATCATGGTCATCGCCAAGCTCTCGATCGAGTTCAGGGGTCGGGTGAGCGTGCTGGTGTGGGAGTCATTGGCCTGCATCGCGGTTCAGACCGAGGCGTCTGACGATGAGGCGGCTTCGATCCGTGGCCGGCAAGACCTGCTCTTGCCGTGGCAAGAGGTCGACGCCGTGCTGCATGCCATCGCCAAGCCCTATGACTTCTTCATGCACGTGCAGACGCGGTTTTGCGAAGCGGGGTTTCTGCTCTCGCATTTCGGCGAATGCGGTTGTTGTATCCGCGAGGCTGGGCCGGACAAGATTCGCTGCTACCTGCGCGACAACCTGAAGCGCCCGGCAACCTTGGCGCTCATGAAGCACCTTCACACCGAAGGCAAGCTTCTGCTCGGCGACGAGTTGCCGCATGCGGCGTCTCCTGCTAGCTGAACGCACTACCCTATGACAACCACCCGCAATACCAAGGCCAAACAGGCCGTGGCCAAGATTCTTGTTGAGGCACATCATCCGATGTCGCTCGCAGAATGTTGCGCCGCTATTGGTGCGGGTGGTTTTTCTATAAATCGTTCGTCTATTTATCGCGAACTCACGCGCTTGCAAAAAGAGGGCTTGGTAGACGCCCAAGTAAGCAAAGGGGTTACGCGTTTTGAATCCGTACAAAAAGGGGAGCATCACCACCATGCCGTTTGTGAATCCTGCGACAATATTGTTGAGCTGGATGTTGAGCCGATGATGAAGTATATCGAAGACATGCTTTTAAAGCACGGATTTCAAACCAAGCAACATTTTTTAGAATTCACGGGCCTTTGCCCAGCCTGTCGTTAATATGAAGATTGCTTTTGTTGGTAAAGGGGGGAGTGGTAAAACGACCGTTAGCTCACAGCTCGCTCGCAGTGCCGCAAAAAACGGTACCAAGGTATTGGCCATCGACGCTGATATCAACCAACGTTTTGCCGAGACGCTGGGTTTAAGTGCTGAACAAGCAAAGCTTGTTGGTGAAGTTGGTAAGCAGATGCTTGATTTGAAAGCCTATGTCAAAGGACAAAATACCTTGCTGCCAGAAGCAGACAAGATCGCAAAGACAACACCAGCAGGCACAGGTTCGACGTTGATTTTGCCGTTTACTGACCCTTATCTTCAATCTCTCGTTTATCATTATGAAGGCATAGATGTCTTGAAAACCGGCGGATTTGAAGAAGAAGATTTAGGGGTTAAATGCTATCACGCCAAAACAGGTGCAATCGAGCTTTTGTTAAACCATCTCGCTGATGCAGATGATGAACTTGTACTTGTTGATATGACCGCTGGCGCTGATGCCTTTGCTTCGGGGTTATTCGCCAAATTCGATGCGACCTTCGTGGTGGTTGAGCCAACCGAAGCTTCGGTTTCGGTCTGGAAGCAGTATCAAGAGTACGCCATGATTTTTGATATCCGTCTCGAACTTATCGCGAATAAGTGCATGGATGAAGCAGATATTGCCTATATTACAGAGTCTTGTGGCACCGTGCCATGTGCCGTTATCCCATTCTCCAAGGCCATTCGACAGCTAGACCGAGGGATGCGAGACGATGGTGCGCTTGCAGCTGAGCTCGGCACGTCGATAGCGCATGTTCTCGCGTTATTGCCAACGATCACGCCAGATAGAAAACGTTTTCAAGAATTAGCCATCTATTTTCATTACAAAAACGCCGCGGCGGGCGGCGGTTTGCGTTTGGGCTCTGATCTCACAACCCATGTAGACGAGGCATTTGATTTTGAAAGCGCCGTCAATGAATTGCTAAAGTAGGTTATTCGCTTTTTCCAAAAAGTTTTTCACCGACGGACACGATGATTTCTGAACTCGTTGCTGGTGAGGCGCGTAAGGTGTAGATCTCATTACCTCTACGGGTAATGAGATTTTTTTGTACCGTTGACCAGAAGCCTTTTTCACCAACCGCGACAGATTCAATAGACGATGTCGGCTGCAGGGATGATTCAAAAAGTTTGTCTGCGCGTGCCTGATCTTCGATCGTGCGCTTGGTCACGAGAAAGCTCGTTGAGCCTTCGCGAAAGGTGCAAGAAAGTGATTGGGTGCCCGTTGATGCGTGATACTGACCGCCAACCGTGGCGAAGTCTGCGCCAAACGCTTCTTGGCGTTTTTCTTGAGAGATCCATTCGTTGCAGCGTTCACGATCAGCTTCAAGACGTTGGGTTGCTGCCTCTTGTCTTTGGCTAATGGTAGGTGGCGTATCAGCTTTAGGTGCGGTTACAACAGGTGGCTGAACGAGAGTCGTCACCGAAATACCTGCCAAGCCGAGCGCGGCAGCGAATCCGTATTTCTTTTTGTGTTTGGTGAGATGTTGGCGCATAGCTACTATGCGAGAAGTATACACCACAATACAAAACCCCGCCTCTAGGGCAGGGTTTTGTATGGCGGAGAAGGGGAGATTCGAACTCCCGATACCGATGAAGGTATGCTTGCTTTCCAAGCAAGTGCACTAGGCCACTATGCGACCTCTCCGTTTTGGCTCTGAATTTGTGGCCGGATCATAACGAAATAACGCCTTTATGGCAAGTTGGAGGACTTATTGATAATGGAGTATAATCTATTCATGCTTTTTTCACATTCATGGCAACGATTTGTCGTCTTGCCATTGCTCCTTGTCGTTACCGCCCAGGGTTTGGTGCATCCTGCGCTTTCGGCTGGCCCGGTTGATTGCGGTATCATCGCCGTGGGAACTAATCCACAAATCCCAACCAGAGCCGGTTCGGATGTCTATATTCATAATGGCAGCCAGAATACGGTTTCAATCATCGATGCTATCACTGACACGGTCATTGCTACGACCACGGTAGGTAGCCAGCCATTCTCATCGACGCTCGTGGCCGGCAAAGTCTATGTAAATAATGCAGCTTCAGACAGCGTGACGGCGATTGACGCTGATACCCGTGCCGTGGTGGCAACAATCCCTGTAGGCACGTCGCCGCGTATATCAATCGCGGTAGGTACCAATCTTTATGTGAATAACCAAAATTCTGACAATATCAGCGTGATCGATACAAATACCGACACCGTTATCGATACGATTACCGTTGGTACAAATCCATTTTCATCAACCTTGGTAGGTACAAAGCTCTACGTCATTAACCAGTCATCCGATAATGTCACGGTTGTTGATACGCTGACGAATAACGTGTTATCGACGATCCCGGTGGGGCAAACGCCAATCTTTGGTTTTCTCATCGGCTCAAAGCTTTATGTGCCTGGCCAATCAACGAATGACGTTACCGTCATTAATACCGTGACCGACACCGTGGTAGCGACGATCCCGGTAGGGACGCAGCCATTTGGTGCAAATGTCGTTGGCACCGACCTGTATGTCATTAACACGAACACAAATGACGTGTCCGTTATTGATTCTGGCACAGATACCGTAACGGATACGATCGCTATCGGCTCTACGCCTCGACTTGGTCTCGTCGTTGGTAATGAGCTCTATGTTGCGAACTTGGCCTCGGATAATGTAACTGTCGTAAATACGCTGACAAACATTGTCACGCATACCATTGCAGCGGGCTCTAGTCCGCTCAGTATGGTGCGTGTTGGGCCAAAGCTTTATGTGACGAATTTGAATTCAAATGACGTCACCGTGATTGATACGATTACCAAGGCTGCGTTTAATTGTGCCACGGATTATTATTATGCATTAAGCTATAGCGCCGGCGCAGGCGGTAGTCTTGCGGGAACCGCTTCGCAAAATGCCTTTCGTACTGAAGATGGCAGCACGGTAACAGCTGTTGCAAATGGTGGTTATGTCTTTGATGAGTGGTCTGATGGTGTTTTAACGGCAGTAAGAACTGACCTTGATCTCACCGGAGATATCACCGTAACGGCAAATTTCATTGCAAACGCACCAGTGCCAATCTTGTCCTATGGTGGCACGGCAGTGTATGGATGTACTGATCGTCGCGCCCTGAATTTTAATCCTCACGCCACCGTTTTAAGCACTATTCGTGACTGTGTTTATCCGCCAGAACCTGTTGCTACTGTTATTGAGCCCGCGCCTGTTATGACGCCCCCTGTCGCTGGTCCTATGTCAAAAGAGTGTTTTGCCTATAAGCAGATACTTTCTCGCGGCATGAACAATGCTCAAGTATTAGAACTTCAGGTGATTCTTCAGAAGATGGGGCACTTTCCTACAAACGTGACGCCAAATGGTAACTTTGGACCAACGACACAACAGTCTGTACGCGCCTTTCAAAAAACACACAGGATCAGCCAAGTAGGCCCATTGACTGGTGCGAAGCTAGCGGCATTGTCCTGCAATAGTTTTTTACTAGTAAAATAGTACCAATCGCGCTATGGTGGTATGTAGGTTCATTTAAACCTTAACCTTCATTTTGTATGGGTATCATTGCGTGGATTATCCTAGGTGGTATCGCAGGTTGGATCGGTTCTATGATCATGAAGACCGATGGCCAGCAGGGGATCGTATTGAACGTCGTTGTCGGGATCATCGGTGCCGTCATCGGTGGTTATGTGATGGAGTTCTTGGGCCAAAGCGGCGTCACGGGCTTCAATCTCTATAGCACCCTTGTCGCTGTTGTTGGTGCCGTTATCTTGCTTGCCATCGTGAAAGCGGTGCGCAAATAAGAGTTTTCTGGTGCGTTTCAAAACCCCTCCGACAGATGTCGGAGGGGTTTTACTGTTTTGGCAGTTCTCGCTAGGATGGGTGTATGGCGTTGGATTCGGGATCAAAAGTGGCTTTAGTACACGGTTTTGCCACCGATGCGTCTTTTTCGATCTTTCGTTCTGCCTTGGGTATTGATGCGGGTTTTGAATCATTTCGCGCTGAAGTAGAAAAAGGTGAAGTCGTCGTATTTCGTTGGGGGATAGAGAGGGAGCTCACTCTATTGCAGATGATGGGATTGCTTCCTGTTCTCAGACTCTATCGTGATGAAGAACGACGTGCCGCGGATATCGAGTGGCAAGAGAAGCTCTTCGCATTTATAGAAAACAACCAAATCGAAATTATCGTTTGTCATTCGCTCGGTAGCCGATTTCTTCTTGATATGCTGAACCGATTTGGAGCGCCGTCAACGGTAAAACGCATTCTCTTTGTGCAAGCCGATATCGCGCATTCGCATCTCATAACAAACGAGGTCGTCATTGCGAGAATGCGCGAGGGCGCTTTACGGCTTATAAACGCCTATTGTCCTTGGGACCAAAGCCTGATTGCATCCATGATTCTCACGGGTCGTTCGAGATATGGTTTGAGCAAGGTTGATCATCCGCATATAGAAAATGTCTTTCTGCCATTAAAGACATTGCCTAATTTGCATACGTGCTCAATTCGCTCTGAGAGATTAAAAGAGCTTATCTGATTTATGTCTGCCCTCAACCCCTTCGTAGACTTCGTCGTCAACGACTTATTGTCTGGCTTGCCAGCTTTAACGCATCGCCGTATGTTCGGCGGTTACGGTTTATATTCTGGCGGAAAGTTCTTCGCGATCATTGATGATGGAATGTTGTATTTGAAAGCGGACGAAAAATTGAAAGATGAATTCGAAGAAGCGGGGAGTGCGGCGTTTACGTATCCGACGAAAGATGGTGAACAGGCGTCGATGAATTATTGGTCATTGCCAGAAGACGCACTTGAAGATCATGAGTTGGCAAAGAAGTGGGCACTGAAGTCAATCGCTATCGCAAAACCCCCAAAAATGAAATGAGCAAGAAGATTAAGAATACCCCCACAAGCGTGGGGGCAGGGGGTTCGGCCTGGTATGTCTATTTACTCCGTTGCAAAGACGGTTCTTTGTATTGCGGAATCACAAATGATCTCAAAGCCCGCCTCAAAAAACACAATGACGGAACCGGCGCAAAGTATACCCGCGGCCGCGGGCCGGTTGAGTTGGTGTGGAAGAAGAAAATGAAAACACCGACGGATGCCCGCAAGAAAGAAGCGGAGATCAAGAAGTTAAAGAAGAGCGAGAAAGAGCTTCTTGCCGTTCGATATTCGTTCTAGTATCCTCTGGCCAATGAAGCTAGAACGCACGCCCGCTTTTGATGAAGCGCTCGAACAATTGCACCACGGCGGCGCGTTTACCATGATCACAGGGCGTGCGGGAACGGGTAAAAGCACGTTATTGCGGCAGTTTCTTTTAGAGACGCCAGAGTTTGTGCCGGTCTTGGCGCCAACGGGTATTGCGGCGTTGAATGTTGGTGGGCAAACCATTCACCGGTTTTTTGGCTTTTCGCCGAATGTGACGCCAGACAAGGCAAAAGTCGAAGCCAAGATGCGCCCCAATCTTGGGCTCTTTCGTAAAATCAAATTAATCATCATCGACGAGATCTCTATGGTGCGTGCTGATCTCATGGACTGTATGGATGTCTTTTTGCGCACCGCTCGCAAAGACAAACGTCCTTTTGGTGGTGTGCGTTTGGTGGTGGTAGGGGATTTGTACCAATTGCCGCCGGTGGTGACGACGCGTGATCGCGAGGCCTTTGGGACGGTATATC
Organism: bacterium; assembly: GCA_035906575.1. Taxonomy (GTDB): domain Bacteria; phylum Patescibacteriota; class Patescibacteriia; order 2-12-FULL-60-25; family 2-12-FULL-60-25; genus HK-STAS-PATE-2. The sequence continues at coordinate 8,099 of JAMIEW010000051.1, forward strand.
CAACGCCCTACTTTTTTTCATCTCAGGTCATGGGGCGTATTTTAGATGAAGATGGATTTCGCCTTATCGAATTAACAAAGATCTATCGCCAAAAAGACGAGAAGTTTATCAAACTCTTAAATGGTATTCGTCACCGCACGCTCACGCGCAAAGAATTGGATGAATTAAATGCTTCGGTTGGGGTTGAATTGCCTAAAGATGCGATTACGCTCACAACGCGCAATGTCGATGCAGACGCGATTAATCGTGCACGTTTAGAGGCGCTTGCTGGCGAAGCAAAAACGTATGACGGGCTTTTGCGAGGTGATTTTGAAAAACACGAGACACCAACCGATCTTGTTTTGCCATTAAAGAAACACGCGCGTGTCATGTGTATTGCGAATGATCCGCTGGGGCGTTTTGTGAATGGCAGTTTGGGATGGGTGGATGGTTTTGATAAAGACGAACAAGGCAATGAATTTATCACCGTCAAACTAGATGATGGCCAAACGGTGGCCGTTGGCTCACATACGTGGAGTTTGTATCAAAGCACCTTCAATGATGAGACCAAAGAAATCGAACAAGAAGCCGTGGGGAGTTTTACGCAGTTACCTTTGAGATTGGCATGGGCCGTAACCATTCATAAAAGCCAGGGCAAAACCTTTGATCATGTTTGTGTGGATTTTGGACAAGGGGCTTTTGCTTCAGGGCAAGCTTATGTGGCGCTGAGCCGCTGTCGCAGTTTAGAAGGCATGTCACTCGCCACACCCGTGACGACACGTGATATTCGTCTTGATGATGCGATCGTGCAGTTCATGGACTATTACCGCAACGTTATTGATGAGTAATGAAAGAGCCCCACCAGTTTGGTAGGGCCCGAGCGCCAATCGGCGCTCATGTTCAGTCTTCGTCCGTGAACTTCGAGACGAAGTCTTCGAAGCCATCGAGATACACGAGCTGCGCGATGACGTCCTTCATGACAGGGCAGAGGCGCGCATCCTTCGTGAGCTCTGCATAGGTCACATGGACGTAGCCCGGCGCATTCTCCTCTTCAGCCCTCAGAAACATGACCTGATAGATGATCATGTACTGGTCGTGCTCCTTGAGCGCGGTCGGGATGGCAGCGCTGGTCACTTGGTCCCAGCGCGGGAAGTGGACCTCTTGAAGCGTTGACCTCTTGAGGATCTCTCGAGCGTGCGTCCGAGCGCGCTTGCGCTGGATCTCGAGGTAGGTGTCTCCGTCGAGAACGTTGATGGTGCCGATCTCCTCCGAGAGAAAGGGATGGCTGGCCGAGATCATGCCAGTCTCATCCAGTGGCAGCATCACGCCGGTCTTGGTACAGGTGAGAACCATGAGATGGTCCTTCGTGCCGTACTCCGAGACCGATACGAGAGCGGGAAATTTTTGCTTGTTTCTGCTTGCGGTTGTCTGTTGCATGCCCAGCCTCCAACGTTAAAAGGAATGCTTTCGAAGGCTATCATATTATAGTATTTTTGTCTAGAGCGGGGTTTACATGACTTTCAGAATCCTCCTTGCTAAAGGAGGGCAGGGAGGATCTATGTTATCCTGTATCTATATGTCTAGCCCTTCTCACCGTATTTTGGCTCTATTGAGCCTTGCCTCGCTTTTATCGGTTATAGCGCCCGTAGCGCCAGCTACAGCGGCCGTGCAGGACGCTTTGGTGAAGAGTCCGAGTAATGCGGCGGTGTACTATGTGTTGGACGGGAAGCGCTACGTCTTTCCCAACGAACGGATTTATAAGAGTTGGTATGCGGATTTTTCAAGCGTTCAGACGGTGGGCGAAGGGGAGTTGGCTTCGTATCAAATCGGCGGCAATATCGCGTATCGTTCGGGTGCGCAGCTGATTAAGATCACGAGCGATCCAAAGGTTTATGCGATTTCTGGTAAAGGTATCTTGCGCCCGATCGCGAGCGAGAATGTTGCGAAGTCTCTCTTTGATGCGAACTGGGCAACCAAGGTTCACGATTTATCGGACACGTTTTTTATTAACTATACCGTTGGTGCCCCGCTAAGTTCTGCAACGGATTACCAGCTAGCAGAAGAATTAAAAGTGACGACGCTCTATCAGTGGTTTAAGGGTGTGACAAATCCAACGACGCCAACACCCGTTGCTTCGACGATGTTTGAAGGGTGTCCCGTCTTTCCTGCTGAAAATGCGTGGAATCAACGCGTAGATGCATTGCCTGTGCATGAAAAATCCGCGACCTATATCGCCGCTATTGGTTCAACGAAAAATCTACATCCTGATTTTGGCGAGAATCAGGATTACGGTATCCCTTATACGATTGCGGATGCAATGACGCCAAAGGTCGCGATTAATTATACGGCGTATGGTGATGAGAGTGATCCGGGTCCATTTCCAATCCCAACGAATGCGCGCGTTGAGGGTGGGAGCGATCGTCATGTGCTTGTCGTAGATAAAAGCACGTGTATGCTTTACGAATTATTCGCAGCCGTAAAAACCACTCAAGGCTGGAATGCGGATTCGGGTGCAAAGTGGAATTTGAAAACGGGCGCGCTTCGTCCAGAGGGTTGGACGAGTGCTGATGCCGCCGGCTTACCGATTTTTAATGGACTCGTTCGTTATGATGAGATCGCGGCAGGTAAAATCACGCATGCTATCCGCGTGACCGTGCCACGTAGTCAAAAGGGCTACATTCTTCCAGCGACGCATCATGCAGGTTCGAATGATGCCAATTTGCCACCGATGGGTTTGCGTTTGCGCTTGAAAAAAGACTATGACATTTCGGGTCTAACAGGCTCGTCCAAAATTATCGCACAAGCCATGAAAGATTACGGCTTGATCGTCGCTGATAATGGTTCGCCTTGGTACTTTCAAGGCGCTACCGACACGCGCTGGAATGATGATGAGTTGAATCAGTTGAAAGGGATTAAGGGCTCCGCGTTTGAAGCGGTGTATACGGGAGAGATCAGAAAGTAAGTTTGTATTTGTACCAAGCGGCGATCGTGACAGCATTGTTCATCCTTCCCGAGGCGATCATCTCGTCGATTTGCTCTGGAGTGAACCAGTGTTTTTCAAGATCGTATTCTTCAGCGTCTTTTTCAGCGGTCGTGTTTCTCACGCCTTCAGCGATGAACATCGCGACTTGATGATTGGATTGTCCAGGGAGAGGATCAATAACGCAGAGAGGTTTGACCGTGACAGGAGCGAATCCGGTTTCTTCGGCGAATTCGCGTAGAGCAGCGTCTTGCGGTGGCTCGCCCTTGTGTCCGCGACCCATAGGGAACTCGTAGGTGACAATGGCGAGAGGATGGCGATATTGGCTAATCATCAGAATCTTGCCTTCGCTGATAGCGATGACACCGGCGGCCTCAGGCATGTCGATCACGTAGTAGTTGCCTTTGGTGCCATTTGGTAAATCGAGCTCATCATGACGAACTGAATAGTACGGGCATTCAAAAACGGTTTTAGAGCCTGTTACAACAGGGGGCTGGTGCTTTTGCATAGGCCTGCATTCTTTCATATCGTCGGTTGATAGAATAGGGGAGATCACGTATAGTCCACCCATCGCCCCGACAACGGGCGGCCTTCTGCGTTATGCAAGACAAAATCATCATTCGCGGCGCCCGCGAGCACAATCTCAAGAATATTTCGCTTGAGATCCCACGTCACAAAATGACCGTCTTTACGGGACTTTCTGGTTCAGGAAAGTCCTCTTTGGCATTCGATACCATCTTTGCCGAAGGTCAGCGTCGTTATGTTGAGTCTTTGTCGGCGTATGCCCGTCAATTCTTGGGCCAAATGGACAAGCCAGATGTCGACGAAATCGAAGGTCTTTCGCCGGCTATTTCGATTGACCAAAAAGCACACTCTGCCAATCCTCGTTCAACGGTGGCAACCATTACTGAAATCTACGATTACCTGCGTGTGCTTTATGCGCGTGCCGGTAAACCGCATTGCCCGATTTGTCGCAATCCGATTCAAAAGATGACGGTGGACGAGATGGTTGATCGCATCCTCAAAAAGACTGAAGAGATTCATGCTAGCGCTGCAACATCGACCATCGGCGAGGCAAAGCCAAAGAAGAGTGCTAAAAATGTCGCATTGACCAATGAGCTCGTCATTCTCGCGCCGGTTGTGCGTGGACGCAAAGGTGAATATCACCAACTTCTTCAAGATCTTCATGAATCTGGTTTCACTGAGGTACGCGTGAATGGCAAATGGCATTCACTTCGCGAACCAATTGATCTTGAGCGTTATGATCGCCACACGATTGAAGTCGTCACCGATCGCATCCCGCTCGGCTGGCCTATCGCCGGCAATAAGGGTTTGCAATCGCGCTTAAGTGAAGCGATGGAGTCTGCACTTGATCGTGCCAATGGCACCGTGCTTGTCATTATGGATGATAAGACCGAGATGCTGATGTCGGCGCGTTTCTCGTGTCCGGATGACGGTTTTGCGTTTCCTGAAATCGAGCCGCGTCTCTTTTCATTCAATTCGCCTTATGGCGCGTGTCAGACCTGTAACGGTATCGGTACTGAGTCGCTTTTTTCTGAAGAGATTTGTCCGGCGTGTGAAGGTGCGCGTTTGCGCAAAGAAGGACTCTTCGTTTGGATTGATGGTAAAAGCATTGTTGAAGTCACGAACTTGCCAATCAACGAAGCGGCAGACTTCTTTTTGAAGCTATCTCTTGATCCGACGGCAATGTCGATTGCTGAACCGGTGATGCGTGAAGTGCTCTCGCGTTTATCGTTTTTGTTAGACGTAGGTCTCGAATACCTCACGCTCAATCGCACCGCTGGTACTCTTTCTGGTGGTGAGGCGCAGCGTATTCGTCTTGCTTCGCAAATCGGCTCACATCTTGTGGGAGCATTGTATGTTTTGGATGAACCGACCATCGGTTTGCATCAACGCGACAATAAACGCTTGATTGATACGCTTTTGAAACTTCGTGATCTTGGTAATACCATTATCGTTGTTGAGCATGACGAAGATACGATTCATGCCGCGGATCACCTAGTCGATATTGGTCCAGGCGCTGGCGTTCATGGTGGTTATATTGTGGCCGAAGGTGCCATGCCGAAGGTTTTAGAGAATCCTGATAGTTTAACCTGTGCGTATTTGCGCGGTGATAAAAAGATCAGTTATCCGCATAAACGCCGACCTGCGGCAAAAGCGTTTTTAGAAGTCAAAAAAGCCACGGAGAACAATTTGAAAAACGTGAATGCGAAGATTCCGCTTGGTCGCATGGTTTGTGTTACGGGTGTTTCTGGTTCGGGTAAGTCGACGCTTTTGATTGATGTGATGTATCGCGAGCTTGCGCGTCATTTAAATGGTGCAACGACAAAGCCAGGTGCTCACGGTGGCATTGAAGGGATGGATTGGATCGACAAGGTTGTCGATGTTGATCAAAGCGCTATTGGCCGCACGCCACGCTCAAATCCAGCAACCTATACCGGTATTTGGAATCACGTTCGTGAGCTCTATTCGATGACGCCAGAAGCCCGTATTCGTGGTTATAAGGTTGGTCGTTTCTCCTTTAACGTCCCAGGTGGACGTTGTGAACATTGCGAAGGTAATGGCCAGATCGCTATTGAGATGCACTTCTTGCCGACCGTGTATGTGCCTTGCGATGTTTGTAAAGGTAAGCGCTTTAACCGCGAAACACTCGAAGTGACGTATCGCGAAAAAAATATTTGGGATGTATTGAATATGACGATTGAAGAAGCCAGCCATTTCTTCCGCGACATTCCAGTCGTGCATGATCGAACCAAGGTACTTGAAGAGGTTGGTCTTGGTTATTTGAAGCTCGGCCAAAGCGCTACCACGCTTTCAGGTGGTGAGGCGCAGCGTATTAAGCTTTCAAGTGAACTCGCGAAGCGTGATACTGGCCGTACGTTCTATCTTCTTGATGAGCCGACAACGGGTCTACACTTTGAAGATATCCGCAAACTTCTTGAAGTGCTTCATCGTCTCGTGACACGTGGTAATACCGTCGTCATCATTGAACATAATCTCGACGTCATTAAAAACGCTGACTATATCATCGATATGGGTCCTGAAGGTGGTGATAAAGGCGGTACTATCGTCGCCCAAGGTACGCCAGAAGAAGTCGCCAAGAACCCAAAGAGCTGGACGGGTAAGTATTTGAAAGAAGTGTTGAAGAAGCGCTAACCGTCACGCCATTCGCAGAAATACGTTATACTACTTACATATGCCTCAAGAACTCACCAAGAAACCGCTAAGCAATCGCAATAAATGGCTTTGGAGCACAATCATCTGGCTTGTCATGGTATTGATCTTTTCGCTTATCAATCTCTTTATCTACATCTCAAAATCCGCGGCTGGCACGGGTGTGATGCAATATCTCACGGTTGGATTTGAAGGGTTTATGTCCATGATCAAGCTCTTACTTGTATTGCCTGCGATGTGGCTTGTGGCCATTACTCAGCTCGTCACGGGTAGCGACAGCATCTTCAAGGGTGCTGAGCTCGGTATGACGGGTTTTCTCTGGGCAACGCCATACGTCTTCATCCCGCTCTCGTACTGGATTATCGGGAAGGTGAGTAAGAAATCCTAATCATCCCTTCTTAAGCTTTCTCCGCCTGCGCTTTGCTTGGCACCTCTTTCACTTCGTGAAAAAGGGGATAGGGATTTGCAAACAAGTATAAAAATCCTTAACTCCCTGTTCACGAAGTGAAAAGGGATACCCCGCGCGAAGCAAGGGGAGGGAAAAGTATGTTGCCACCCTACATCCGCATCAAAAACGATGCTTTACCGGATACTCCCGGTGTCTATCTCATGAAAGATGCTCGTGGGAAGATTTTGTATGTGGGAAAGGCGGTGAATTTGAAGCGTCGTGTCAATCAGCACTTTGAACGTCCGCATGGACCGTTTATCGAAGAGATGACGCCACTCGTGCGTGAGATTGATTATGTCGAAAAGAAAACGGCGATTGAAGCGCTGATTCTTGAAGCGAATCTCATCAAATTACATTGGCCAAAATATAATGTGCTGCTCAAAGATAATAAGAGCTTCATGTATTTGGTCATTACGGATGAAGAGTATCCGCGCCCTCTCTTAAAACGCGCGACGGATTTGCTTCCTGAAGAAGAAAAAACGTCACTCGCGATTTTTGGGCCGTATCTCTCAGCACGCTCGTTGCGCGTGGCTTTGGACTTGGTACGAAAAGTCTTTCCATGGTCAACGTGTCTTCCGCCTAAACCCCCTTCCACAAATGTGGGAAGGGGGCAGGGGGTAGGGGGTGCCAAGGCCTGTTTTGATTATCAAATCGGCCGTTGCCCGGGTGTTTGTGTTGGCAAGGTTGATGCAAAAACCTATAAGCAGGGGATTCGTCATTTGATGAAGTTTTTTGAAGGCAAAAAAGAAGAGATTGTGAAGGCGATGACAAAAGAGATGGAGAAGTTGGCAAAGGCAGAGCGTTTTGAAGAAGCGGCAAAGATTCGCAATCAGCTTTTCTCACTCGAACATATCCAAGATATCGCGCTCTTAATGCGAGATGAACCTGAAGCGCGCACCGTTAAACGCGCTGAAGGCGAGATTGACGTGTATGGCCGCATTGAGGGCTATGATATTTCGCATATTAGCGGTACGTCGCAGGTGGCGAGTATGGTGGTGTTTCAAAATGGCGCACCGGCAAAAGCGCAGTATCGCAAGTTTAAAATCAAAACCGTTGAAGGCTCTAATGACGTTGGCTCTTTGCAAGAAGTGCTGACGCGTCGCTTAAAGCATGATGAATGGCCTTTGCCACAGCTTTTTTTGATTGATGGAGGTAAGCCGCAGGTGCATGCGGTTGAAGAAATCATGCGTCAGAATGGTGTCATAGTACCGGTAGTGGGGATGGCAAAAGGTCCAGAGCGCAAGCGTACCGATCTCATTTGCTCGGATCTCAATCCATCGCTTTGCCAATTGCTTGAGCCGCATATCGATTTGTTTACCCAGGTTCGTGACGAATCGCATCGTTTTGCCATTACCTTTCATCGCAAAGTAAGAAGTGAGGCATTTGTTGGTAAAAAATCCCCCGCGAAAAAGAAACGCAAATAAGGTATAATCCGGCCATGCCAGAGTTGTCGCTCTTTGTATGGTGGCTGATTGGAGGTGTCTCCAGCCTCTTTTTGTTATTGGCGATTTATCTCTACTTTTTTTCGTATCGTCCGAGAGCCGTTGAAAACTGTGAGATTGTTTCGAATGATGAGCGTAAGACATTACCTGCCGGCAAGACGCTCAAAGTCATGACCTGGAACCAAGAATTTTTTGGCGGGCGCAATCACGTGTATTTTTTTGACTTGCCCATGGATAAAGGTAAGCGCATCACGGTTGAAGAAGCTGAGATGAAGCGTAATCGTGATCATTTGATTAAAGTGGTGAAATCTGAAAGTCCGGATGTTTTGCTTCTACAGGAGGTAGACGAAGGTTCTTCGCGCACGCGTTATCACGATCAAGAAGGGGAGTTGGCGAAGAAGCTGAAAGATTATCCGTACCGAACGTCGGCCTATTATGTGAAGTCGGCATTTCATCCACATCGCCATATTTTGCGGCCATGGAGAATGAAGCTCGTGATTTTTTCGAAGTATTCGATTGACGAGGCAAAGCGTTATCAACTTGCCGTGAAGCCTGCGCTTTGGATCGTGCGCCTATTCTATCTAAAACGCTGCGTGCTCGAAGCGCGGATCCCGTTAAGCAAAGGCGGTCATCTCTCGGTGATGAATACGCATCTTGATGCTTATGCTCAGGGCTCGAATACGATGGCAAAACAAGTGAAGGGCGTTAAGCGATTGCTTGATGAGCGCACCGAGGCAAAGGCTCCATGGGTGCTTGGTGGGGATTTTAATCTCTTACCTAATGACATGGCGCGCAAGCAACTCACCAAAGATCAGGCCGAGCTCTATAATCCGCATACGGAGTTGTCGTATCTCACGAAGTCATTTGCGCTTATCCCGACCAAGAGTGAGTTGAGGGGTAAAAAGCGTCGTCGTTGGTTTACGCATTCGCCCAATCGCAAAGACTTGCACAAGCTCGATCGTACCTTGGATTATCTTTTCTACTCGCCGTTATTAACCGTGAAGCAACACAAAGTTCGTGCTAAAGATACGCAGGACATTAGTGACCATGTGCCGCTGATCGGGGAGTTTAAGCTGAGATAACGGTACGGCTTTCTCCGCCTTCGCTGTGCTCGGCACCTCTTTCACTTCGTGAAAAAGGGGATATGGATTTTACAAAAAAATACATTCAACAAATCCTTAACTCCCTGTCCACGAAGTGGAAAGGGACACCCCAGCGAAGCGCAGGGAGGGTAAAGTGGGTTGGTAGTTATCCCCAAGAACAAGAACAGAACATAAAAACCCGCTAGGACAGCGGGTTTTTTGTTTATTTGGGTTTTTGTACAAAAGGGGCGAAGTGGTATAAAATGGGATCACGTGGGAAGAAGTGGGAAAACTTCTGAACACGTTACCTACGCCATGTTTATCGGGGAATTTCACCACAGTCTCGATGAAAAAGGCCGTATGTCTATTCCGGCTAAGTTTCGCGCTGCTCTCGCTGAGGGTGTCGTTGTTACTCGCGGTCTAGATCGCAGTCTCTTTCTCTATCCGAAACAAGAGTGGGAAACCCTCGCGGCTAAACTCGCTGCGCTTCCGTTGGGCCAGGCTGATACGCGTGCGTTTGCACGTTTGATGCTTGCTGGTGCCATGGAGGCTGAAGTCGACAAGGCTGGACGCGTGCTTTTGCCAGAATATCTGCGTACCTATTCAGGGTTGCAGAAAAACGTTGTTGTCGCTGGTTTGTATAATCGTCTCGAAATTTGGGACGAAGATGCTTACGAAGCCTATGCCCGCCAAACGGAGGACCAAGGCAATGCGATTGCAGAACGTTTAACCAATCTTGGCGTATGAGCGCTTCAGTCCATATCGCTGTGATGCTCGAAGAGACCATGCTTGGCCTCGAACCTCACAATGGCGGTACCTATGTCGACGGGACGCTCGGCGGTGCCACGCATACCCGTGAACTGCTTAAGCTCTCGGCGCCAAATGGCCGCGTGTACTCGTTCGATGTTGATCCTCAAGCTCTTTCGAGAGCCAAAGAAACGCTTGCCGAATACGGCGATCGTTGGCAGGGGATTGATGCGAACTTTCGTACCATGGCTGATAGCTTGCGTGCGATTGGTGTGAACTCGGTTGACGGTATTCTGCTCGATCTCGGTTTCTCCTCTGATGAGATCTCAGACCCGAAAAAAGGCTTGTCCTTTCAACTCGAGGGACCGCTTGATATGCGCCTTGGTCCAAAGGCGAATGAAGACGGCCTCACCGCCGCAGACATCGTCAATACGTGGAAGGTGACCGAGTTAACTGAGATGATCCGCAATTTCGGCGAAGAAAAATTCGCCTTCAGAATCGCTACGGCGATTGCCGACGCGCGCCGCGTGTCCCGCATCACCCGTACGATCGAACTTGCCGGCATCATCAAGGCCGCGGTCCCCGGACACTACGAACAAGGACGCATTCATCCCGCGACAAGAACCTTTCAAGCCTTGCGCATGGCGGTAAATGACGAGATCCAATCGCTCAAGCAGGCCATCGAGAGTGCGTATAGCATTCTTGCCCCTAATGGCCGGTTCGCGATCATCTCGTTTCACTCCATCGAAGACCGCGTGGTCAAGCTCGCGCTCAAAGACGAAGTGAAATGGACCAACGTGTACAAAAAACCCCTTGTGCCTAGTGACGCAGAACTTTCTGCCAATCCGCGATCGCGCAGTGCAAAACTTCGCGTCGCCATCAAAAACGAACCTTCTTTATGACATCGATCACGCCGATTAACCGAGCACAGCTCGCGACCTATAGCCTCCGCTCTCCACAGCAGACATTGGGTTTGGCATTGCCCTTGGGCAAACGCCTTGCACATGTCGCTGAGCGATCATGGGTCTATTTGTTGATTGGTATTTCGGTTATTGGGATGGTCTCGTATGTGTTTCAGATGAATCATACGGCGACGAAGGGTTTTGCTCTTCGTGACCAAGAATACCGTCTCGAGCGTTTGCAAATCACCGTCGCTTCGCTTGAAGATCAGGTCGCTCAAAAACGTGCCATTCGCAATATCGAATCCCGTGTCGCTGGCCTTGGTTATGTTGCCGCTGACCGCATGGAGTTTATCGATGTGAGCCGCGATGGCGTTGCCGTTCGCTAGACTTCGAGCATGAGACGATGATATCAATAATCCTCCCTCATAGCGTGTAGGGGGGATTGTTGATATAATCGCCGCATGACCATGCCGATCGCCGCATCTTTTTTCATCATCGTGTCAGAATTGTTCGGCGTGGTGCCAAAAACGTTTTTTTGGTGGTATTCAGACGGTCTTGCCCGTCTTTTTGATTGGATAAAAGGACGACTTTCATATCGTTGGCGAGCATTGGCTTTTCGTTTTTGGGCTTCGCATTTATTGCAGCCGATGTACGGTCAAAGTGATTTTGCTGGTCGAGCGATTAGTGTCGTGATGAGATTTCTCGTGTTGATTTGGCGCCTCTTTGTTTTAGCAGGGTCTCTCTTGCTTTATGCGTTCGTTCTCATGACCTGGTTCTTTTTACCAGCGGCGATTGTTGCGGTGCTTGTACTCAATAGCATGGGTGCGCTAGGTTTGATCTTTGTGATGTAATATGGATATTCAGCGAATTTCTTGTGATGCCTGCCCTGTTGATGGCGACCAAACGCTCTGCACCAATTGCCGAGGGACAAAGTTTGCATTGATTATCGATAGTGCCGAGCAGCTTGTTTGGTTGAGCCCTGTTGAACCATCGGTATTTGGTTTACGTCGTGTCAAAGAGATCTCACGAAGGGGGAGTGTTCTTTTGGCTCTCATGCTCTTTGTTGTTTCTGTTGTTGGGATTGGTTGGTTGGTGTCATCCGCGACGAGCGAATGGTCTTTTGCCTTGCTCGTATCAGGTTCATCTTTTGGATTCGCCGTTTGTTTGGCTGCTTTAGCGTCATTAACGCTTGTCTACCGCACGGCAACCTGGTCAGAGACGCAAGAACGCATCCCTGTAGCGCCATCGAGCGTGCCAACGCAACCTTTTGTACGCGATGTTTCACGTTTTGCTGATGACAGCGCCTGGGTCGCCTTGCGTCTCGCGCATGAATTGGCTGAGAAGCAACAAAAATCCGCATTAGCCCCTATTCATTTGTTTGCTGCGGCACTTACGTCCACACAAGGAGGGATCTTGCTCTCACGTCTCGGTGTCACCTTTGATGCCTGGAAGCCAGAACTTGGTAGGTTGTTGAATCGTGTCTCTTTTGGCGATAATGCTACACCAACTCTTTCAGATGAGGCACGCGAAGTGTTATTACGTTCATTTTTATACGCTCGTCAAAATCAGCGCCAGACAGTGAGCGTTATGGATATTTTTCAAGCGGCTGTAGAAGTTGACGGGTCTATTCGCGATGCTTTGGATCTTTTGGGCGTACCGGCAGATCGCGTAGAACGCGTCGCACATTGGATACGTTTGCAAGAGCAGCTCGTCGAAGATCATCGCGCCTATCACAAGCTCGCACTTCTTAAGCCTGATGCTTCGATGGACCGTGCCATGATGGCGCATGCGACACCGCTCCTCGATCAATTCGGTGAGGACTTAACCCGGTCTGCACGACATGACTATCTCTTTCCGCTTATCGGTCGCGATGAAGAGATGGACCAGTTATTACGTGGATTTGAAAGTGGGCATCATGCCATGGCCCTGATTGCGGATGCTGGCATCGGTAAGCGTGCCCTTGTTGAGGGTCTCGCTCAACGTATGGTGATTGAAGACGTCCCGCCAATATTATTCGATAAGCGCATGGTTGTTGTTGATGTCGCGCATGTATTAGCCGGTGGTGATCCTGCCTATGCGCCGCAGCGTTTGCTTGCATTGATTCGCGAGGCTGAAAGTTCGGGCAATATTCTTCTTGTCCTTCAACAAATTGATGCCGTTGTGCGCGTGTCGACAAATGGCGTTGATTTAGCTGACTTACTCGCTTCAGATTTAGAGCATGGTAGATTGATGCTCCTCGCTACGACGACGCCTTCTGCATGGACGAGCGTGCTTGAGCCACATGCGTTAAGCGCACAAATGGGCAAGCAAGTCCTCGAAGAGCCTTCAAAAGAAGCAGCGATGGAGTTATTAATGGCAAAAGCTGGCAGCATTGAATATCGTTCACGCGTGTACTTTACGTATGGTGCCCTAGAGCAAGCCTATACTTCGGCTAAACGTTATTTGAAGGATATTCGTTTGCCTGAGAGCGCCTTGCAGCTCATGACCGAGGCCGCGGCATCCGCCCAACGCAAACGTGGCTCTGGAGTATTGGTAAGTGAGGATGATATCGCCCAAATCGTCCACGAAAAGACGCGGATCCCGGTTGAATCCATCAATTCAAATGAAAAAGAAAAACTTCTCGGACTCGAAAGTCGTTTGAAGAATCATGTTATTGGACAAGAAGAAGCCGTAAAAGCGGTTTCACAAGCCATGCGTCGTGCTCGTGTTGATGTGCGTGAGACGCGCCGCCCAATGGCAACCTTTATGTTCTTGGGGCCAACTGGTGTGGGTAAAACCGAATTAGCGAAAGCGCTCGCGACCGAATACGTTGGTCATGAACGGTTCTTGGTGCGTCTCGACATGTCTGAGTATCAACATTCATCTTCGGTAGCACGTTTGATTGGTGCACCGGGTGATAATAAAGGTGGTTTATTGACGGAGGCGATTCGCAAACAACCATTCTCAATTGTCTTACTTGATGAGTTAGAAAAAGCCCACCCAGATATTTTGTCATTATTTTTGCAGGTGCTTGATGATGGACGTCTTACTGATGGTGTTGGGAGAACGGTTGATTTCACGAATACCATTGTTATAGCAACATCAAATGCTGGTGCTTCATTTATACAGCAGTCTGTGCGTGAAGAAATGCCGCTCGAGACGATTAAACGCGAGTTGCTTGAACGCGAACTGCAAAATGTTTATCGCCCAGAATTTTTAAATCGTTTCGATGGGATTATCGTGTTCCGTCCGCTTAATTTGGATGAAGTAGAGCAAATCACTTGGTTACAAATCCGCTTATTGGCAAATAAGCTCAAAGAAAAAGGCATTACGGTTACCGCCGATGATGAGGCGGTTCAATGGTTGGCAAAAGAAGGCTTTGATCCTCAATTTGGCGTGCGTCCATTAAAGCGTCTTATTCAAGATAAGGTCGAGACCGCGATTGCCGATGCCTTGCTGAATGAAGAGGTGGCTCGCAAAGATACGCTTGTTATTGAAGAGGGTGGTCACTTGCGTGTCGAGAAATGGCGGGGTTAGATGTCGCTATGGACCGAACGACCCTGTATTTGATTCTTGCTGCATTAGGCGCTGCTAGTGCGTCATTATCGTGGTTATTGGCACGCGCGACGCAGTGTCTTGCCCCTAGATTAGGTGCTATCGATGAGCCAAAAGGTGGCCGCAAGATTCATGAGGTCGCAACACCGCTATTAGGCGGTTTGGGTATTGGTTTGGTCGTTTTGATCGCATTTGGTTTTTTGTCGCCATGGTTATCCGTGCCAAGTCTCGCCTTAACGGGATTAATGATCGCGATAATCATACTCGTTATTGGTGGCGTTTTGGATGATCGTTATGATTTGCCCGCAAAGTATCAGATTTTGTTTCCGATAGTTGCGAGTGTCACGGCGGTTGTCTGCGGACTTTCGATTAGCGTTATCACAAATCCTTTTGGCGGCGCCATCTCATTGCAGTGGTTAACGGTGAGTGGCGTTGCCCTCGTGCCGAGTCTGCTCGCGTTTTTTTGGTTAATGGGTGTGACCTATGCCACCAAGGTAATGGACGGGCTTGATGGTCTTGTCACAGGCCAAGCCGTTATCGGCGCTGCCCTAATTGCGGCACTATCACTCACCCAGCGCTACTATCAGCCTAGTATGGCGTTGCTGGCGATCATCGTCGTTGGGGCTTTTATCGGGTTCTTGCCGCATAACATGAATCCCGCCAAGCAATTTCTCGGCGAAGCGGGTAGTACCCTTGCAGGGTTTTTACTTGGGGCATTGGCGATTTTAAGTGGTGCAAAGCTCGCAACGGCCTTAATGGTGCTCGGTTTACCGATCGCCGATCTTTCTTTTGTGCTCATCGGACGTCTGCGTCGCGGTGCCTCACTCTTTAAAGGTGATGATACGCATCTTCATCACAAGTTATTGAAAGCTGGTCTCGACAAGCGTCATATCGTCTATTTGCTTTGGTCGCTGACAGCGTTGGCTGGTGCTGCCGGGCTTTTTGTCCAGACGCGCGGTAAAGCGCTGTTATTCTTTTTGCTTTGTGCGGTGACCGCAGGTTTGTCAGCTTGGGCAGACGCTAAACATAAGTCCAAGTCACGTATATGAATCAAAAAATCTTCGTAACTACTGGGCTCGTTTTGGTGGCGCTAGGTATCGGGTTTGCTTCGTGGATTCTATCAGCGCCAGAAGCCCCTAGAATGCGACACGATCGTGAAGTCACCATCAATGGTAAATCACTGCAACTCGAGATCGCACAAACACCTGCGGCGATTGTGCAGGGTCTCAGTGGCCGCAATACCATGGCGGCAGATGAAGGGATGCTCTTCATTATGCCAAATGTCGAATATCAGACCTTTTGGATGAAGGATATGAAGTTTGCCATCGACATTGTTTTTTTGAGAGAGGGTGAGGTGGTTGATCTCGTGACGCTACAACGCCCCAGTCTAGCATCTATCCCCAGCCATCAATCCAAAACCGAGGCAGACATGGTTCTTGAGCTAAATGCAGGAATGGTAAAAGAATACAAGCTAGAAATAGGTACCAAGACGGATTTAAACAGCTTAAGATAGCCAAATGCCAGTAAAAACAAGTTGTCATTCCGAGCAAAGCCGAGGAATTGACAACCTAGCCTAAAACCGCTAATATACGCCCATTCCCAAAAATTCTATGATTGCAGTTATCTCCACTGGCGGTAAACAGTACCTCGTATCCGAGGGCGACGTCATCAAAATCGAAAAGCTCGAAGCAGAAGCCGGCAAGTCCGTTTCTTTTGAGACTCTTCTTACCGCTGAGGGCGACAAGCTCAATCTCGGCACTCCTTCGCTCGGCGAAAAGGTAACGGCAGAAGTCGTCCGCCACGCACGCCATGCAAAGATTGAAGTTGTTAAGTACAAAGCCAAGAGCCGCTATACGCGTCGCCATGGCCACCGCCAACACTTCACCGAAGTGAAAATCACCAAGATTGCGTAATCAATCTTTAAACTCCGCCTTAATGGCGGAGTTTTTGTATGCCCCTATCAGGGGAGGGCTGTCATGTGTTATAATAAGTTACGTTGTACTTATATCTAACACTAGCTCACCCTTAAAACTATGGACGGCAAACACTTTTCCCTTATTACGATCGCGATGATTATCTTGCTTGGCATCGTTGGTCTTGGTTTCATGCAGATGAATACCAATAATACGCTTTCGACCATCGCCAATCGCCTCATGGTCGTTGAAAAACACGTACAGCAAGAACCTGTAAAAACAACGTCTACCACCGCAACAACGGAAGCAGGCGCTCCCTGCAAAGGGGATTGTGATGCGGGTGTTGTTGAGTATAAAGACTATAAATGGGATTTCAGCTTTAAATACCCAGAGGACTATTTTGTCGTAGCAATGAATGATCTTGATGGATCAGGTAGAAAAGGCCTCATTGTTACGAGCCAAAAAGGCCGGTTATTTCTTTCGAGTGGCGGTCCGGCAAAGCCGACCGCAGGCCAGTTTGTTTCTGGCGCCGAAATGAGAATTGAAAAGCTTGATAACGAGACGATACTGCTCGATTCAACGGGTGATTCTAAGCAAAAAATCATCAAAACAAACAATCCACTCGTCGTAGAGTTCGAGGACCCTTGCGATGGTGCCGGTTGTCCAGATAAAAAGTACATCATCACGACAAAAGCAGGCGGTTATCTGGCAAGCATTTGGTTGACCAAGGATTCTGACATGGAAGCTATTCTTCAAACTATTACTGAATAATAACAAATCCCACCATATGGTGGGATTTGTTATTGTAGTTTTGCATGCTAGCCTTTGTTCATGTACAAGCTCGCCAATGCTCTCCGTCGCCTCTATTGGTGGATTCGCCGCCCGATTACCATCGGTGCTCGTGCCATCGTTACGGATGGGCAGAGTGTCTTGCTTGTGAAGCATTCGTACCTGAAAGATTGGTATTTACCCGGCGGGGGAGTTGGGCGTGGTGAAACGCTGCAAGACGTGGTGCGCCGTGAGCTCAATGAAGAGGTGGGTTTTGTTTTTGATGGTTCTTTGAATCTCTTAGCCACGCATTCGAACTTCGGTGAATATAAGAATGATCATATTGTGCTTTTTGAGGCGAAGACGGCGGCTTTTGAGCCGAAGGGTAGTGGAGAGGTCAAAGAAGCGAAGTTCTTTGCTTTTGATCAATTACCTACGGATATTTCACCGGCAACCAAGAGGCGTATTGATGAGTATCTTGAGATTAAGCCTAGAGTAGAGAAGTGGTAAACAAAAAAACCTGCCCATAAGGCTGACTTAATCCTCCCTGTCCACGAAGTGGAAAGGGACACCCCAGCGAAGCGCAGGGAGGGTAAAGTTTACGACTCACTTCGATGTTGAAACGCGTCATTCAGCGTATGCGCATCCGCATACTCAAGCGCCGCGCCCGTAGGCAAACCACGAGCAAGTCGCGTAACACGTACGTTCATTTTGCCTAGGTGTTTTTTCAAATACATGGCGGTTACGTCGCCCGGGATATTGGCATCGAGGGCCAGAATGACTTCTTTGATTGGCGAATCCGGGTGAGAGAGGCGATTGATGAGTTTGGCGATATTGAGCGTTTCTGGTGTACGGCCTTCGATAGGGTCGATGGTGCCGCCGAGCACGAGATAGCGTCCTTTAAAGATGCCGGCGTCTTCGATGACGCGGATGTCTGGGCTTGTGGCGATGACGCAGAGGATCTCTTGGTTACGGCGAGAATCCGAGCAGATGGTGCAAGGGGAGGATTCGGACCACATTCCACACGTATCACAGAGATGCATGCGCTCGGCGAGCTGGGTGAGCGCGCGCGAGAATTGGTCGACGACGTTTTTTGGTTGGTTCACGAGCCAATAGGCATAACGCAAAGCCGCCCTCGGACCAACGCCGGGGAGGCTGTCGAAGGCGGCTGCGGCCTGCCGTAATGGCTCAGGAAGTGACATTGATTACTGTTTCATGAGGTCGCCAAGTTCATTGGCGAGATCCATACCGCCCATGTCTTTCAACTTGGTGGCCATAGTCTTCTGGAGGTTCTTCATGGCGTCGTTAGCAGCGTCCTTGATGTAGTTCTGGAGCTTCTCGCGGTCTTCCATGGCTGAAGGATCAACTTCGACCGAGGTGACTTCTTGGGTGCCGTTGATGGTGATCTTTACCTTATCGCCCCAACCCGAAGTGCCGGTGACGAATTCTTTACTGAGGGCGTCCTGAAGGGTCTTGGCTTTAGAGCGAAGGTCGTTGATTTGTTTCAATTTGTTGAACATAGGGTTGTAGGGTAAAGGGTTTTAGAACGGAACACCAGAGCCGACCATCGGATTCGACGGTTGGTGCGGGTTTGAATCAGATGGGCCTTGTTGGCCACCTTGTGGAGCGCCGCCCATGAATTGATCTTTGGCGATATTTTTGAAACTGGCACGTGCGGCGTCGAAATAGAGTTTTACCACGCCCGTCGGACCATTACGATGTTTGGCGATGTGGATCTCGGCGGTATTAAGTTCTTCAGGCGAGAGTTCTTCGACACGGTAGTTTTTATCGGCGGCTTTGCGATAGATAAAGAGCACGATATCGGCGTCCTGCTCAATCGAACCGGATTCACGAAGGTGGGCGAGGCGGGGGATAGCCGGCTTCTGCAATTCAACCGAACGTGAGAGCTGCGAGAGCGCGATCACCGGAACATTCAATTCACGCGCAAGTGATTTAAGACCACGGGTAATTTCAGCCACTTCGTTCACGCGATTATCAGAAGATTTATTGCGGGATTCCATCAGCTGCAAGTAGTCGATAACGACCATGCCGAGACCATGCTCCATTTGCAAACGACGGCACTTAGTGCGGATCTCCATGATATTTGCTGAAGCGGAGTCATCAATATAGATCGGTGCTTCAGACAAAATACCAAGCGCGTGGCCGATGCGTGAGAATTCATCATGCTCACCACCTTCTTGAAGGCGACCTGTACGCATGCGCCACAAATCGACGTTTGCTTCTGAACAAAGCATACGATCAACGAGCTGCTCTTTACTCATTTCGAGTGAGAACAATCCGACCGGGACTTTGTGTTTTACGGCGGCATGACGAGCGATATCCAACGCAAACGAGGTTTTACCACAAGCAGGACGAGCAGCGAGAATGATCAAATCACTCTTTTGCATCCCACCAAGAATATTATCGAGATCATTATAGCCAGAAGGGACACCACGTAATTTGCCCTTTTCACGATGCAATTCATCAATGCGATCAAACGCGTCCGTAAGAACATCGCGAATGATGGTGAACGAGCGTTTTAAAAACTTTTGCGAAACGTTAAAGAGTTTGCTTTCAGCATTATCGAGCAAAACTTCTACATCTTCAGCCGTATCATAACCGAGAGCCGTAATTTCTTGAGCAGCAACAAGCAGGCGACGAAGTGTTGATTTCTTCTGAATGATTTCAGCGTAGTGCACAACGTGTGCGGCTGTTGGCGTCGCATTCGCGAGACTCATGAGTTCAGCGCGACCACCGATGCTTTCTAATTCATTTTTATCCGTGAGACGATTACCCAAAGACAAAAGATCGATTGGCATCGAGCGACGATACAAATCCAACATCGCTTCATAAACGCGGCGATGTTTATCAAGATAAAAATCTTCAGGAGTGAGCTGGTCTGCGACTTTGACCATGGCGTCCTTATCGAGCAGAAGAGAGCCTAAAAAAGACTGTTCCGCTTCAATATTATGGGGAGTCAGCTTTTCAATGCTCATATGTCTGGATCTTAGGGGCGGTGCAAGGTGATGGCAATGCGTTTGGGATCCAAAGAGGGGAGAAGCTGGGTGATGGCTGTGGATAAGTAGAATCCCCACACGGTTACTTGAATATTAACGTTTTACGACGCAAGAGAAGTTTGGTTTTTTGATTGACAAAACATGTAATGTATGGTAAAATCCAGCGTTGGTTTATGTTGTTTTTTGCGCATAAATCCAAACAGTCAAACCATCCAACAAGTGAGGATTCATGGGTCAAATTGTTCATCCAGGTCAACAGTTTGTGGCTAAGGTTCATTACTCCCCGGTGACGTATCAACGGATTTTGGACTGTTTCACTAGCCATAATCCTTGGTTCGAGACAGCGGTGTTAGTGGATATCGCGTCTTGCGAGGGGGTTCCGCGCAACGAAAGAACGCTCGTTTTTGAGTATGTGGATGCCACGCACTCTTTCCGAGGTTGTAGCATGTGCGCGTGTGACGCGGTTGACATGGTCATGCCAAGACTGGGATTGCGTCCCGCACTCCTGGAGGAGGCCTTCAGCTTCATGAAGGCCTTTCCTGAAGAAGTGGACGGACCGGGCATCGGTGTCTTGGGTACCCTTGCCGTGTCGGAACGTGATAAGTCGGGTATCTGTATCTTCGGCCTGCACATTGGTATGGCTTCTCAGGATATGACAATCGGCTATCTGGGAAAAGGTGGCCGCTTCCTCGCTGTCCGCGAAAGTCTCTGCCGCGTCTAACGATGCGACTCTACAAAAGAGTTGCGTTGATAGATGCGGCTTTTTTGTTTCTTGTCATGCTATAATACCCACATGAAACTCGCCCATGCGTGGACCAAATCCGTTCTTTCGATGATGGGGACCATTATGGGTGCGGGGTTATTCGCTTTGCCTGCCGCGTTTTCTTATGTCGGGCTTGGGTGGGGTTCATTGCTCTTTTGGCTTTTAGCAGGCGGCGCTCTCGCGACTCACCTTGCATTAACGCGAGAGATTATCGCATCAGACGGCAAGCATCGCCTGGGATACTTTGTTGAAAAAGCCTTTGGTAAAAAAGCAGCATGGATTCCGGCGATAACTTATCCGCTGCATTTACTTTCAACGAGCTATGCTTATATTTTGCTCGGTGGTGGGTTTTTAGCGTCACTTGCCTATCTTATTGCTTTTACCATACCGGAGTTGTTGGCGATTATTCTCTTTTGGGCATTGTTTAGCGCGATCTCTGCGGCAGGTAATGGCGCTATCGCGAGAGCAGAGACTTATGTGACAGCGGCGATGGTTGGTGCATTGTTGATGTTAAGCGCTCTGCAATGGAATGCCGTGTCTTTTGATGTGCTCGGTGCCACGCGCCAAGGCTGGTTAATCGCCTTTGGTATTTTTCTTTTTTCTGTCTCGGGCTTTTCTGGCGTGGGCGAAGTGATTGAAGTTGTTGGTAAGTCACGCAAAGCAGCGTTTTCTGCGGTGACGGTTGGGACGCTTGTTTCTGCGGCGCTCTCGTGGGTATTTGGTGTTGTCTTCTTTTTGGCGTCGCGTGGCAAGATCGGTGATCGCGTCATTGAATTCAACTCCTATATCCCAACGCAGTTCATGTGGCTTTTGCCGGTACTTGGTTTAACAGGTATTGCAACGTCTTATATTACAACATCGGCTGAATTGAAATCGGTATTCAATAAAGATTTTTCTTGGTCGCGAATGGCGTCAAATGTTTTTGCTTATTGTTTGCCGGTAATCATGCTGCTTTTTGCTTCGAGAGAATTTGTTGAGGTAATCTCGTTTATCGGCGCGGTCTTTATCGGTATCAATGCCGCGATGATTTGTTTGATCGCGGCATTAAAACGCATGCCAAAAACACCGCGTTCGCGGATGATTAAAGGGGCTTATGGTTTGCTTACGTTCACGTATGCCTGCTTTGCGTTGTTTACTCTTTACGCGGCCTTTTGAGCGATAGCCAAGGTGACGAGATTATTAAGAGCGAGGGCGACGGTGACAGGTCCGACACCGCCTGGTACCGGAGTGATCAAATGACCTGCGTCCAAAAATGCCTGCGTATCAGCATCACCAACGGTTTTGCCGTCTTCTTTATTGATGCCGATATCAATAACGATCGCTTTTGCGCTTGTCATTGAAGGGTGGATGAATTTTGCGCGTCCAATCGCGATAACGATAATGTCGGCTTCTTTGAGTTTGAATGAATCAAGTTCATCAGGTCGATTGATTGAGACAATGCTGCCTGCGGTTTTTAAAAGTTGTGAGAGGGGATTCGCGAAGGTGTCGGTATTGGTAACGAGAACCGTAATAGCACCAGCGAGTTTTATTGGCGTTTCTGCCAAGAGACGCAAGACGGCTTCGTGCACAGGCGAGATCACAAGAGGGTTACTCGCAGCAAGACGTGCGGCATTTTCAGGATGAAAAGCATCCACATCTTTTTGCGGGCTAATGGTTTGGATGATGCCGTCGGTATCGTGTTCGCCCTTGAGTGGCAGTTGAACCAAGATCCCGTTTACCATTGAATTGTCATTCCATTTTTGGATGATGGCTTTTAGGTCGTCATCACTCGTATTCGCATCGACACGTTCAAGAATGGCTTTAGCGCCGATACGCTCAGCGGCAGCCATCTTATTGCGAATATAGATACTTGAAGCCGCATCTTCACCAACCTGCAAAATAGCCAGGGTTGGGCTCAATTGTGTGTCATTGAGGCGTTCTTTCGTTTGTTGTTCAAGGCGGCTCGCGAGCGCCTTGCCGTCGATAATAGGCATGGCCAGAGGATAAAGCTTGTAGCGCGCAAAGTCGAGGGTTTGACCAAGCGAGGTAAAAACCGCTATCCTCAAGCCCATTGTATGACCCAGGGACCACATCACGTTGCCATGATCATGGATGGAAACCGCCGCTGGGCCAAAGAGCGCGGACTCTCATCGGTAGAAGGCCATAAAGCCGGTTATGAAACCATGAAGAGTGTGGGTGATTGGTGTATCGATCGTGGTGTAAAGATTCTCACCGTCTACGCCTTCTCAACCGAGAACTGGAAGCGCAGCGAGACCGAAGTAAATTTTTTGATGCTCTTGCTTGAAACCGCGCTTGAAAAAGAGATCGAATATTTTCTCACGCGCCAGATCCGTTTACGTATCATTGGTCGTCGCGAGGGATTCTCAAAAAAGATTCTTAACCTCATTGATAGTGCTGAAAAACAGACCGAGCATTTTCAAGATTTTACGTTTTGCATTTGTTTGAACTATGGCGGCAGACAAGAGATTACGGATGCCGTCAAAGCCATTGTTACATCTGGCGCAGCAGTAGAAGAGATTACCGAAGATACGGTTGCATCACATCTCTACTGGTCCAATATGCCAAACCCCGATCTCATTATTCGTACATCGGGCGAAGAGCGTCTTAGCGGATTTTTATTGTGGCAGGCAGCGTATAGTGAACTTATGTGGATAAAAAAGTTTTGGCCTGATTTAGAAGAGCGTGATATCGATGCCGCCTTTGCAGATTTTGCAGAAAGATCGCGTCGTTTTGGTAAATGATGCCATATTGACCACGTGCAAAATGTTGGTTAGAATCCCCGTCCCTCGCATGGCGGGGATTTGTTCTCTTCAGAAAGGTGTGCGACGTGTCACCGGATTTTACCCTAGATCACCAAGGCGCTGGGATCGTTATCACGACAAGCGATTCAGGTGCATTCATGTTTCAGGTCAATGATGATCGCCACCCAGACCCGCGCTGCCGAGGGCGGCTGCAGCTCTGGGGCGGTCGCATGGAGCCTGCGGACGATGGCCCCTTCGCCACACTCGAACGAGAGCTACTCGAAGAATGGCGTAATCAAGAGATTGCGCGCGAAGTGCTGCGATTTGTAAAAGGGCAAGAACCAACAAGCTTTACCCTGCAATCAAATGGCGGCACAGGGGAGCCGTACATGTATGGCCTTCATGTCTACTTTGCCGTCGTGCCAGGCACGATGTTCATGGACTGGTTCGCTGAGCTGGAGCGCATGGGTTTTAATGAAGGCACCCTCTGTATACTGACTCGAGATGTTGTCGAGCACTATATCCAAGACCCGAGCAAGCAGCGCTTGTTCTTGGGCCACCAGCTCGAGGTTCTTCAGTACTATTTTGAGCATAATAAGGTGCTGCGATTCATGCCGGCGCTCTCAAGCCCCGTTTGACGCACGCCACAACTGAACAAAAGAAAAGACCCCGTACCGATCTGGTACAGGGTCTTTTTCATGTTAAAGCGATTACGCTTTTTTTGCTGACGTGCGGCGTGCTTTTTTAGGAGCGGCCTTTCTGACCGTAGGTGCTTTTGGAGCAACTTCAGATGGAGTGACGTTGGCGTACTTTGCCAATTTGAACTTGCCTGTAAAGCGGCGTACGCGTTTGTCGGAGAATGAAACGATACCAGGTGCTACCGCGAAGAGCGTGTCGTCACTGCCTTTCATGACATTGAGACCCGCGCGGATAGCTGTGCCGCGTTGGCGGACGATGATGTTGCCTGATTTTACGTATTCACCTGCATAGCGCTTAACGCCGAGACGCTGACCTTGAGAATCTCGCAGGTTTTGGGTAGAACCACCGGCCTTTTTGGATGCCATAAAGGGTGCTAATAATTAATGATGATGGGCAGAAGGTTACCCAAATCCCAATAACTTGTCAAGAAAGCCAAATTGGGTAAAAATGGCTAAAACTATGACAAAAAGCCAAGAACAGTTCACAGAAGAGGTCGAAGGTGTCCTTGAAGTCGTTCGCCAAGGATTGGCTTTTCACAATGGGAGCGTTGAGCTTGTGAGCGCCGATCCTGTCACAGGTCGCGTAGAAGTGCGTTTTCAGGGTAACTGCGTCGGCTGCTCGATGGCAGACTTTACCTTCAAAGCAGGGGTCGAAGAGGTTCTCTACGAGATGTTGCCAGAAGTGCGCGAAGTGGTGCTCGCACCTCCACAAGAATCTATTGAAAAGCCGTCGAGTGACGCGTAGAATAGCGGTATGAATTGGAGCGCCTGGTTGCTATCTGCAAAGCTCGCTTGGGGTAAGCCCTTTATCCGTTGGGCGACCATCACTTCAGTGGTATTATGCGTTGGTACGAGCGCCTTATTTATCGCGGCTGTTTTGCCAGAGGCGGTGCGCAATAGTGCTTTTGCGTTTCACTACAATGTCTACTTTGGGATTGATGAAGTGCGTGATTGGCCATGGATCTTTTTCTTGCCGGGTCTCTGGCTTTTGTTGACGGTAATCGATTGTCTTGTCGCTTTTGGTCTCTATCGCACTGATGCCGTATTGGCTAATGCAAGTGCCGCATTAGCATTGACATGGGCTGTGCCTTGGATGAGTTACTTTTTTTATCTGTCTATTCTCAATATCTAGCCATCGTATGACCATCGATCCATTCTTGCTTGCACGCACGCTCGCCGTCACCGGCGGAGCCTTTGCTATCTCCGTGCTTAGCATGCCGTTATTGATTCGCGTATTGCGCAAATACAAGATGGGCAAATCGATACGCACGGCAGATAGCGCGCCAATCATGTCTTCGATGCATCAGGCAAAATCAGGTACGCCAACAATGGGCGGTATCGTGATCTGGGCGACGGTTTTGGTTTTGGTGCTTGGACTCGCTGGCGCCTGTGCATTGTTCGGTGAAGGATCCTTGGCGTGTCGAGCGAACTTTTTATCACGTGGTCAGACCTGGTTGCCGCTCGGACTCATGTTTGGCGCCGCTCTTATCGGTTTGGTTGATGATTATCTCAATATTTTGCGCATCGGCTCAAAAGGCGGCGGCTTGCGTGAACGTGAGCGTATTCTCTCTTATGGCTTGATCGCTGTGATTGGTGCATTGTGGTTTTTCCTAAAACTAGGCTGGGATTACTTTCATATCCCTTTTGTTGGGACATTTGAAATCGGGTGGTGGTATGTACCATTCTTTATCCTCGTTATCATTTCAACGTCGCACTCGGTAAACGTGACCGATGGGTTGGATGGCTTAGCTGGCGGTATCTTGCTTTCATCATTTGCTGCTTTTTCGATTATTGCGTGGTCACAGGGTAGATATGATCTCGCTACGCTTTGTGGGGCGATTTGTGGCGCATTGCTTGGCTTTCTCTGGTACAATATTAATCCAGCTGATGTGTTTATGGGGGATACCGGAGCGATGTCACTGGGCACGACACTGGGCGTCATAGCCCTGCTGACCAATCAGCCGTTGCTACTACTCGTCATTGGTTTGCCGTATGTCGTTGAGAGCTTGTCGGTTATTATTCAGCTCGCGAGCAAAAAACTCCGTAATGGTAAAAAAGTCTTTAAAGTAGCACCTATCCACCATCATTTTGAAGCTTCTGGTTGGAGCGAGCCCCGTGTCGTAATGCGTTTTTGGATGATTTCGTTCGTGATGGCCGGTCTCGGTATCTTGATTGGCTTGCTGGATAAAACCTAATTTCATGCGCACGTCGCCACTTGACCGCTTAAGATCCCTTGATCCGATCCTCGTCGGCGCGACGGCGTTTTTAGTGATTGTTGGTTTGGCGATCTTGATGTCAGCAACAGGGCCGATCGCCTTTCAGCGATGGCAAGATAGTTTGTACATGGTAAAACGCCAACTCCTCTTGGGATTATTTCCTGGGATGGTGGCGTTTTTGCTTTTTTCGATGATCGATTATCAGCTCTGGAAACGTCTCGCTGGGTTTGGGTTCGTTGGGAGTTTGGTTATGCTTTTGGCGGTGTATACGCCACTTGGCGTGCGGGTCGGTGGTTCATTGAGCTGGTTGAATATTGCCGGTGTGCAGTTTCAGCCGTCCGAGTTTGTGAAGTTCGGGTTACTGCTCTATTTCGCTGCCTGGCTTTCTTCGCGCACATCCAAACAAGTGAAAGATCTTCATGAAGGGTTGATACCTTTTATGGGGTCGCTCGGTGCTATTGTTCTGTTATTGATCGTGCAGCCTGATACCGGCTCTATGGTCGTGATCGCCGGT
>JAMIEW010000052.1:0-22030 GCA_035906575.1 bacterium
CGTGCCATTTCTTCTGAAGGGATACCGCGCAAAACGGCACCACGGGCTACCGCATAGACTTTTGGACTCGATATAAACTTCACCATTTTTACACCGGCGCGATAGGTAACGTTATTGCCAATCTGGTAACTCGCCAATACTCCGGGATCTACGATGACGAGACCATCAAAACTTGCATACCAAGTAAAGAAGACATCGCTATTTGGAAACGCGTGGCGCTTATTGTCTTTACCGACATAGTAGACCGCTTTACACGAATGATCAGCGGCAACCGCTTGGTTTGACGGACAAGCCAATTTAATGATTTTACCGATCAGTTCTGCATTGGGTACTACCGGTATTAATGCCGTTGATGTTGGAGCAGGAGCCGGCGTAGGCACGGGCGCAGGGGTGGGCGCCGGGCTCGGTACAGGTGTCGGTGTTGGCGTAGGAGTCGGAGCAGGCGGAGGCGTAACAATGAGGGTACCCGCCACATTTAAACCGGTATTAGGACCAGACGTCGCACCACCGTTTACGTCTTTACAGTAGACAAAAGCAAGACGCGAACCTCCGCTACTAAACGTGTACGAGCGAGAAGCCACACCACCCGCCACCGTCATCTCACCAACTTCAGCCAAATCAACCCAAAGCACACACTTCTCAATAGCCACTCCCGAGCTCACGGTAGCCTGAAGCGTCACCGGCACCCCCGCCGTCGGATTCGTAGCGGTCACTGAACCAATGCTAGGCTTCGCAAAAACAACCGAAGGCGCGGCTAGCGCAAACACAGAAAGAAGAAGAGGTAATGAGCGTTTCATAATGACACAATGATACCTATTTCATCACCAAACAAAAACCCCCCTCGCTCGCGCGAAGGATTTTGTTACAGCCTTGAAAACCAGGTCTTTAGTATAGCGTTTCGCTCATCCGTATGCTCAATAAGCACATGATCATCCCCCTTAAAAGTTATGAGCTTTCCTTTTTTCAATTTTTTCATTATTTCTTTTGCGTCCTTATAAGACGTTCGAGAGTCCGGATTAGAATGCATTAGCAGATATGGGATATCCGGAAGAGAGGAAGCAAAAGATATGGCGCTTCGTTTTGCTAATTCATTTTTGTCATCGGGATCAAACATATGCTCCTTTTTAAACAATCGATAGAGATCCGGTCGATCTTTTTTTACATCAGAAAAATCATACGCACCGCTAACGGATGCAAGCATTTGTATAGGAAGTCCATCTCTTAAGTTCTGTAAGACCATCATGGAGCCTCGAGATATCGCAAGCGCCCCAATCCGATTGAAATCGAGATTCCAATCGCCTTTTCGCAGGCTCGCGAGCAAGGCTGGCATATCAGCTGAATCTTTTCCGCCATATTCATCTTTCCCTTCTGAATTTGGACCGCCAGAATATTGGGATCCAAAAACGGCAAAACCAGCTTCTGCTAAAGGCATGAGAATATTGTTGATGATGCGATTTTCAATAGCCGCAAAGTCACCCGTTCCTCCACGATAAAAGAGGATGATCGGGAGTTTCTTTTTGCTCGCAGGACGTACTCCAATAGCTTCGATGTAGCCATTTGGTGAACGATAGAGAAACCTATCAATAGAAACGGATTTCAGTTGTTTTATGCTCTTGGCCATAGATCTGTCTACGAGGGCAGACTACCATATTGACATTATAAGTGAAATATACGACGGTATACCTGCAGGACATTCTGCAGAAAGAGATATAGGTCAAAATGTTCGTACAGATGCAAGCATGTAAGGGTAAGGGCGGCTGTCACACCTGCAAAGGAAAGGCGTGCAAGCCAGGAGTGCGTATTGGACGAGTTTCACTCGACCACGCCGAGAAGTCCATCGCAGCGCTCGACCTCACGATGGTCAAGATGAAGCTGATGGACAAGAAAGAGGGTAAGGGTTGGGACCAAGACAAGGTCGACGACATCGAGACCCGCTACCGTCGCTTCCTGCTCCTCAACGCCACGGTCTTCGACACGGACATCGTCCCAACAACGGACGTCGACACGATGTGGCACTACCATATCCTCGACACTCAGGCGTACGCCGAAGACTGTCAGGAGATCTTCGGTGAGTTCTTTCACCACTTCCCGTACTTCGGTCTTCGCGGACCAGAGGATGCTGAGGATCTCCAGAGAGCGTTCGCCGAGACCTGCGCCCTGTACGAACGAAGATTCGGAACAAGCTATCTCAGCTGAGAGCGTTCCATAATAGACTATTTAACATGCTACGTTCTGCGTAGCATGTTTTAATTTTCAATATAAACTTACGCTTTTACTATTTAAGATATGTACTGTTCTTAATGCGTGGAAACACCTTCTTCGCTTCCCGCAAAAAGACGAGTGCCGTTGTCGCGCTATAAAGAGCGGATTGATAAGCATCGCCAGCAGAATAGGTCTCACGAACTTCTTCAACTTCTGCTATGCGCTTTTCGAGCATAGACTCTGCTTCATTGAAAGTAAGCCAGGTGAGCGAGCGGTTCATCTCCCGTGCTTGCGTGGTTGTCGGCTCGCTTTGTTGATGAAGAAACCTCACAAGAAACCCCTGAATCTCATGGCGTTTTTTCAGAGCGTCACGATATTGAATCACTTCGCCAAGCGGGGCTATGATCTCTACCAATATTCCGGCCTCCTCTAAGCATTCTCGATGAATGGCTTCTTCAAGCGATTCACCCTCCTCTACTCCACCGCCTAATAAGCTCAGACCAAAAAGGAGCGTATTATTATCTTCATTAATAACAACGGCTTTTACCGTCGGTCTGTTCTCGTAACCGTTTGGCTCTTTAGATGCGGATTTCAAAATACTGATGAGTTTCATATCTTTTGCAAAAAATTCTTCAATCTTTCTCTTTGGTTTTTAACCTCTGCTTCAACCTCTTCATCTGTTGGCCAATCGCTCATATCAATAGTGGGTCTTTCACTCGTATTCAACCTTACACGCTCGGCAGAAACGATGGTCTCACGCGGGATACCGTCATAAACCAAAAAGGCATGCGGGTATTCTTCTGGAGTTACGGCCAAACATTCAGGATCAAGAAAGATATCTCTACATTGCTCTAAACGCGCCGTATCAATATACACCCGCACAATCTCTTTTGAAGATCGAAAGCTCTCATGAGCTTCTAAGCCTCCCTCGACGCCAAACGCCGTTGTCTGCAAATAGGTTGCCGCACTCCTCTCACCCCATAAAGAGCGCTTAATATTTTCTTGGAATACACCTACCTCGCAGAGATGGCCGAGTTTTTCTTCTTTTATCTGGACGTGCAAGAACTCAAGCTCAAACGAATCTCGGTCAATAACAGTGATGCGTATAAATCCTTTCTGGTAGGCATCAATAAGATTATCGACCGCCTCAGCAGCATAGGCGTATTCATCAATATGCTGCTCGATACGCGGGTGAGTATGTGGGATTTTCTCAAGTCTTTGCCAAGGCATCGATAAATCAACCTGCTTCAAAACCCGATGCTTCTCAGCCAACGAGACACGATGTTGAAATTCTTCTCGTCGGGAGTTCATACTTGGTGCAAGTATACCACCCTATTCGATTTGCCAACGTATTGCAGAAGCTGAATTGATAAGGCATCCTCATAGAAATCCGTATGTATAATCTGATCATCATTGGAGGCAAACCCGGCTCTGGAAAGACAACCCTCTTGAAGCAATTAGAGCGACTGAATATCGTATCTCTTGGGATTGATGAAATGTACCTAAAAGCCCCAAGAGATCCAAATATTCAAAAACTGGTTTGAAGATCAAGTCTTCTTAGACACGGCTTACACCTTGTTTAAAGAGGCTATCTTGCAAGCAATGCACCACAATAAACCAATTGCTATTGAGACGACAGGTACCGGCAAGAGATGGGCTGATCTATTCGCAGAACTCCGAGTCAAATTCGCGGATCAAATTATCACGATCTACTTAGAAACATCCCAAGAGACATCCACAAAAAGAGTTCGTGACAGAAATGAAACGGATTACCCGATTAAAATGACCGAAGAACGGTTAGATACGTTTTTCAAGCTCGCTAAAGACGCTCCCCGTGAGTATCAGCAAGTTATTGATGCCGATCGCCCACTAGACGAGGTATTTGATGAAATCCTTTCCTTGATCAAGGATACGTAAAGCAAATCCCTCCGACATATGTCGGAGGAATTTTTGTGAGATCATTTATCTTTTTCCCTCAGATAACAAATGTCATTTTAACAAAAACTATCTCTCTGTACGGTCTTTCATCACAAAATACGTAATAACGAAAAATACCACAGTCGGAATCCCTATACTAGCAATAACACTGATGACTGTGGTAGCTTGTTTTGTTAACCAAACTATTCCAGCCAACCAAAGAAAAGAGGCGACACAAAAGAATGCGCCCTCTGTACTGATTGGATAAGTATCAGATGACCCTCTAGTACCACGACGAAACCATTTTTTCATATCTTGAATCCTAGTATATCACCAAAGAAAAGCAAACGCGCAAATAATCAAACACCCCTACAGCGAATCTGCCACTGTATTCGTTTATTCCTGACTACTCCTTATCAGGGGTGAACTGTGTGCCATTTTTTTCTCTACTGACATAATCGTTTTCAAAAAATCTTTATCCGTGGCGTAAACTGAGAAACCACGCTTCTCAGCTTCTTTCTCGATGCGCTCACCAAAATATGAAAGCATCTTCGCGATTTTCTTGAGTGTCTCTTTATTTTTTGTCTTCTGAAGAACCCAATCACTCTTAGCCTTATTTTTCTGAAAACCCTCCGTTAATAATCGTTCATCTTTCTTGATAAGAAAAACGAATCGAATATCCTTTGGGAAGAGCGTCACGAGTTTTTGAACGAGCATAGGATGTAATTGATGGCCTTCGACGATAAAATCATGACCTTCGCGGATACAGTCACTAATAAATATCTCAATAGCCTTCTGACTCGCCTTACCCTGTGTGATATATGCATCGGCGATCTCTTTAAAAGAGAACTTCTCATACATCTCGTCATTACTTCCTCGCGTCTTTTCCCGAAGGATATTCTTTGGGAAGAGCTTCTTATAGTTCTTTTTCAGCGTGTGTTCACGAACAACTGATTCGAGGATATCAACCGAGACCCATCCGATACGAAGACGCGAAGATAGCCTCTTTGCAAGCGTTGTTTTTCCACTCCGGGGCGGACCTCCAATGAGATAGATCATGCGTGAATGATAGCATCACGCTCCAACTGTCGTTAGAGGTTACCAAAATCCCGCCTTTAGAGCGGGATTTTGTGTGGGGTCACATTGTAGAGGTTGTCCGCACCGCTATAGCGAATCTGCCACCGTGTTCATACATTCCTGATTACCAAAAAGCCTGACGAATCAGGCATCTTGGAGAACCGATCCTAACAGGGTCGAGTTTGGTTTATTGATTGAGTGCCCTAATTGAAGTTCACCGCAAAATTGTACATCCCCATCGCGCATACGCCCTTGATGGTCGTCCCTGCTGGTTGGGGAGGGATTTCGACTGACGTCACACCAGAAGGAGGGAGGCTAGCCCTATAACCAAGACTCGGGATAGAGATAGCTGATGAGCAGTCGAAGGTCCCGCTTGTCTTCAGGTTTAAGATTGTTGGCATGCCAGCTTTTGCGGCAGTACTACGAGGCGCATAGCCACCCTTGGCACTGATCTCAATCATTTGCCTGCCGTCTATGACAGATACATTTGACTGTCCATTTGCGACCGTGCCCGTGTTTGTTCCAATGCTCCGCAAAAGGGCAACGATCCCCACAATCGAACCGATGGTCAGCAGTACTGAGATGACAATAACTTTGTTCATAGTATTAGAAATTAAAAATGGGTTGAATCCATCCAATAGCCACAAGGCTATTCAGAATATTGAAAACGGCAAACATGATAACGATAAGGCCTGCCGACTTGAAGAAGATACCTGACGTTGAGCTAC
Organism: bacterium; assembly: GCA_035906575.1. Classification (GTDB taxonomy): domain Bacteria; phylum Patescibacteriota; class Patescibacteriia; order 2-12-FULL-60-25; family 2-12-FULL-60-25; genus HK-STAS-PATE-2. The sequence goes on from JAMIEW010000052.1 coordinate 5,925, forward strand.
TTTTGATAGTAAATGAACTGAAACTAATTAAGGCCAGAACGGGTAGAGTCCCAAGAGCGAATGCTAACATCGTTAATCCGCCTTTCAAGAAACTCCCCGTTGATAGAGTATAAATCTGCATCGACTGAGTAAACCCACAAGGAAGAAAAAATGTCGCAATACCTACGAGAGCAGGGGTGAAGGTATGATTAAACTTCGTGATACTAAAGGCTTTTTGCGATAAAATTTTGGGCATCGATGGTTGAATTCGCTTCGTCCAATGAAACACATCCAAGAGATTGATTCCAAGGACGAGCATCACGAGACCGACGATAAGCCCAAGAATAAATGTTTCGATTGCTCCCAGCTGAAAGGCGGCACCGACCGCGCCAATCACGCCGCCAAGGACAAAGAATGAGACAATACGACCAACATGAAAAAGCATCTGCGGACGCACCTTGTCACCTTCATGGGCAAACGTGGCTGACATTGAGAGCACAAGACCGCCTACAACCGCCATACACGTAGAAAGCGATGCGATGATACCAACAACAAATGCAGTGCCGTAGCCGACATCTCCCGTGTTAACAAGATTGACGATACCGAATTTTTGCAACAAGAAGAATAGAAGACCAAAAACAAAGGCAATAGGAACGGCAAAGACAAACTCCTTCCAATTCACACTACTAGTCTCGCTTTCAATTGATAGCGAGTGTTGAGAGAGTAGCTGTGACAGTTCTTTAACCAAATTTTTGGGTGGCATTCCATTAAAATCTCCTTGGATTTCTACCGATTTCGTCTCAAGGCTGGACTTCACCGATGATATACTTGGATGCTCTGCTAGCTCACTCTCTGTTAATAAAACACACGAATGACAGTGCATGTCATTTACATGAAAGATGTATGTTTGCTTCATATTTATATACTCTTTATCTTGAGTCGTAATGAGTTACCAACAACAGAAACACTTGAAAAAGCCATTGCAAAACCTGCAAATACCGGACTTAAAAGCCAGCCAAAAAACGGAAAGAATATACCAGCAGCTAGTGGAATCCCTATAATGTTATAGATGAATGCCCAGAAAAGATTTTGTTTGATGCCCGTCATCGTGATTTTTGAAAGATGAAAAGCCTTCACAAGTTTTGAAATATCACCACGTAAAAGGGTGATACCCGCCGTTTCTATTGCGATATCCGTGCCGGTTCCCATGGCAATACCTACATCCGCCTGAGCTAAAGCAGGCGCATCATTGATGCCATCCCCCGCCATCGCCACAAGATGACCTTGTTCTTGAAGTTCTTTAATCTTCTTGAGCTTTTCATCGGGCAGAACTTCGGCAACAACATCATCAATACCAACTTGTTGTGCAATCGCTTTTGCGGTACTTGCCATATCCCCTGTGAGCATGAGGATTTTAATCCCGATAGCATGTAAGTCTTGTATCGCTTTGATAGCCTCTGGCTTTATGGCATCCGACACAAATACCAAGGCCACAATCGCTTCTTTTGTCGCAAGCACAACCGGTGTTCTGCCCTGAATCGTTTCACTATCGATAAGTGTAGAATTCAGTGAAAGATGAAGATCCGCGACCAATTTAGTATTGCCTGCAAAATACTCCGTCTCTGCAATAACACCTTTCAATCCTTTGCCCTTAATACTATCAAAATTACTCAACGGTCGTAGACCAATCTGTTTTTCTTTTGCATACTCGGTAATTGCATGGGCTATTGGATGTTCAGATTTGCTTTCAAGCGAAGCAAGAACCGAGACAACTTCTTCATCTGAGAGTGTTTTTGAGATATTCTCGATTCTCACCAGCTCTGGTCTGCCTTTTGTAATGGTTCCGGTCTTATCAACAACTAAAATATCAACTTTGTGTAGCTTTTCGAGCGTGGCGGCATCCTTGATCAGGATGCCTTCTTTTGCACCTTTGCCCACGCCTACGATAATAGCTGTCGGTGTCGCGAGACCTAGAGCGCATGGACAAGCAATCACCAATATCCCCACAAATGATGTCAGACCGTACGAGAGGGCCTGTGCAAATCCAAGTGCAGGGATCCCTAAAATCAACCAAGCAGCTAGTGCAATGACTGAAATAACCAGTACAATCGGCACAAAAACCGAGGAGATTTTATCTGCCAATGCCTGAATAGGGGCCCGGCTCCCTTGCGCGTCTTCAACCATTTTGATGATTTTTGCTAACAACGTTTCTGAACCAATCTTTGTTGCCTTAAACATGAGGGATCCTGATGTATTCATTGTTCCCGCAACGACCGCATGCCCTTCTCCCTTCTCAACCGGCATCGATTCGCCGGTAACCATAGATTCATCAACAAAAGAGGATCCCTCTGTCACAACCCCGTCAACGGGAATACTCGCTCCGGGTTTCACGATGATGACGTCATTAATAATGACCTCATTAACAGGAACCTCGTACTCCTTTTTATCGCGCAAGACGATAGCAGTCTTTGCCTGAAGGTTAAGGAGTTTTTCGATAGCATCTCCGGTTTTGATCTTGGCTCGAGCTTCGAGGTACTTTCCGAGAGCAATAAACGTGATAACAACAATGGTCACATCGTAATATGTGTGATCGACGTCAACATAGGGACGAAGCACCTCTTCAAATGCTGTGAGAATGAAGCTATATAAAAAGGCAGCCGACGTACCGATACCGATCAACGTATCCATATTTGCTTTGCCATAGCGAAGAAAGCGGTAAAAACCGAGAAGATACGGCATACCAACAACAAAAAGCGTGTATGTCGCAAAAACAGGAAGCAAGTGATGAAAAAATTCTTCCCAGATATACGGAATCATTGGAACGATGCCATATGAAGCCAAAATCTCCCATGCCATCAAAAAAATACTGAAGGTGGCTAGCGGGGCAACTGAAAGCACCTTTTTTCGCATGTCTTCGATCTCTGCGAGCTTTTCTTTTTTGGATTGATTCAAGCCAAGATGTGCCGCATGCTCATCATCTGACATCCCCATATCCGTAGCCGTGGGCATAATAAGCGAATATCCGAGTGGCTCAATTTTTTTGGATAGATGATGCGGGCCTGTCTTCGTTTCATCAAAAGAAACCTTGGCTGTTTCAGTACCGTAGTTTACCTCGGCCGCCTGCACACCCTCTGTCTTCTGGAAGGTTTTTTCGATCGTGGAGGAGCATGAAGCGCAGTGCATCCCTCTTATGTTGAACGTTTGTGTCTGCATATTATTTTCGTTTAAGTTGGTAGACTTTCAAAATCTCCCCAATCGCCTTCTTCTCATTTCCGCCTTTAATTTGCTTCAAAGCGCAGTGCGAAAGATGGTTTTCAAGCAGTACATCCTCGATATTTGAAAGCGCCTGCTTAGCCGCCGATGTCTGAGTGATAATATCGATACAGTAAGTGTCTTTTTCTATCATTTCCTGAAGGCCGCGAATTTGGCCTTCGACAATCTTCAATCGTCGAATGAGCTTATGGTTATTTTGGTGCATAGACAAAAGCCAGAATACCCCCTAGGGGGTATTCTGGCTATACTCCGAAAAACCCCATCAAAAACCCCTCGCTTTTGCGAGGGGTTTTTGATGGGGTGGCCAACGGGAATTGAACCCGTATTACTGGAACCACAACCCAGTGTGTTAACCATTACACCATGGCCACCATGGTCTGGGTGGTGGGAGAATAGCCCCTTTTGAAAAGAAAATCAAGTACATCCCCCTCTCAAGGCACGGGGGTCTCATTTACACAAAAACCAGCCGGAGGGGCTGGTTTTCAGGTGAGTTGAGCGTCACCTACGACAGTAGGTGGCTATGATCGGCGTGGATGGCATTATGCCAGTAGACCACTTTGCTCATGGGCAAGATAGACAGAGCGTGAGCCCTTGGATACTCGTCGATGTACTCGAGTAGCCGCTTAGCTTGCTCGGTGAGCTCATAAGTCTGAGTACCCTCTCGACGCTGCAAGCGATTGCTGGCGATCATCGTAAAGAGCGCCATTTCTAGATGATCATGGCACCGCGAACATTCAGCGATACCAGGCATCTGTTCGTAAAAAGCCTCTTTCGTGAATCCGTCTTTTTCGAGGGCGAATTTCAGGATGAGACTGTCGAGATACAGCATCTCTTGTCGATACTTTGCAGAAGCTTCTGAGCTCATGGTATAGAGCGGCAAATACCAGGGCTTTCGCTCGGGCACCAATACCGACAAAATAAGGGCTATCGCTAAAGCAATGACGATGGTGATGGCGATCGACATACAACCTCCGAGACGAGATTCAGAGCGAGACGAGAGTACCAATAGGTTCACCCATGAGGGCGCGAATGATATTACCGTTCTCCAACAAGTTGAAGACGCGGATATCGATACGCTCCGAGCGACAGAGTGCGAAGGCCTCGGTGTCCATCACCTTGAGCTCATCGCGCAAACAACGGTCATAGGAGACTCGCTCAAGCAATTCGGCATCGGCATGCTGGTGCGGATCTTTGTCGTAAACACCGGCGACATTCGTCCCCTTCACCAATAGCTTCGCCTGCAATTCGCTGGCGCGCAACGCCGCGGCGTAGTCAGTGGTGCAAAATGGATTACCGGTACCGCCGGAGAGAACGATCACGCGCCCCTTGTCCATATGGTTGAGGGCGCTGCGCACAATATAGGGTTCGGTGACCTGATTAGCGTGCAGACCCGACATGAGCCGGGTTTCAACGCCACAGACACGCTCGAGCATATCAAGCATTGCCAGGCCGTTCTGGATCGTCGCCAACATACCGAACTGATCAGCTTGAACGCGATTCATCCCCTCGCTGGCGCCTTTGGCGCCGCGAAAGATATTTCCTCCCCCAACTACGATCGCTACTTGGACACCGAGTTCGTGAACGACCTTCACCTCTTGTGAGACCTGCTTCACGATATCCGGGTCAAAGGGAAACGTGTTCTGAGGACCAAGAAAGGCCTCACCAGAAACCTTGAGCAATACCCGTTTTGGCAACACGTTCGTCATCTTACATCTCCTTGAAAGTTGCGAGTCCAAAGTAGGCTAGCAACCTCCTTGATCTACGTCAAAAACCTTCTTTTAGACCCCCTGCTTACCCCTATGCTACACTTTTGCCATGCAAACCTATGCTGAAAAAGGCCTCATTGAGGCTATCGCCCTTGAACTCAAAAAGAAGCCGGGCTCACGGATCTTGAATATCGGCTCAAGCGGCAGCATCGTTATCGAAACCGAGCTTGAGCAAGCTGGCGCCGATTTTATCGTTGATCACCTCGATATTGACCCCCGTGAAGCAACCTTTTCAAAACTCGACAAGACCTTCACTGAATCCGCCGAGGATATGAAAAGCGTGCCGAGCGAACATTATGACATCAGTTTTTCAAACTTTGTTTGGGAGCATATCCCCGACGTAAACCGTGCGCTGAAAGAAGCAAATCGCATTACAAAAAACGGTGGTGAATTTATTTTTAGCGTACCGAACCCGCTCGCTCCCGAATTCTTACTCGTGCGTATTATCCCTTTGTGGATGCGCGGCAAATTCAAAAAGTACGAAGTCTGGCCTACGTATTACAACTATAAAACCATTACCTCGCTTAAACAGCGATGCCTTGAAGCGGGATTCTCTGATGTTACCGTCTCCATGTACCCCGCGGTTTATACCTATACCTACCGATACCCAATTCTTTCACTCTTAGGCAAAGCCTACGATACCCTCCTCGATATGATGGGGTTAAATAGCATGATGGGTCACGCCGTGCTCGTGTGTAAGAAATAAAAAAACACCCCGTCATCTCGAGCAAAATCGAGGGACAGGGGTGTTTTTTATTTGTCTTATTTACCAGCAAACTTACTAAAGGCGCCAAGTACCTCAAGTGGCACAGCAAATACGATGGTATTGCTTTGATCGCTTGAAATATCATTAATCGAGTTCAGGGTACGCAAGTGCAATGCACCTGGATTCGATGACAAAATCTCAGCAGCTTTACGGAGATTTTCTGCGGCAGCGATTTCACCTTCAGAGTTAATGATAACGGCACGGCGTTCGCGTTCAGCTTCAGCCTGCTTACCAATGGTGCGCTGCATATCTTCAGGGAGCGAGATATCTTTAAGCTCTACGCTCTGCACCTCGACGCCCCAGCTATTTGAATGACTTGCCACCAACTCACGAATACGTGCAGAAGCTTGGTCGCGTTCTGAAAGTAATTCATCAAGGGTCATTTCACCACAGACATTACGCATGGTGGTTTGCGCGAGTTGTGAAACTGCGTTCCAAACATGCTCAACTTCGATAACCGACTTTGCTGCATCGACAACGCGATAATAAATAACCGCGTTGATCTTACAAGAAACGTTATCCTTGGTGATGGCGTCTTGGTAAGGGACTTCAACGGCCTTTGTACGAATATCGACCTTGGTCATCGACTGGATCACCGGGATCATAATGCGCCAGCCTGGTTCAGCGATCTTATGAAACTTACCAAACATGAACTTTACACCACGCTGGTATTGGTTCACCTGGCGAATGCAGAACAAGTAAAAAATAACGGCGACGATAGCAAGAAATTGCCACATAGAAGTATTGGATGAGAATTATGCCTATACAGTTACCTTTACTTACCTAACCGTCAAGACAGTGAGGCAAAGCGCACTAACAATGACCGAGACACAGGCCTGTCCTGAAACGGTTTCGATCTTTACTTTGAGGGATTTTACCCAATCTAAAGCAAAAAAGGCTTCAATACGGGGTCCGTAGACAATTTGCCCCATCCCGCCCAATCTTAGGGTAAAGCCCCGCATCATCACCCATAACGACATATCACCCGTCAGCAATACCCCCACCCAAGGCGCTGACAAGATCGCGACATGGTAGAGACCGATTGCCGCCCCAAATTGTCCAAGGATAAAATTCGCATTCCACAACGTATAGGCAACGGCCCATAAGCCGATATGCGACATCTGTGCATGATACGTGATCCCGTCCCAGGTAAAGACCATGGTACTCATTGAGAGTAAAAGCATCCCTCCGCTTATAACGCCAAAGTATTTTTTATGCTTGATATCCTCAATGACCGCCTCAACGATATTCAATCTCAATAGCCACACAAAGATCGTCATGACGATAGCGGGATTCATCCACTGAAACAGTGCCGCAACATACAGCATAGCTCCGGCAATGAGGGTACCGAGCTTTATCTTCACAAAGAGCTCCATCTTCCATCCAAAAAATACCGCCAATGGCAATGCGACATAGAGGACGGGTACAATGACGTGTGGCCACCACAACACCGACATTGCTCCCAAGACCAAACACAGGGTAATGAGCGCTAAGCTAAACAGTGCACGGCTACTCTGCTGGGTGTGGCGTTTCATAGATAGGGCTTTTGTACCATAAAATCATCCGTATCAAAAAAAATCTCCCGACGTGTGTCGGGAGATTTTTGATGGTGTCCCCGGCTGGATTCGAACCAGCGACCTATAGCTTAGAAGGCTATTGCTCTATCCAACTGAGCTACAAGGACAGGACAGCGCCAAAACTACCGCTGAAACGGCTAACCGTCAACGATACGTCGCTCGCGAGCGACGTATCAACGAAGGTCGCCATCACCGTGCAATGTACCCCTCTCCATCCGCGAAGCGAGCTTGGTCAGATTCTCGGTGGCGATTTCATCTAAATTCGTATCAAGCTCACGCGCGATCTGAGAGACGTACCAAAGTACATCACCCAATTCTTTCTTCATGAGCATTTTTCGTTCATCTGTCAGAATGCCGGCATCGTCACGAATGAGTTTTTTCATTTTTTCGGCCAACTCACCCGATTCGCCACAGAGTCCTAAGATCGGATAAATCAGGTTCTTGCCCGCATCTGGGTAAAGCGCCGTTTTGGTGGCGCCTTCTTGGTATTCGTTCAATGTCATAGGGATTGTAGGTAAGTAAGCTCTTGTTGTAACTCATGTTCGCCCTGCTTCAAACGCATCGCATCACGCCATCGAATAGCTGCTTGCACCGCTTGAAGAATAAGCAAGACAACCATTACCGCCACGGCAAACCAAAAACACTCCCCGACTGACCAGCTCGGCAATTTGGCACCTATTTCAAATGTTGTGGACGTTGGCACACGAGATCCAATATCTAAAACCTTCTCCCCTACCACGGGCAAGGCAAGGCTAAATTTCCATTCACTTAACTTTTTATACCAATCGGCAAGCTGGGCAAATTGCGCCAGCAAAAACGCCAAAATAAAACTCACGAGCCCCGAGAGCAAAACGAGCTTAGTGGTGTGAATGGGATGAAAGCTGATGAGTCCGCGCAATTCTGAATAGGAGGCAAGTTGGCGACGACGTTCATCGATCGCATACTTCACGATACGCTCACGTTCTTGAGGATAGTTTTTCACCAGCAAGTCCACCCCTAAACAACCTGTAGGTATAATGGTTGGCATACTTATTTGTCGTCGTTATCGATGGTTTTGCCGTGAAAGGCTTTATGTACCTCGCGCAATTGCTGATTGGTGACATGCGTATAAATCTGCGTTGTCGTGATAGAAGAGTGCCCAAGCATCGCCTGCACGCTGCGCAGGTCAGCACCGTTAATCAATAAGTCGGTAGCAAATGAATGCCGCAAGGTATGGGGCGAAACCTTTTTTGGGATGCCCGCCGCAGCCGCATAATAATGCACCAATCGTTCAATCGAGCGCGGAGTCAACGGCCCCACATCCTTCACGCCGCTCTTGGCGCGGTCATGACGCACAAACATCGAAGGCGCCGTATCTTCGCGCAAACCGAGGTAATATTTGAGAGCCGCGCGGGCTTGATGCGAGACAAAAGCGACACGTGTCTTATCGCCTTTACCACGAACCGTGAATTCATCGCGCTCAAGATTAATCGACGTGATTTTTAACGAAGCCAGCTCAGAAACACGCATCCCAGTTGAAAAAAAGAGTTCGAGAATCGCCTTATCGCGCGCTTTCACCAGCGGAGAGTTATCTGATTTTTCTGGAGCTTCGAGCAAACGCTGCAAATCGGTACTTTCTAAAAACGCGACATCACGACTACCTTGCTTTGCGAGCTCGATCTTTTCTGGTGATAAACTTTTGATATCGCGCTTGGCCAAAAATTTTAAAAACGAGCGCAGGGCGATTAAATGGTAATTTTGCGTCGATTTCTTAAGCGTTGTCTGGTCGTCTTTTGTTTCAAGGCGATTAAGATACAGACGATAATTATGAATCATCGAGGCCGTAATCTCTTCGGTATCAGGATCTTTGGCCCAATCGATAAATCGCTTAATATAAAAGTCATAATTGCGCACGGTTAAGAGTGAACGTCCTTTTTCAATTTCAAGGTGTTCAAGAAACGGTCGCAACTGAGACGAGATGGCTGGCATAAGGCTAGTTTAGCATGCGTCGCAAAAGAATACACGGTGAAATACCCTTTTCGTGTTATCATTATGTCTATTATGCGTCGCCTGGACCTTGCTTTTGCTGCTTTGCTTTTACCGATTGATGCCCTCGCTCTTTTTGGCGCAGCTATCTCGGCCTATGCCCTTCGCTATTCTGATGCGGTGGTCGGCATCCGTCCGATTTTTACCGATGTCTCATTTGAGATGTATCTCGGTTGGTCGGCGATATTTGTCGGTGTATGGATGGCACTCTTTATGCTCGCGGGTCTGTATACCATCCAACCGCGTCGCTTCTGGAGCACTATCGGACGCGTTCTGCTCGCCTCAACGGCTGGCATCATGATCGTGGTGGCAACGGTCTTCTTTGGCCAAGCCTTCACCACCTCGCGCTTTATCTTGCTTGCCGTTTGGGGATTCGCCACGGCCTATGTCATCGTTGGTCGTACCTTTTTGCATCTCGCGCGTCGTAGTTTATTGCGTCATGGTATTGGCCATCGCAAGCTTGTTGTTATTGGCCAATCACGTTCAGCCTTAGACTTGATCACACTCTACCGCCAACACAAAGTAAACGGATTCACCGTCGTAAAGCACTTCAAACAATGGTCCGCTTCAAGCGAGAGCGAATACACCAAGATGCTTGATAGCAAAAAAGCTGACGCTGTTTTACTTGCTGATCCAAATCTGAGTCCAGAAACCTCACAACGCATTCACGCCATCGCCGAGCTCTTTCATGCAGATTTTCGCTTCTTAGCGAATCCGTTTGCAAGCTCGATTTCGCGTATCGAAATCGATACAACGGGTGGTATCCCCGTCATTGAAACCAAGCGTACGCGTCTCGATGGTTGGGGCCGCATCTTTAAACGCTTATTTGATGTGATTGTTGCCCTTGTTCTCATCATCCTCACATCGCCAATCATGATTATCGCCGTAATCGCGCTCATGATTGAAGACGGCTTACCCGTCGTCTATGTGAGCGAACGCGTCGGCGAGCGCGGAGGGCTGTTTCCGTTTTATAAATTTCGTTCGATGTGGCGCAAGTTCTCTATTGGTACTCAGTTTAAACAATCCGCTAAAGAGAATCTCGCTCTTGAGAAAAAGCTCATCGAAGCGCAGAGCATTAAATCTGGTCCTGTGCCAAAAATCGCCAATGATCCTCGCGTGACACCGGTTGGCCGTTTTATTCGTCGCTGGTCTATCGACGAATTACCACAGTTTTTTAACGTCTTAAAAGGCGATCTCTCACTCGTTGGCCCTCGTGCTCATTTGCCTCGTGAAGTCGCTAACTATCAACCTCACCACCGCCGCGTTCTCGCCATCAAACCTGGCATCACCGGCCTCGCTCAAATCAGCGGCCGCTCAGATCTCAGCTTCGATGATGAAGTGAGCCTCGACACCTGGTATATCGAGCATTGGTCCCCGGCTTTAGATATCTATATTTTGCTCAAAACCCCTTTTGCGGTCTTTAAGGGCAATGGTACCTATTAAGACCCTTGACGAGACCGTCTGACAACGCTTTGCGCGCTATGTAGCATAGCTCTATGAGCGTAGCGCCGCAGCCCTCTCGACACGAACCGCGTACTGAACCGCGGCGTATTGCGCTCGTCCACGACTATTTGGTCCAAGACGGAGGCGCTGAGCGCACCTTACTTGCCCTTCACGAATTGTATCCGCGCGCACCAATTTATACCTTGTTTCACAATCCAAAACGCATGCATGCGGGCTTTCGTGATGCCGATATCAGACCAAGCACACTGAACAAACTCCCTTTCGCGAACAAACTCTATACCTGGTATCTGCCATTCATGCCGCAGGCCATCGAAGAATTTGATTTGCAGCGTTATGACTTGGTAATTTCATCTTCTTCGAGTTTTGCTAAAGGCGTAATTGCCGCGCCACATGCACTGCACATCTGTTACCTCCACACACCCACACGCTATCTCTGGCAAGAACGCGTCGGCTATGTAAACGAGCAACCCGTCCCCTCATTTATCAAACGCCTACTGCCTTCGTATCTGCACCGTTTGCGCCAATGGGATTTTCAAGCTGCCACACGCCCTGACCATCTTTTAACCAATAGCCTTTTGTCGCAATCACGCATCAAGCGCTACTATGCCCGGCCTTCGGTTGTTTTGCCGCCACCGGTCGATGTCGCACAAATCCCCCTCTCAACCAAGCCTGGCGTCTATTGGCTCACGGGCGGCCGTCTTGTTGCCTATAAGCGTTTTGACTTGGTCGTAGAGGCTTTTGCGAAGTTGAACATGCCCCTCAAGATTTTTGGTGAAGGACCAGAACTGAAAAAACTCAAAAAGATGGCCGGCCCCAAAACGGAGTTTCTTGGCCATATCACCGAAGATGCCAAGAAAGAATTGTTTCGCGAAGCGATTGCCTTCTTACATCCACAAATTGAAGATTTTGGCATTACCGCCGTCGAAGCCATGGCCGCCGGACGCCCGGTTATCGCCTTTGGCGAAGGTGGCGCTACTGAAACCGTTTTAGACGGCGTCACTGGCGAATTCTTTGACGTCCAAACGTGGGAGGATATCGGCAATGCCGCGATTCGCTTTGACGCAGGCTCTTATGATCCACGCCGGATTCGCTCTCATGCAGAATTCTTTTCTAAAGAGAACTTCAAATTACGCATGAGTGACTATGTGGATGCTGCCTGGGCGAGCCGTCTTAACCAAAACGAAGTAAACCGCTGATATGAAGCGCCTCCTGATCGACGGACGCTGCCTTCTTGATACCCGCTCAGGCGGCGTGCGCCGTCTGGTATTACCATTCATCGAATCACTGATCGCAAATAAAAACGCTGACACCGAAATCGTCGTCGGATTCACGAGCCACGCTTCGCTCCCCGCTGACCTCGCGCACCTACCACATCAGCATGTCAGAATTCCGAATAAACTCGTGATTATCGCGAGCTTTTTTGGGATCTCATTCGAAAAATATTTTGCCGGTGCCTTTGACGAAGTGCTGTATCCCAATATGGACTTCACCGCCAAAAGCCGCGTACCTACTACCGTCCTTGTTCATGATCTCTCATTTTTAATTGAACCCGCTTGGTATTCAACCAAGTCTCGTCTCTGGCATACGCTTCTTCGTCCAAAACAACTCATCAAAAATGCTACGCGAGTACTGACTGTTTCTTCGTGGACAAAACGTGACTTGATAAAGATTCTAAACGTCGAAGAAGACAAAATAGAGATCATCAAAACCTCGGATTTTCTGATTTCACCCATCCAACAAAGCATCGCGGCACTTGAAGGTAAGCCCTTCTTTCTTTTGCTGGGCGCAAACAATACACGCAAAAATGGCGAATGCGTTCTTGAAGCGTTCAAACAATTTCGCGAACAAGATAAAACGATTTCACTCGCGATTACTGGCAAGCATCTTCAGCAAGAAGGCGTCATTTGTCTTGATTGGCTAAACGACCAAGAACTTGCATGGCTTTACGCAAATGCAAAAGCCCTTCTCTACCCAAGCTGGTATGAAGGGTTCGGGATCCCACTCATTGAAGCGACGCAAACAAAAACGCCGATCATTGCATCGACGTCATCATCACTCCCCGATATCGCTCCCGCTGAAACCATTTTCGTCCCACCTCATCAGCCTCAACTTTGGACCATGGCTATGCAGTCGGTAATTCGTCGCGGATAACTTCGATCGGCAACCATTCTCCTAATAAAAACAAGCGCGCTTCGATTTGCTGCAAGGCATCAAGTGATTCTTCTTGTTCTTTGCCAGTACGTGCGAGCGCCTCTTCTTTTTGACGTTTCAAAAACTGGCGAATCCCGTCTAATTCTGATCGCATCTCATGCATCACGGGCTCAAGCATCTCTTTATGATCTTGGTACAACAATCGATGCGCCTCTTGGCGAACGAGCTCGATTTCTTGGCGATGTTCGGGATACAGTGCGTGCTCGATACCTTCTTGTTGAAGCACCTGATCCAACCCCATCTCATCCGTTTTGCGTTGCAGCAAGAAAAACGCCACTGGGCGCGAGACATGCTTCGTCACCAAATCCCACTCGAGCTCTTGACCCACCGACGTCACAAATTGCTTAAACGCTTGCCGCGCCGGCCACGTCTCAACGCCGGCCTGCAAAGAGAGCTCGAGCAAGCGATCATGCGAGACCGGCTCATCTTCACGTTCTGCCAGATAGACATCTTCAAAAGGCTTGCGCTCTTTGGCAGGTAAATAATCCAAAACCGCCTCCATCGAGTCTAAAAGAGCTTGGCGATCGCGAAGATCTAACATCATACGAGAAGTATAGCATGAACATCGCGCATTCGACCCTCGCGGCCACTCACCCAACCCCGACTTTCGTCGGGGTGTCCCTCTCTGTTGAGAGAGGGCGTTCTGAATCTGAAAACCCTCTCCCCACGGAGAGGGACCGCCCCGTAATAGCAAGCGTAGCGGCGTTACGGGGCAGGGTGAGTGGGGCGAGGCCTGATTTCTTGACGGTTTGGCCATTTTTCGCTACTATCCTGGCCAACTGACACCCTCATTCTTGTATGGACCGGCGGCCTTAACGCACGGCATACACCTCCCCGACGTTCGTCGGGGGCGGTCATAACGACAACTGACAGGTTTTCGTTTCTCGGGCGTCAGGTAAACCTGTCGTTATTTTTTTCTCAATTTTATGTCTGAAATCGCAAAATTACTTGAAGCCCATGCAAACATCGCCTACCCGGCGGTTGGTGGCGTGGTCAAAGGCGCGGTTGTCTCGGTAGGCCGCAACGAAGTTCGTCTTGATATCGGTGGCCTCGCTATCGGTATTATCCGTGGTCCTGAGCTCGATAAGCATGTTGACCTCCGCATCGGCGACGAAGTTGAGGCAACGGTTATCACCCTCGACAACGAATTCGGTGAACTTGAGCTCTCGCTCAAAGGCGCTGGTCGCAAACGTTCATGGGACAAAATTAAAGAACTTCTCACCGCTGGCGCTGTCTTTCAGGCCAAGGTCTTGGACGCCAACAAAGGTGGTCTCATTACCCGCGTTGAAGGCGTTCCTGCTTTTATCCCGGTTTCACAACTCTCCCCTGCCAACTACCCACGCGTAAGCGGCGGTGAAAAAGCAAAGATCCAAGAGAAGTTGAAATCCCTCGTCGGCCAAAGCCTCGAAGTGAAGATTCTCGACGTGAACGAAGAGGACGAAAAAATCGTCGTCTCCGAAAAAGCCGTTTGGGAAACCAAGCAAGAATCCGTTCTCTCGAAGTACAAGGTCGGTGATCACGTTGAAGGCAAGGTAACGGCTGTTACCGACTTCGGCGCCTTCGTCCGCTTTGATGAAAACCTCGAAGGTCTCGTCCACATCTCTGAAATCGCTTGGCAACGTATTGACCACCCACGCGATGTTCTCAAGATCGGCGACCACGTTCGTGCTGAAATCATCAACATCGAAAGTGCAAAGATTTTCTTGTCGATGAAGAAGCTCGTTGAAGATCCTTGGAGAACGGTTGCTGCCAAATACACCCTTGGCCAATCGATCAAAGGCAAGGTTCTCAAGATCAACCCATTCGGTCTCTTCGTTGAACTCGATCCTGAAATCCACGGTCTCGCTCACATCTCTGAACTCGCCAATAAGCCAGTGAAGGATGCCAACGAAATCGCTCGTGTCGGTGACGAATTCGACTTCCGCATCATCTCGATTGATGCTGATAGCCACCGTCTCGGCCTCTCGCTTCGCAAACCTCGCGACGAGAAAAAGGAGGCCTAAACCCCTCCCCCACAATCCATTAGGTTAAAAACACCCCCACGTTTGGGGGTGTTTTTATCGCTACATTTTTTTGTTTTCGTAACCCCTTCCACAAATGTGGGAAGGGGTCGGTAGACCTATACCAAAAAGCCCAATAAATAGGTCTACCGGGGGCAGGGGGCTTGAGGGGTTTTCATTTATGCATTCGTCCGCTAAAGTCCCCTCATCGCTATGAATTCTACTACTCGCAATATCTTGATCATGGTCGGTGCCGTTGTGCTTATTGCCGTCGGCCTGGCTTCGGTATCCCTCAAAGAACAAGCAACTCTCGACATGGCCGGCTTCGCTAATAAGGTCGCCGCCAATGAAGTAAAAGAGGTTTCGGTTGAAGGCACCAAAATGACGGTTACCTTGAACGATGGCTCAAAAGTTACGGTCAATAAAGAATCCGGCTTGGCCGTACCTGAACTTCTTCAGAGCTATGGTGTGGACGCCGAAAAAGCCCGCGCTATCAAAACCGAGGTCAAACAACCTTCAGGCGCCAGCCTTTGGGGCAGCCTTCTTTTGCAGACGCTTTTGCCAGTGCTCTTGATTGGCGTCTTGATGTTCTTTTTCTTTCGCCAAGTCCAAAACCAAAACAATAAAGCCGCAAGCTTTGGCCAATCCACCGCTCGCGAGCTCGACCCAACCAAAGACAAAGTCACGTTCAAAGACGTTGCTGGCGTTCGCGAAGCAAAACAAGAACTTGAAGAAGTCGTAGAGTTTTTAAAACAACCAGATAAATTCTCAAAGCTTGGCGCAAAGATCCCAAAAGGCGTCTTGCTTATGGGTGGCCCTGGTACCGGTAAGACCTTACTCGCCCGCGCTGTCGCTGGTGAAGCAGATGTACCGTTCTTGCACATGAGCGGTTCGGAGTTTGTTGAAATGTTTGTCGGTGTCGGTGCTTCACGTGTTCGCGATCTTTTCTCGAAGGCAAAAAAGTCTGCACCATGTATCATCTTCATTGATGAAATCGACGCCGTCGGTCGCCAACGCGGTACCGGTCTCGGTGGTTCACACGATG
>JAMIEW010000053.1:0-5761 GCA_035906575.1 bacterium
CGCAAAAGAGATGGGCGCACTTACGGTTGCCGTTGTGACCAAGCCATTCGCTTTTGAAGGTGCTCAACGTCGCACTATCGCTGACCAGTCCTACGACAAACTTGCGGCAAATGTTGACACCATCATCACGATCCCAAATGATCGTATTTTGCAGATCATTGATCGCCGCACTTCTTTGATCGAAGCTTTTGAAACAGTAGATGACGTGCTTCGCCAAGGTGTACAGGGTATTTCTGAATTGATTACGGTCCCTGGTTTGATTAACGTCGATTTTGCCGATGTGCGCTCAGTGATGGCTAATCGTGGCAGTGCCCTTATGGGTATTGGTCGTGGCCATGGTGATAACCGTGCCGCAGACGCTGCTAAAGCCGCGATTGCTTCGCCATTGCTTGAAGTTTCGATTGACGGTGCTAAGGCGATTCTCTTTGTGATTACCGGTGGTTCAAATCTTGGTATGTACGAAGTTTCTGAAGCGGCCAAAATTATTACCCAGTCTGCAGACCCTTCAGCGCGTATTATTTTCGGTACGACCGTCGACGAAGGCATGAAAGACGAAGTAAAAATTACGGTTGTCGCGACGGGATTTGAAAAAGGTCTACCGATTTCAAGCAAGGGCTCTAAAGTGTCGGCTCCTGTTCCACAACAAGTCCCACCGCAAACGCCTCCGCAACAATCGGCGATGGCACAGCCGGTTCAACCACAGCCACAACAGCCTCCGCGTTCGATGGCCCAGGCTTCAATGCAGCCGCCTCAATCTTTTCAGCAGACTCCGGTTGCGCCGCTTGAGCGTGCACCTATTGCCCAGCCGCGTCCTCAGATGCCTCCACAACAAGAGTCGCGCGGTGGGTTCTTTCGCCAGGTCTTAGGAGGGTTATCACAGCAATACCAACAAACAGAGACCGAAGACACTGATGAGACCGAGCTCGAAGAAGAGCTCCCTCCTGTCGAGCCAATGGTGCAGCCTGCCCCATCGCCAGCGCCGCATCAGCCACATGTCGCACATCCGAGCTATGCTCCAATGAATACGGTACGCCAAAGCCCAACCGGTTTTACGTCAGCACCTGTCACGGCGCCAAAAAAGTCTCCGACACCAACCTCAGAAGAAGACGAACTCGAGATTCCTGCCTTCATCCGTAAAAAGATGATGTAATAGCGCCATGCATTGTCCGGTGTGCAGTCATGCCGATACGCGCGTGATCGATACGCGTCTCTCACAAGATGGGACGTCTATTCGACGTCGTCGACAATGCGATGAATGCAGTTACCGTTTTACGACCGGAGAAGAAATTGAATTACTGACGATCTCGGTAGTGAAACGCGACGGGGTCCAAGAGCCCTATTCACGCGAGAAGCTCGCAAGAGGTCTTAAACGCGCCCTTGAAAAACGCCCTCATGTTGAAAACGCCTTTCGGTCTTTGGTACATGATATCGAGCGTGATATCCTGAGAGTCGATGGGCACGAGATACGCAGTTCGGATATTGGCGAAATCGTGATGAAGCACTTACAGGGCTTCGATAAAGTCGCGTTTATTCGCTTCGCCTCGGTCTATCGCCAATTTGAAGATGTAAAAACCTTTCAAGAAACCCTCGATCGGCTCACCGAAGCCGCCAAACAACGCAAAAAACGTGCCAGCTAAACGCCCTATCTCAAACAAACCCTGATATGAAGACCAAATATCTCATCGCCTCTATCTTTGCCGCCAGTCTCGTTGGTGCGGCGGTTGGCGCATCGGTAATCGCCTTACAGCCGCGATTTTTATCGCAATGGGCTTCTGTCGCTCAACAAAATAATCAAGAGCTAACGCTTTCACGTGGTGGCTACGGCACGGGGACCGTTGCGGTCATTGAGCAAGACGAAGTCGTTGCCGAGCTTGTGGCAAAAGTTTCGCCATCCGTGGTCTCAATCGACATTTCAAAAACCCTTCGTGAGTCACGTAGTACGCTTGATTTTTATACGGATGATTTTTCTTTTGACGGCGAAGGGGACGATGAGTTATTGCGCGTCGGTGGTGGCTCTGGGTTTTTTGTCTCGGGAGATGGGCTCGTCGTCACCAACCGCCACGTGATTGATGATACAAAGGCTGAATATGTTGTTGTGACGCAGGATGGTACCGAATACAAGGCTACCGTTGCGGGTATTGACCCCGTGCTCGATCTTGGATTTTTAAAAATTGAAGGTTCGAATTTTCCTGCTATTGAATTAGGGGATAGCGACCAAATTCGTATTGGTCAGACCGTGATTGCCATTGGTAATGCCTTGGCAGAATTTCAAAATACCGTCACGAAAGGCATTGTGTCTGGGCTCGACCGTCGTCTTGAGGCGAGCGGTGAAGCCGGCGATGAACTCATTGAAGAGGCCATTCAAACCGACGCCGCGATTAATCCTGGTAATTCAGGTGGACCTCTCATCGATCTACAAGGACGTGTCATCGGCGTGAACACCGCTGTCACCGACGGTGCCCAATCACTCGGATTCGCCCTACCTTCAAATGCTATCAAGCGCGCCGTCGATAGCATGCGCAAATATGGCCGCATCATTCGCCCATGGATCGGGGTGCGCTATATTCAGGTAGATGCTGACTATGCCAAGCGCAATAGCCTCCCATATAATTATGGGGCTCTCGTGATGCGTGGCCAGGTCAGAGGGGATTTGGCGGTTGTCCCAGGCTCGCCAGCCGACAAGGGTGGTATTAAAGAAAATGATCTTTTACTTGAGATTAACGGCAAAAAGCTCGACATAAAGCACCCGCTTAGTTCGCAGATCGCACGCTTCTCACCAGGAGATGAAATCACCCTTAAATTATTTAGAGAGGGCCAAGAAATTGAGCAGAGGCTGACACTTGAAGAACGCAAAGAAATGCCGTAAGCTCCCCCATCTATGGCACAAAAACGCACAAAAATCGTCTGCACCATCGGTCCTGCTTGCAATACGGTAGAGATCTTAACCAAGCTCGCTGAACAAGGGATGGACGTTTGTCGCATGAATTTTTCGCACGGCACTCACGAAGATCATGCCGAGAATATTCGTCGTATTCGCGAAGTTTCTCTCTTAACGGGCAAGCCGCTCGCGATTCTTCAGGATCTTCAGGGTCCAAAGATTCGTATTGGCAAAATCGGCGATGGCGTTGAGATTGTAGCGGGGAGTGAAGTGATTTTTACCTCCGAGGCAACCACCGATGATGTGACAAAGCTTATCCCGGTCACCTATCCAAACCTTCACGAAGATGTAAAACCAGGCCAACGTTTATTATTGGACGATGGTTTGCTTGAAGTTCAGGTGACAAAGATCGAAGGGATTCATGTCTTTTGCCAAGTCATCGTGGGTGGATTATTGAAATCCAGCAAAGGTCTTAACTTGCCTGAAACCGAAACAAAAATCTCGGCTATTCCAGAAAAAGATCGTATAGATGTTGAGTTCGGTGTCCAGCAAGGCGTAGATTTTGTGGCATTGTCGTTTGTTCGTAAACCTGAAGACATTCAAGAATTGCGCGAACTCATCGAAGCCGCCGAACAAAAACACAACCTCAAGAGCGACGTATCCATCAAGATCATCGCCAAAATTGAAAAACCAGAAGCCGTTAAAAACATGCAAGCCATCATCGATGCCGCCGACGGCATCATGGTCGCTCGCGGTGATCTCGGTATCGAAATGCCAGCAGAAAAAGTACCACTCATTCAAAAAAACTTAATTGATGGATGTCTCGAAGCAGGTAAGCCGGTCATTGTTGCAACCCAGATGCTGGATTCAATGATCCGCAACCCACGTGCGACGCGCGCTGAAGTTTCAGATATTGCGAATGCCGTCGTAAGTCATACCGATGCCACCATGCTCTCAGGTGAGACGGCTTCGGGTATTTATCCGGTTGAATCGGTACAAGCGATGGCAGCAACCATTCATGAGATTGAAACCTCGACCATGGATGATATGCCAGCAACGATTGATATCGCTGACAATGCTCAAGAAGCGATGACCAACATGGCCTCGGTCTTAGCACGCACGACAAATGCTCGTGCAATCGTCGTGGCAACTAGATCTGGTGCATCAGCGCGTTTCGTCAGCCGTTATCGTCCGCAATTACCAATTTATGCCGTTACACCGTCTGAGCGCGTGATTCGTCAGCTTAGTCTTTCGTGGGGTATCCAGTCATTTCATGTTTCACATGATGATGACTATCGCGGTTTGGTCGATAAGTCCATCGAAGCCATTGTTGAGAAAAAGTTGGTCTCAAAAGGCGATATGGTGATCGTGGTTGCCGGCGATCCAAGTATGGACTCGGGCAGCATCAACATGATCGAGTTGCGCACCGTTTAAAAAACGTGAAATAAAAAACTCTCCGCTAGTCGGAGAGTTTTTGAATCGTCATATTTTTTGGATCAATAATAAATGCGCTTGCAATCGGTATATCAATAAGGGATTCAATCTGCCAATACGCTGACCACCGCCTCAAGATCTCTCGGATAATCGGTAAATGGGTGATGGCGATGGTATACGTATTATCAAGAAAAGGGGGGCAATAATTTGCGGGGTTGCCTTGTTCAGAGAGGGTTAAATCGAGCTGTGATGGCACGTGAAGGCGTTCGGCAATGATTTGCGCCATCTCGGTCGTTCGCTGTGCTGGCGAGTGGTAGATGGTCGTAGGCTTCGAGAATTGCGCGAGGTATTCGCCAAGCGCCGTGGCCTGCGAGACTCCAAGCTCATCTAGCGCCCCCGTGCGGATGGAATATGAGCCATGGCGAATAAGAATAAGCATAGCGCTATTCAAATCGCCTGATGAGCCTTGAATAATCTTCTACGTCGCCAATCTCTTGTGATCGTTTTGTGATCGAATATTTTTTGCGTGCTTCTTCGATCGATAAGTTGGTATCAAGTAAACCATGTTCAAGGGCAAAAGTGTCCGCAAAGCCTGTGACGTATCCTTGCCAAGGTCGACTTGGGATCCGTCCACTCGTAACATTGTTCACGTGTTCGGCGATTCTAGATGTGCAGTTTGCTGTAGCAGTGTTGTACCACTCTGGCTCAGAAGCGATGCTATTCATTTCTTCAAGAATATCTACCAGTAGCTCACGGCCTTTTTGGGTGCGTACTGGGTAGAGGTAGAGATCAGATTTTCGGACATTTGCTCTCACAAGTACTGCGTCTCGTTCATCGGCGGCGATATACATCAACGGGTATGTTCGTAATAACCCAAGTGAAAGTTTATAGTTTTGTCCTTTGCGCTTTCTGGCCTCAATGGTAATGCTCAAAAAATCCCCATTCGAAAATTCAAAAGAAAGAAAGGTGTGCGCAGCAACACTCACTTCTTTAAAGGGTTCGCTGATATACCAGACCTTGGTGAGTTTTGAGAGGTCATATGTTTTATCATAATACCCTGGCACGAGATCGGCCTCTTTTTCGCTGCCATTATAACGAAAGTTGCGCACGTTTTTCACCGTGACAAGGTCTCCGTTAAACTCAGCCGTTGAAAGTTGAGAGAGAGGAGTCTGCCAGTCGCCCGTAGTAGGGACTTGTTTGGTGACTTGCCAGAGTACAAAGATCGCGAGAAGTGCACTTGCGAAGGCGAGGGCGTAGGTAAATAATGGCTTAGGCTTCTCTCGTTGCATAGGTGATAGCATAGCATAATAAACAACAAAAACACCCCCTTTCGGGGATGTTTTTCTATGGCGGGTCCGAAGGGACTCGAACCCTCGATCTTCTCCGTGACAGGGAGACGTGTTAACCAGCTACACCACGAACCCATAGATTTGTGGCGCAATAATAGCA
>JAMIEW010000054.1:0-2747 GCA_035906575.1 bacterium
CACGGTATTACCAAGATCACGCAAACGCTTAATCGTACCAATCAGCTTGTCATTGTCGCGCGGATGCAAACCGATCGAAGGTTCATCCAAAATATAAATCACACCCGAGAGTTCGCTGCCCAATTGTGCCGCCAAGCGCACACGCTGCGATTCGCCACCAGATAATGACATCGAAGAACGATCGAGGGTGAGATAATCGAGACCAACATCGAGTAAATGCGTGAGACGCTTTTTCACTTCGTTCGCGACCTGAGCCACTACCGCTTTTTCTTGCGGATTCAAATCATCCTTTTTATCTTTTTTTGCAAACGATTCAAAGAACGTGCGCAACTCGTCTAAAGGCATCGCGACGAGATCGGCGATGCGCTTATCGGTAAGTGAGACAGCGAGAGCCGCTTTGCAAAGACGTGCGCCACGACACTCGGGACACGTGAGCACGCGCATATAAGTCTCGAGCTCTTTTTGGACGTATTCAGAATCGGTCTCTTTATGCTTGGCTTCAAGCATCGCCAAAATACCGTCAAAACGGTGACCCTTACCATCGACGTCATAGAGATCTTCAGCCGCACCATAAAACAGCACCTGCAATGACTTTGATGAGAATTCTTGAACGGGTGTACTAATCGTGAATCCGTGTTTTTTGCCTACGGCTTCAATGAGTTTTAGCTGCGATTGTTGGCTCCCAGCGATACGCGTCCATGGCTTAATCGCGCCTTGAGCAAGCGTGAGCTTTTTGTTTGGGATGACAAGCTCTGGTTCGAGGACAAGCTTTGTACCCAACCCTGTACACGCTGAACACGCACCATGCGGAGAGTTGAACGAAAAAAGCCGAGGTTCAAGCGGAGGTAAAGAAATCTCACACTTAGAACAGAATAATGAACAAGATAAAAGCTGTTCATCACCATTGTCTTCATTTAAAAAGGTCAGGGTACCGTTCGCGAGCTCGATCGCTTGTTTGATCGCGAGCAGCACAGACTCAATAACAGCAGCTGAACCTTTATCAAAGCGCCCCGTTACAATCTCGAGGGTATGTTCTTTTGTTTTGTCGATACGTGCTTTGGCGAGTTCTTCGATATCAACGAGTGTCCCGTCAAAACGGGCTTCGCGAAAACCGCGTTGTTTAGCCGACTGCAACGCAACTTTATGCTCACCTTTTTGCTCGCGCACGATAGGCGCCAAAACAGTTACGGGATTTTTCTTTAAGCGCTTGAGCAATTCTTCAGCCATGGCTTGCGGCGACTGTTCGCTTACGGGCGCATCACACGTCGGACAATGCGCACGTCCGGCACGCGCAAAAAGCACGCGCAAAAAATCATAAATCTCGGTGGTGGTGCCAACGGTTGAGCGCGGGTTATGTGATGTGGTTTTTTGATCGATCGCGATGGTTGGCGACAGGCCTTCGATCGAATCGAGATCGGGCTTGTCTTGCAGCTCCATGAACTGACGAGCATACGATGACATGCTCTCCATGTATCGGCGCTGGCCTTCGGCGTGGATGGTATCGAAAGCGAGCGAAGACTTGCCCGATCCAGAAAGACCGGTCATCACGATGAACGCATTTTTCGGCAGGTCGAGGGAGACGTTTTTTAAATTATGAACGCGTGCTCCCCGCACCGAAAGAACATTTTGTTTGCGTGCTTTAGCCTTTGGCATGTTGGCGCGAGGCTAGCACTTTGTGCGCTCGCGATCAAGGGTTAGCTTCCCGCGCATCTAAGACCGTCTCGTACTGCTGCCGAGGGCTTGCACTGCCCGATATCGAAAAGCCTGTTTGAACCATTTAAAGGGGTCCAGTTTCTCACGGCATTTGTTTCATCGGGGCAAAACACACAAGTGAATCCGTCTGATCCGGTGCAGGGGAAAAATGTTTGTGTGGCATTACCCTCACGGACTAAGCCGCAAACAGCACCGTCCGTTGCATTCCGCGGAGCGCAGACTCTTTTATTATCTAAAACATCATCAGACACACATCTCGTGCCCTCATCTCTACAGTCACGATGATACTTACAAATGCTGCTTGGAATCACTTCTGTACTCCCATTTATTGTCCTAATATCAGCCAGTGTCGCCGTTGGGACTGATTTTGCACAGACTTTTAAATCTCTGTTGATAACAAGTGCATTTGGTACATCCTCAGCATCATTTGGGTAGTTATATTGTCTTTCAACGCATTCTAGCCCACTCGCACACCCTGCATCGACCGGCATCACACCACCAGGCCCTGATGACGTTCTAATCCCTCTTCCGCAAGGAGAGCCCTCTTCATTGCCGCTTTCTTTTACACAGACCTGCCACTCATCCCATGCCGCATAAGAATGACCCAAGCATACTAGTCCAGCGCTCTCATCACAATGCTCAGCCGCCGAGCAAACGCTATATAGCCCACCATTCGAGCAAAAATTTTGTAAGCCCTCGTTATAATCTGGCAAATCTGTGTTTGAAATTGCTTCAGCGTATTCATCCGCTTCAACGCATACTTGACTCGCGGGACACGAGCCTGAAACAACGTTACTAAAAATCGCTCGAACGGCATCCATGTCACTCGTGCCAGTAGGCGTACCTCCTGAATTGCAGGAAATCATTGGTCTTGCACGTAATAACAGTGGATCCCAATACGATATCACTGATCCAACAGGAGCATCTCTCAACTCCTGTCTTGCTGTTTCTGACAAGCCAGGTCGTAATTGTCCAATACTTGGCACAAACCCAACACAGGCAATATTTTCTAGCGGTTCAGTAAACTGCAAAAC
>JAMIEW010000055.1:0-7169 GCA_035906575.1 bacterium
GTCAAGTTTGGTTTTACCCGTCGCCGTACGAACTTGATTGATAAGATCGATAACTGGTGAGAGATGTTCGTGAGCGAGCTTCATCGCGGCGAGCATGTCTGCGTCGGTTAACTGTGCAGCGCCAGCTTCTACCATCAATGTTTTGTCGGCAGTACCGGCAACAACGAGATCGAGATCGCCAATAAGCGTTTCTTCATAAGTTGGCATCACGATGAATTTGCCTTCGCGGCGGCCAATGCGAATCGCGGCAATCGGGCCACTCCAAGGGATATCAGAAATGGCTAGGGCACATGAAGCACCAATCAAGCCAGGGATGTCTGCATCATTGATTTGATCATGCGAGAAAACCGTCGCGACGACAGCGACCTCATTGCGGAGTGTATCCGAAAAGAGCGGGCGAATAGCGCGGTCGATGAGGCGTCCAGAGAGAACGGCTTCGTCGGTAGGTCGGCCTTCGCGCTTGATGAAGCGTGAGCCTTTGATACGGCCGGCGGCATACAAACGCTCTTCAAAATCCACCATGAGGGGAAAGTAGTCAGCGTCTTCTTTAGCATTGCCGAGGGTAGCGGTAACAAGAACAACCGTATCGCCGTATTGAACGGTACACGAGCCATTGGCCTGTTGGGCGAGCTGACCGACCGAGATCGTCAAATCACGCCCGGCCCAATTGATCGAAAAGGATTTTGAGGGGTTGAGGGAGGACATAGTTTTTAGGACGTTCATCCCGAGACGGAAGCGGCTAAGGGGCCGGTCGGCGTCTGGGGACGAACAATAGAGAGAGTAAAGGAAACCAGGGTAAAACGCAAAAAGACAGGTAACGAAAAAAGCGGCTTAGCGCCGGGTGCCTTTTCGAACATTGCTGCGGCTAACGCCTTGCGCTGTTCTCAAAGTCACCCGACGCTTTCCGCTTTTTATCTATTATTTCTTTTTTGGTTGAGGTTTTTGTTTTTGTTCAGCTTGAGCCGGCTTTTTGGCTGGTGGTTGAGCTGGTGGCGTCGCCTTCACAAAATGTGGGCTTTGGTTCGCTGGGACAATCGCTGAAAGAATATTATTCGAACGTTTAATATCTTTGTCGGCAACCGGTTGCATTGGTTGTGGGCGATAGTCTGGCTTTGGCTCAGGGGCTTTTTGCGCTGGAGGTTTTGTTTCGGTTTTTACCTCGGGCTTTGCTTCGGGCGTTGCCGTGGGTGCAGAAGCAGGAGGTTTTTGTTCAGCTTTTGGCTTGCCGCGATAACCGATAAGGACGGCGCCTGGATCATCCGAAAGATTTGTAAATTCGTTTACGCGCTCTTTGAGTGTGGCATTGGTGGATTCGCCAAAGGCAACACACTCACAAGCAACGCCGTGCGTCTGAAGATATTCAACGAGTGGCACAAAATCACCATCGCCGGTGACAAGGACAATCGCATCAACGCGTGGAGCAAGAGCAACAGCATCAATCGCCATACCAACATCCCAATCGGCCTTTTTGGCACCGCTAGAGAATTCTTGGACGTCTTTGATTTTGAGCTCAATACCGACGCTTTGAAGGGCTTCAAAGAAACCGGTTTCTTCGCCGCCTTTTGATTTGGCGACATAGGCAATCGAACGCACCATCTGGCGAGGGCCAACAGCGGCTTCGATAAGCGCACCAAAATTCACCTTTGCGTTATAGATGTTTTTGGCACTGTGGTACATGTTTTGGGTATCAATTAAAACAGCGACACGTTGGTCGGGGCGTTTTAACATAGGGTTTGGTTGTCTTCTCAAAAACCGAAGACGGAGTGTTAAAAAAAATGAAAGAGAAACACGTTATGTATCAAAATCGATCACGATAACAATGCTAATATACACTAAAATACTACGGTTGTCAATGTGTTTTTAGACGACGAAACCCCACGAGAGCGTCGTGGGGTCAGGGTCAGAGGGGCGCATGGAGAGCGGGTGGCGGTACCGATGAAGGTAGAGTGACGCCTTTGTGCTCGAGTGTGAGTGTAATGAGACGTTCTTTGGTAGCGTCATCAATAACGCATTCTGTGAGAGCGGCCACGGCGTTCAGGTGATCCGCTTTAAGAAGGCCGGCGGCGACTTTCTCCCAGTCTGGGTGATAGCCTACCTTCTTATACTGATAGTGGTGATTGATGGTGGCGAGACGCATCAATCCAGAAGCGTAGCGGTGCTCGTCCATATAGATCAGGCACTCGATGAGCGCTCGATCGAGCACATCAAACCATCGAATCACATTGTCTTGGTCCATACGCTCTCCCAATGTTCGAGACGCTTTTATGCTGACATGATCGCGACAAAACCGTCAAAACAATAACCCGCCCAGAAAAGCTTATGCTCTTCATGGGCGGGAGTTGAGTGAGTTTTTCATTTGCGGCCTGTTCGGCGGCTATGAAGGATCTGTCTTTGCAGATAGTCGGCGCGAGTAGGCGCTTTGCGTCCGTAATGACGAGGGCGATCGATATGAGCGCTCTTCAGCGCCTCGGCGAACGCTCGCATGTCGGCCATCTCGCATTCGTGGCAGGCCATCATCGCATCAAGAATCTTTTTCTCATCATACATCTCAGTCCGTGCTTCAAGAAGTAGGATCTCTTCTTCTGGGATAGAGGCCAAAAGCCTCATGAGGTGCGCGCTGAGTTCGCTCGAGTCTGTGATGATGAGAAGACGCATTTCATGAACCTCTCAGTGTGCAAGTCAATGGGATTTTATTCAGAAAATAGTGGTTCTGTCAAAGCAAAACCCCTCCGAAAAGATCGGAGGGGCATTTGCTATTAAACCTTGAGCTTTGCCATGAGTTCGTCGTAACCAGCGCTGTCTTCACGCTTCAAGTACTTCATGAGGCGACGGCGTTCTGAAACCTTCTTGATCAAACCACGGCGGGACGAAAAGTCCTTTTTGTGGGTCTTAAGATGACCCGTGAGCTCTTTAACTTCTTCCGTGAGAATGGCGATCTGAACCTGTGGCGAACCAGTATCGGTTGCGTGGGTTTTGAACTTCTCAATGATTTTCTTCTTGTGGTCTGGGGTTAACATAGTCTCGTCGAAGCTCGTCACCTAGCCAGGATCCAATAGAATCCGTGAATATGTGGGAGATCCGGGTGTGCGCTTCTGTCAGATTGCTCCGGCAGGGCGTAATGAGTAAGTGGCCACAGGCTAACGCAAACCTGCTATTTCGTCAAATAATCCAGTAAAAAAGCAAAACCCCTGTCTCACTTCGTTCGACAAGACAATAGAATTGTTATGTCGAGCATTAGCGAGACAGAGGGTAGGGTTTATCCCCGGCGCAAACCGGGACGATGTATGGGGTGCTTTTCGATCTCGTCGCCGAGTTTTTCGAAAAAGGTCTCGTCCTCTTCTTTCTTCTCTGGATCCTTGGGGATCCGTAGCTTCTCGATGAGTGACGGATCTCGGGCGTGGTCTTCAAGGGTGTTGGTCATGAGTATCTCCTATTAGGCGAAGAGTTCGAAGACTCGTTCGACGAGGGTGGTGTTTTTGGTGCGCTCGATGGCTTCATTGATTGAGAGGATGACGTGGTCGAGATCGCGCTTGTGGCGGATGGTTAGGCTGGTTTCACCCAAAGTGAAAACAAAATGACGTTCACGAAAGCGTAATTGCATATACGTCGCTTCACGCTTGAGCTGCTCTTTGAGCTCGACCGCTTGCGGGATCATCTTGCGCTTCAGTTTGCCGATATGATTCGGAGTGAGTTCAGGAGAGGGGCCTTCTTCATCGAGTTCAGACGCTCCAAAAATCATCATCAAACCGGGATGAAGAGACTCATCTCCTTGATAGTAGCTTGTCT
This sequence comes from bacterium, assembly GCA_035906575.1. Classification (GTDB taxonomy): domain Bacteria; phylum Patescibacteriota; class Patescibacteriia; order 2-12-FULL-60-25; family 2-12-FULL-60-25; genus HK-STAS-PATE-2. Next base: position 3,787 of record JAMIEW010000055.1, read on the forward strand.
GCATCTTCGGCGGCTTGTAGAACCGTTGATCGATCCATGGCTCAGGTTGAGTGGGTCGAAGGGGAGGATCGAGTTGTTTCTCGGCCTCGGGCAGGTCTTGGTAGTAGGTGATGCTTCGGTCCAGTATCTCGATGACTTTGTCGAGAGTTTCTTTGCCATGGGTGAGCAAAAAATCAAAACGAAGTCCGGCGAGATGGATCTCAGTAATGCCACCCCCATTCTTGCACTCGTAGACGAGATACGCGTAGCCATTCTTTAACCGTGCGAGGTCTTTTTGAGCCTTCTCGATGGAGTCGGGCGTCAAGATCAAGATCTTTTTGCGTGATGTCATGACCAGCAGCCTTCTGTTAAAGGGCGAATTTGCCTCCGCTTCTTAACATTTTAGTAGCAAAAGTCAATCGTTCTATTGCCCCGGTCTGTCCTTATATATTAAGGTGGAGGCATTATCTATGCCGAATCCACGCCCAATTCACGAGATGGAGTCTAAATGGCAAGCCAAATGGGCTGCCGAGAAGACCTATAAGACGACTACCGACACCAATAAAGAGAACTTTTTTGGCTTGGTTGAGTTTCCGTTTCCGTCTGGTGATGGCTTGCATGTAGGTCATACGCGTTCATATTTTGCGCTCGATGCTTATACCCGTCGCCAACGCATGTTGGGCAAGAATGTGCTCTTTCCGATGGGTTGGGATGCTTTTGGTTTGCCGACCGAGAATTACGCGATCAAAAACAAGGTAAAACCGCAGGACGCAACGAGAAAAAATATTGCCAACTTTAAGCGCCAATTTCAGTCGATGGGTTTTGGTTTTGATTGGGATCGCGAAATCGATACGTCCGATCCAAAATACTATAAATGGACGCAATGGCAATTCAAGCAATTTTTTGAAAGCTTTTACGATCGCGAACAAAAGCGCGCGCGTCCTATTTCTGATTTAGAAATCCCTTCTGAAATTCTTGCGAAGGGTGAAGAGTTTGTTCGTGCTTATGTTGATGGTCATCGCATGGCCTTTAAAGGTTCGTCGACGATTAACTGGTGCGACAAATGTAAAATTGGTTTGGCGAACGAAGAAGCGGTTGGTGGCGTTTGTGAACGTTGTGGTTCGCCGGTTGTCGAAAAAGAAAAATCACAATGGATGATTCGCATCACCGAATACGCCGATCGTCTTTTAGAAGATTTGAATAAGGTGGATTATCTCGATCGCGTCAAAGCACAACAAAAAAATTGGATTGGTAAGAGCGAAGGCGCGCGCATCAAATTCAGAACGAATACCGATGACGTGATCACGGTCTTCACGACGCGTCCTGATACGATTTTTGGTGTGACTTATGTGACACTTGCTCCTGAACACGAATTGGTTTCATCATGGTTGAAGGGCGGATTCATTAAGAATCCTGATGAAGTAAAAGCGTATGTTTCTGCGGCTTCGGCGAAGAGTGTAGAAGATCGCCAAGCTGAACAAGAAACGAAGACTGGCGTAAAACTTGAGGGGATCACGGTAACGAATCCGGTGAATAGCGAAGTCGTGCCGGTCTTCATTTCAGATTATGTTTTGGCCGGTTATGGTACGGGTGCGGTGATGGCGGTACCAGCACATGATGATCGTGATTTTGCTTTTGCAAAAACATTTGGTTTGCCGATCAAACAAGTTGTTGCTGAGCACGTCATCGATCAAAAGAATCCCCCTGTTGATGGCAAGAAGACCGTTGAGCGTCGCAATGTTATCGGTATTATTCGCGATCCAAGAACGAATAAATTTCTCTGTCTGAAATGGAAGCAACATCCTTGGACGACATTTGTTATTGGTGGTGCTGATGAGGGCGAAGATCTGATTGAAGCTGTGCGCCGAGAAATTCTTGAAGAGACAGGTTATACCGACATGGTATTCGTTCGTGAGTTGGGTCAAAAGATGGTTTCTGAATATTTTGCCGCGCATAAAGATGAGAATCGTTTGTCGCATTCATCGGCATTTCTTTTTGACTTAGCTAGCGATGCCCGTAATGAGCTTTCAGCTGAAGAGGCAGAGAAGCATGAATTAATTTGGTTAGATCGTGTTGAAATTACCCCAGCTAGCATGTCACACGCAGAGCTTGAGGCTAAGCTTTGGGACCTCGATCATCCAGAAGGCCGTGCTTTCACTGAGAATGGTATCGCCGTTAACTCAGACTTCATCAACGGTTTACCAACTTGGAAGGCAAAAGCCGATGTCACGAGTTGGCTTGCTGAATACGGCAAGGGCGAATACGCGGCGACGTTTAGATTGCGTGATTGGGTGTTTTCTCGTCAGCGTTATTGGGGCGAACCGATGCCAATCGTTCACTGCGAACGTTGTGGTTATATTGCGGTACCTGATGAGCAGTTGCCGGTCGTGCTTCCTGAAATCGCTGAATACGAACCAACTGAAGATGGTTCTTCGCCACTCGCGAAGATGGATGAATGGGTAAATGTTTCTTGCTCTTCATGTGGCGGCAAAGCAAAACGTGAAACCGATGTCATGCCTAACTGGGCGGGTTCGAGTTGGTATTTCTTGCGCTACTGCGATCCGCACAATGATGAAGCGTTCGCTTCTCAAGAAGCGATGAAATATTGGATGCCGGTTAATCTCTATAATGGTGGCATGGAGCACACAACACTCCATCTCTTGTACTCACGTTTCTGGCATAAGTTCTTGTGGGACCTCGGACATATTCCAAAAGAAGTAGGACCTGAACCTTACGCGAAGCGCCGTTCACATGGACTCGTGATGGCCGAAGGTGGGGAGAAGATGTCGAAGTCAAAAGGTAATGTCGTGAATCCGGATGATGTGATCGCAAGCCACGGTGCTGATGTCTTCAAGGTCTATGAATTGTTCATGGGCCCATTCGATCAAGCGGTGCCATGGGATACGAATGGCATTGAAGGCGTGAAGCGCTTCTTGGATAAGATCTGGAACTTGTTTGATGCTGAGGGCGAAGTAAAGCCCGCTGACGCTAAACTTGAAACGCTTTTCAACCAAACGCTCAAAAAGATTGGCGAAGGGATCGATGATCTTCAATTCAATACCTGTGTTTCATCGTTGATGATTCTCGCGAATGGTTTTCAAGATCATGGCGGTATCCCAACGTCGATGAAGAAGGGTTTTGTCGCGATGATTGCGCCATTCATGCCGCATCTCGCCGAAGAGCTTTGGGAAAAGATCGGTGAGAAGGGGAGTGTGCACTTGAGCGCGTGGCCAACCTTCGATGTAGCTAAGCTCGTTGCTGACACGTTTGAACTCGTTGTTCAGGTGAACGGTAAAGTCCGCGCCAAGGCGCCGGCGTCATCGTCTATCACTGAAGAAGAAGCAAAGGCGCTCGCGCTCAGTCAGGTTACTCAATGGTTGGATGGTAAAGAGCCAAAGCAAGTT
>JAMIEW010000056.1:0-7585 GCA_035906575.1 bacterium
GGTTCACACGATGAACGCGAACAAACCTTGAACCAGATTCTCGTTGAGATGGATGGCTTTGAACCAAACCTTGGCGTCATCGTCATTGCCGCTACTAACCGTGCCGACGTGCTAGACCCAGCCCTTCTTCGCCCTGGTCGCTTTGACCGCCGCGTCATTCTTGATCCGCCAGACATTCGCGATCGTGAAGAAATTCTCACCATTCATGGCCGCAATAAACCGCTCGCCAAAGACGTGAACATTCGCCAAATCGCAGAACGCACACCAGGCTTCTCGGGTGCCGACCTCATGAACCTCATGAACGAAGCGGCGATCTTAGCTGCTCGTGGCAACCAAACCGAGATCACCATGATGGACCTCATCAACTCGATTGAAAAAGTCATGCTCGGTCCAGAACGCAAAAGCCATCTCATGAACGAAGAAGAACGCCGCGTTACCGCTTATCATGAAGCTGGTCACGCCCTCGTCGCTCACCTCTCAAAAAATTCTGATCCGGTTCACAAGGTCTCGATCATTAGCCGCGGCCGCGCTGCCGGTTATACGATTAAACTCCCAACCGAAGATCGCGCGATGCGCCGCAAGGCCGACTATATCGATGATATCGCCGTCAGCCTCGGTGGTTATGCCGCTGAAAAACTCATCTGTGGCGATTTGACCACCGGTGCTTCAAGCGACATGCAACGCGTCACCCAAACCGCCCGCAGCATGGTCACCCTCTGGGGTATGTCCGACAAACTCGGCCCACGTACCTATGGTCAAAGTGACGAAATGGTCTTCTTGGGACGCGAGATCCACGAAGCGCGCAACTACTCTGAATCACGTGCCGTCACCATCGACGACGAGATCGATCAACTGATCAGCGAAGGCCTCAAAACCGCCGAAAAGATCATCGCCGATAATCGCGCCGCTATGGACCGCATCGCTGAGTACCTCGTCAAAAACGAAACGATCGAACGCGAACAGTTTGAAGAAGTTGTCGGACTCCCTCCAGCAAATCCGAAGAATAAGAAAAAGGCTTAGTACACCCATCCCCCTGTCATACAGGGGGTTTGTGTTTTAGAATACCTACATGTTGAAACAAGGCGCACCTAAAGAAGGACCTGAGCAAGAAGCGTCCAAACAAAAACCAGAGTCGCTCGCGTCACCCAAGCAGCAGATGGATGCTCTTGTCACAGAAAAAGCAACGGCAAATACCATTCACCTTGAAATTGGTACAAATTTACGCGAAGGTAAATTCACACCCGAAGAAAAAGCGGGTATCATTCGTGTTTTCGTTCAGCAAAGCGATGAACGATCGGCATTGAAGGTTGCTAAAGCATCTGGCCTACCACCCGCGCAAATTCGTACGCTATTCACAGACAGCTTGGCAGAGATCAAGTTATGGCAATGGGCCGACTATGGTACTGAGCCTAAACCTGAAATACCTGAACCAACCGAAACCCTTCAGCCGACCTACACAGATTTAGCCAAACGTTTAGCACAAGAAAAAATTGAACAGCGCTCTAAGTTGATGAATGAAACCACTCCTGAAAAAGCCGAACAGCAGGCTTGGCTTGCCGCTAACCGATTACTAAATGACAAAGACAACCTGCTTGATCAAGAGAAGTACCCTAGATCAATCATCAAGCACAACCTACGCTTCAACGTCACGAAAAACTTGAGGAATTACCTTGATGCAGGTACCACTCACAGAAATGAAGTCGATCTAGCCAAGACCGAATCCGTACAAGCACTCCTGAATTATATTGACGCCAATGAACTGAGTGAATTAAATGTGAAAGAGTTATCAAAACTCGCTTCAGAAGTAAGCGCAAAACTAACTCTTGAATCAAGGCGCGCGCGGCCAACTCTTCTTAAGGAGCTTCGAGATTTACCGATCATAAAAGCAAGTACGGAGTTCATTAAAAGCATCAGATCATCTGATCCGTCGCCTGAAACAGGTCGATCACCCTACTACAGCAAGAGAGCCGATGTCATGGATTATGCAAAAACAGCCTATAGTGACACCGACATCCCGCAGAGGGTGGCTGAAAAGATGGGTCGCATAAGAACCTCATCAACAATCGCACACGAATCATTCACATCCTCTCCTACTTACGAATCAGCCAAAAACTCCGGTGACCCAAAAGAAAAATCTGTAGAAATCGCTACCCTATCAGAGCCGTATTACGGCATGCTCTATAAAAAGAAGTATGGGGACTTCAACGTAGAGACTAGTCTTTGGACCGAAAGCGACGACGTAGAAGATCTTCAGTCACGACCTACTGATGAGGGGCACCATATCACCGTCACTATCCCGAACCTATCCAGGTATCAAATCCTACCAAAACCATTGCATGATCCAATCCCTGGCACCCAAGTGTATTTTGAACGCAATGAAGATGATTATGAAGTGAGCTCGGTCGATCCCAAGATTGACTGGATTAACACCCGAAAGGTTGCTTCAACTGAGGCGCCAAAACTTCACTACGATTTCTCCCCCGACAAACCGCACTCGCTCCCCGCTAAGCTCACACTCGAAGAATATACCAAGCAGGTAAAACCACCTTCACCTGAATTACGTGAGTACGCTGCCTCAAGCCTCCCCGAGCATGCGCAACTATTTCTTAAAGGCATTGAAGCCTTGCCCGTTGCTGACCAGATTAAACTCATCGAAGCCTATAGCAAGAAATACGGCTTCTATGACTTCGATAATGGCGAAGTACAGACGGCAAAAACTTCGATAAAAAACTGGAAAGAACAGATGAAGTTCATGCAAGACCGGCTCACAGAAGTCAGTCTCACCGAAGATACGTCTGGCAAACTTTATGCTGGCGTCTGTACGGATTTTCAAACTCTAACAACAGCGATGCTTTTGTCGAAAGGCTTAAAGACCAAGGTAGGTACGGGTTTTCTCGTTGATGGCACAAGTATCAAGTCCACGGACTCACACGCCCTCTCTCTCGTTGAAGTACCTACTGAAAACGGCTCGGTTGAAACGTTTGAAGTGGATGGCACGCCATCAGCCGGCACCGCAGGATCCGAAAAAGCCTTAGCAAGCCTGCAAAGAAGCGCTTTTGCCGAAACCCTCGAACAAACAAAAAAGCTTCTCAGCTCTGAGCTAGAAGCAACAGACGAAAGCACAACAAAAGGACATGGCGGTGAGACATCACAAGAATTAATGGCACCGAGTCATGCAGAAAACATGATCAGCCTCACCTTTTCTCCCGCTGAAAAACAACAAACTAAAGCCGTTTTAGACACGATACGTTTTTCTGGCTTACTTACACTCAGTGAGGCACAATTAACCGACCCAGAAACCACGGTCTGGTTCAGTAAATCCATAGAAGGCGCAAGCGAAGCTCCAAAAACAGCATTTAGCGAAACAGATAAATCTGATCAAGAACTCCTCACTTCATTAGCAAAGTTTGAAGGAGATATCCAAAATCTAAAACCCAAGCAACGTGATCGTTTGAAAAAACTTCTGCATCCTATTCTCGCTGGTAACCTACCTCCAAAGATCACTGCACTCTTTAAAGGACTCTAGCGCCATTTTTTGTGCTATAATCCCCAACGTATGATTCGCAAAAAACAAAGCGCTATCTTTCGCTCATTTTACCGTGACGTGATCCCTGCCTCGTTTAAGACGGCATGGTTTGAACGTTGGATGTGGCCATGGGCGATTTTTGCCAGCGCCATTGTCAGCGGTGGGCTCTTTGATGTCGCGGCAAATATTTTTCAGTCTGTTCGCGGTACGGGGTCGTTATTGTTTACCCCAGCGATCTTTCAAACGGTTGAAGGCTGGGTGCGTGACTATGCAGCCGCACCAAATAGCGCTTACTTTATCGTTAATATCGCTATCACGGTACTTTTAGTTGTTGGTGTGTTCTTGCTCTCCTGTCTCGCCCAAGGCGTTCTCGTCTATGGTCATGGCGGTCGCGCGGCCGGCAAAGATTCATTAGCAAAAACGTCCGTTCGCTCAGCGAGCGCACATCTTTGGCAAATCGTCGGTCTCACCTTTATCACCGGTTTCTTTGCTTGGATTATCCGCTTTGCGCTTTTGGTGCCGTATGTTCTGTCGCAGCGCACGCCGAGCGTGGTACTCACTCTCGTTTCGATTGGTGGCGCGCTCGTCTATTTAGCCCTCACGGTATTATTGATCGCGACCCATATCTTTGCGCTTAATGCCATTGTTCAACAAGGTGCGCGCTTAGCCGAAAGCCTCGTACGTGCCTGGACGATGGCTCGCCAAGAATGGTTGCATTTAATCGAACTTGGTTTTGCTCTCTGGCTCATCAATGCCCTCGCCCTCTCAGCAGCAGCACTCGGATTCGTCGTGATGGGTGTGCCGATTTTCTTGGTCATGGTTGCTGCGGCACTGTTGAATAATCCGGCCGTGCTCTATGCCGCCTACCTCTTTGGTGGCGCTCTCTTTATCGGCATTATGTTTGTCACGGCGGCGATCACGGTCTCGTTTCAATATGGCGTCTGGCATCACCTCTATCTACGTCTCGGCGAAGGTGGTCTTGCCCCAAAAATACATCGCCTCGTGCGTTGGTTCATGAAGAAGGCTTAGGCCTTCTTTTTTGTGCTAGAATAGCCTCATCTATGGCTACCCTTCGCTCTATTGAGGACCTTCTCAAAAAACCAAGCGGCTCCGGCACCGGCTCGGACGATTCTTCGGCAAAAGCCGCCACGGTTAAAGCTGCCGGAGGACTCAAACCACCGACTAGCAAACCATCAGACAAAAAAGCCAAAACCCTGACCGATAATCAGGGCACCCAAAATGCCCTACAAGAAAAGATCGGCGAGATCGCGCTTCAAGACCAAGAAAAAATCACCGCCAGCAAAGCAGCACAGCTCGGATTGCCTTATATCTCACTTGAAGGATTCCCGATCGCTCCTGAAGCTTTGATGCTGATCTCACGTGATACGGCACAGACCCTTCATGTGGTGCCATTCTTTTTGGTGGGAGATGAAGTGCGCTTAGGCGTCACTCAACCAAGCAAAGACGTCGAAGCCCTCGCGGCCGAAATCACCAAAGATCGTCGCGCGAACGTGAAGATCTATATCGTCAGTGAACATTCGCTCGAAAAAGCCCTCAAGCTTTACGAAAAACTCCCGACCCCAAAAGAGATTGTCTATGGCTACCGCATCAACGAAGATGATTTAGTGAAGTATGAAAAGGAGATCAGTAATTTTGCCGACCTTCAAACCAAAATCAAAGAAGTGAGTACAAGTGACGTTATCACCTTGATGTTTGGTGCCGCATTAAAAGTGAGCGCTTCAGATATTCACGTTGAGGCCGAAGAAGAAGATGTTAAAATCCGCTTTCGTATGGACGGCCGTTTGCGTGAGGGCGCCACTCTCCCCAAAACGGCATGGAAGCAAATGATCACGCGCTTAAAGCTCTTGGCCGGCGTAAAAATCAATATCGAAGATGTCCCACAAGATGGCCGCATCACCATTTATCTCACCAGCGAAAAAGTCGATATTCGTGTGAGTTTTTTGCCAACGGCTTTTGGCGAGTCCGTGGTTATGCGTCTCTTGCGTCCTAAATCTATTGCGCTTGAATTTGATAATCTCGGTATTCGTGGTCATGCCTTTGAGGTACTTAAAGCTGAGATCGAAAAACCCCTTGGCATGATTATCACTACCGGTCCTACCGGTTCTGGTAAAACGACGACGCTGTATGCGATCTTGAAACGTCTCAATCAACCAGAAGACAAAATCATCACACTCGAAGATCCGATCGAATATAAATTACAGGGCATCAACCAAAGCCAAATTGAACATGGTAAAAACTACGGCTTCGCCGATGGCTTGCGCTCTATCCTCCGCCAGGACCCTGATATCGTGATGGTTGGTGAAATCCGTGACACTGAAACGGCTGATATCGCCGTTCAAGCGGCGCTCACCGGTCACTTGGTGGTCTCGACCATCCATACTAATTCTGCCGCGGGTGCTATCCCACGTTTTCTCTCAATGGGTGTGAAACCCTTTTTGTTGGCACCAGCCCTGAACGCCGTGATTGGCCAGCGTCTCTTGCGCCGACTTTGTGCTGATTGCAAAGTCCCGACCAAGCTCAGCGCCGCGCAACTCAAACAAACGCAACAGTTATTAAAAGCCATCCCGGCGGCGAGCGGCGAAACCGTCCCTCCAGAATCTGAGTGGAAATTCATGGGCCCAGGCGACAATAAAACCTGCCCAACCTGTGGCGGTATGGGCTATAAAGGCCGTGTTGGTATCTACGAAATCCTCACCATCACCAATGACGTCGAAGAAGCGATCCTCCGCCCTGACAGCGACGCCTCAGAATCTGAAATTCAAGGACTCGCCATGAAACACGGCATGATCACCATGGCCCAAGACGGCCTCCTGAAAGCCCTAGACGGCATCACCAGCGTCGAAGAGGTCTATGCCATCGCTAACGTTGATTCTGAGCTCCTAGAGCCAGGGACGGGCAAAGCCACGTAGCTCGCGAGCGACGTGGCAAAGAAGCTTAATTCTGCTCAAGTGTCGCGATCCTCGTCTCCCCTTTCTGCACAATCGAGAACATGAGAACCTGCTTCTCATGTTTTTTGATCCAACCGTCTACGCGCTCTGGCCATTCAAGTGCGAGCACCGCGTCACCGCTCGCGAGTTCTTCATCCAAATCTAAAACACGAAAATCTTCGTCGGTTTCAATGCGATACGCATCCACATGAATCAAACGCTTAATACCAGAAGCCGTTTTAACGCCATAAGTACGCATTAACGAAAACGTTGGACTCTTAGGCGTGCTTTTTGAGCCCATCGCTTCAGCAAGCGCCTGTACAAAGGTCGTTTTGCCAGCGCCTAGATCGCCCTTCAGCGCAAAAATATGGCCGGGTTTTAATATCTTCGCAAGATCTTTTGCGAGCGTTCTCCAATCTTCGAGTGTGGTGATGGTAAATTCTTGCTTCATACATTCCATTCAGGTTTTGCATCCATGGTCTTCCAGTTATGGGATTCTCCGAGCTGATGACGCCAGTAACCGGCCGCTGCAATCATCGCTGCATTGTCGGTAATATAGCGCTTATCGGATGGGAAATAGCGTACGCCTTCTAATTGCGTTTCAATTGCGGTACCAAGTTCTTCACGTAAAAGCGCATTCGCCGAAACACCACCCACAAGCAAAATCGCTTTTACTTTGTATTTCTTTGCGGCCTTCATCGTTTTAAAAACGAGCACATCTACGATCGCGCGCTGTACCGACGCTGAAAGATTTTTCTTTGCCGACTCGCGCGCTGCGCCTTCTTCACCCGCAACACTTAACCACGCTAAACGCACCGCGGTTTTTAATCCGCTAAAACTCATGTCGAGTGATTTGTCTTTCAACATAGGACGAGGCAAATCAAAAGATTTGTCATCGCCTTCAAGCGCGAGCTTCGAAATTTGTGGACCGCCCGGGTACGGCAATCCCATCAACTTCGCGGACTTATCAAACGCTTCACCAGCAGCATCATCACGCGTTTGTCCGACGATTTTATATTTACCGGGCGCTTTCATCAGCACGAGCTCGGTGTGACCGCCTGAAACAATCAAGGCAAGCATCGGGTACTCCCAGTGTTCACGAGCCTTTTCA
>JAMIEW010000057.1:0-15163 GCA_035906575.1 bacterium
GGTGCGCCGTTAGGGTGGTTTGGTGCTTTAGCGAGCTCAGGCATTGGCCTCGTTTATTTATTGATCAAAACGTCTGAATATCGCGCTGCGCGTTTTATGACGTTTTTGCATCCAGAACTTGATCCTCAAGGTATTGGGTATCATATCAATCAGGCCATGCTCGCTATCGGTTCTGGCGGTTGGTTTGGCGTGGGGTATGGCAAGTCACGTCAAAAGTATCTCTATCTTCCTGCTGTTGAGTCTGACTCTATTTTTGCTGTTATGGCTGAAGAGTTGGGTTTGATTTTTTGCAGTTTAATCTTGGCCGCGATCGGTGTTGTTGTTTGGCGTTGTTTTCAAATCTCAAAACAGTCAACTGATAGTTTCGCGAAGTATCTGGCCGCGGGCGTTGGGATCTGGATCGCTCTTCAAACCATCATTAATATCTTCTCGATGCTTGGCCTCATGCCAATGACGGGTGTGACATTACCGTTTATCTCCTATGGCGGTACGTCATTGACGGTTTTGCTTGCGGCAATTGGTCTGGTAGCATCCCTGCCAAGAACGTCATCGCGTGGTAGCGATGTGTTAAGAAAACGTCTATGAAATACGCCTTTGTTGGTGGGGGGACCATGGGTCCGGTAACACCGTTGATTGCGGTGTATCAAACGTTGCGTGCACGCCATGCTGATGCGGCGTTTTGTTGGTTGGGGACGGAGGCTGGTCCTGAAAAGCCGGTCATTCAAGCACTAGACGTACCATTTTTTGCGATCCCGGTCGCAAAGCTCCCGAGATATCCGTCTATACGTTGGTTCACCTGGCCAAAAGATATCTATCGCGCCTATATTGAGGCAAGACGTATTCTGATTCTAGAACGCCCAGATATGGTGATTGGTGCAGGTGGTTTTACCGCGTTTCCTGTTGCTGTTGCAGCAAAGCGATTAAAGATCCCGGTTGTTTTGCATCAGCTTGATGTGTTACCTGGCTTGACGAATAGACTCGTAGCGCCTTTCGCGAGCTTGATTACATCGTCGTTTGCCTACGACTCATCACCGTTTATTGGCTCGAATACCGTTCAGGTCATTGCGACGCCCGTGCGTTTTGCGAGTGATCGTCCAACACGTGAAGCAGCGGCTCAGGTTTTTGGTCTTGATCCTGTAAAGCCCATCGTTCTTATCGTTGGCGGCGGTACCGGGGCGCAAGCGCTCAATGAAGCTTTTCTCGCAAAGCAAGATACGTGGTTTAAAGAGATGCAAGTCATTCACGTTTCGGGCAAAGGTAAAAAAGCGGCAGAGTCATCGTATGAATTTTTGGACGCTGAGCGCATGTTAGCCGCCTATGCTGCCGCCGACGTCATCGTGACACGTGCTGGGCTCGGAGCATTGTCTGAGATCGTGGCGATGCAAAAACCTTGCGTTATTGTACCGATCCCATCTACTCAGCAAGAAGCAAATGCAAAAGCCTTTGCAGATGCTGATGCGGCGATTGTTCTTGATCAACGAGATCCGGGCTTTGCCTCGATGTTGCATGCTTGTGTTCTTGCACTTGTGCAAAGACCTGCTGAAGCAAAAAAGCTTGTCGCTCAATATCAATCTGTGATGACGACCGATGGCGGCAATGCATTCGCTGATAAGCTTGAACAACTCGGCCACTCACTATGATCACCCTCTCCCAATTCAAAACCACTTTTGATGATAAGCTTGAACGTTTTTTGGATGAAAAAATCCGCAGCGTCAAAAAACAAGCGGATGATCAAACGCTGAACGAGCTTTTTGCGCATACGCGTCGCATTATTTTGGGTGGCGGTAAGCGCGTCCGCCCATATATGGCGGCTCTTATGTATGAGGCTTGTGGCGGCAAGCTCACGCCATCGGTTTGGCGGGTGTTGCTTGGCATTGAATTGTTTCATACGTTTGCGTTGATGCACGACGATATCATGGATATGGGTACGGACCGACACGGATTGCCTACCTTACACGTATTTGCAAAAACCTCCTTTAAAAAACAAAAACGCATTGGTGATATCGCACATATCGGCAACTCTCACGCGATCTTGATTGGTGACATGCTCTTTGTGTGGGCAAATGAATGTTTCATGGACCAGCCAAAGCTTGATAAACGCGTTTTGTTTGCCTTGCAACGAGTGTATGCCGAGATGAATCAAGAGGTGATGCTAGGTCAAATGCTCGATGTAGACGGCATGACGCGCACCACGGTTGACGACAAGCAGGTTCTCACGAAGACGTCGATGAAAACGGCTGGCTACACCTTTGTTCAGCCATTGCGAATGGGTTGGGCACTAGCAGGCTCGCCAAAAGCGTTTTCGGGTTTTGCCGAATCATTTGGAAGACCGCTCGGCATCGCTTTTCAGATTCAAGATGATCTTTTGGATTTAACCGGCACCGTAAAGACATTAGGTAAGCAGCCATTTTCAGATTTGCGTGAAGGACAGCACACGCTCTTTACGCAGCATATTTTGAAGCATGGTAATGCAAAACAAAAAACGATGTTGAAGAATATTTTGCGTTCTACCGTGAATGAAAAACAGGCAAAAGTGGTTCATGCATTATTTGAAGAAAGCGGTGCCTTCGAAGATGTGGCAAAAGTGATGAACGGCTATTTCAAAAAAGCAGAAAAAGCCATCACAGGATCTACGTTTACAGAGAAGCAGAAACAAGGCTTTTTAGCGCTTTACGAAAAAGTCTGTTCACGTACCAGTTAGTATGACGTTAGATCAGGCCTACAGAGAATGCGCGCGCATTCAGCAAAAGCATGGCAAAAGCTATTATTTTGCCACACGTTTTTTTGATAAAGAGCAGCGCAATGCCGTAAACGCGCTTTATGCGTTTTTTCGTTTACCTGATGAAATGGTAGATCGTGAATCGCTCGAGAATGCCTCACAAAGCCTAGATAAATGGGAGGCTGACTGGAAAGCTGTTATAGCTGGCGCCGAAACGTCTCATCCTGTGTTGATGGCCGCAAAAGATGTGTTTGACCGTTACCAGATCCCTGCTCAATACGCTTCTGATTTTTTGGAGGCGATGAGACAGGATTTAAGCAAGACGCGATATGCAAATTATGACGAGCTACGCGGATATATGTTTGGTTCAGCAGCCGTTGTGGGCTTAATGCTGACGCATATTATCGGCTGGGATAAGACATCAAGCGCGGATGCAGTACGAGGGCCTGCAACGGCGCTCGGCGAAGCTATGCAGCTCACAAACTTTTTGCGCGATATCGGCGAAGATTATCGCGATCGTGGACGTATCTATCTACCGCAAGATGAATTAGTGCATTTTGGACTAACGGACACTGATATCGCAAATGGTATTGTGACACCGACATTCGTCGAGATGATGAAATGGCAAATTGCCCGCGCAAACGCTCTCTACGAAGAGGCAAATGAAGGGATTAAACTTTTGAATAGCAAAGGACGTTTTCCTGTGCGTTTAGCGAGTGATCTTTATCGGTTTATTTTGGATAAAATTGAACAAAATCACTATGATGTGTTTACAAAACGTGCGAGTACGTCATTTGTCGAAAAAGTTAAAACGATCCCGCTCTCAATGATTTATGCCTAAACATGTTGTTATTATTGGCTCTGGACTCGGCGGTTTAGCGACCGCAGCGTATTTAGCAAAAGCTGGGCTTAAGGTCACGGTTTTTGAAAAAAATGAGCAATTGGGCGGACGAGCTAGCATGCTTGAAAAAGACGGCTTTCGTTTTGATATGGGGCCTTCGTGGTATTTAATGCCGGATATCTTTAAGCATGCCTTTGACTTGCTTGGAGAAAAGATCGAGGATCATTTGGATTTAGTTAAGCTCAACCCGTCGTATCGCGTCTATTTTAAAGATGAAAATATCAAACCCGTAGATCTTCGTTCAATCGTTGATGAAGACAAAAAGATCTACGAAGGACTTGAGGCGGGTTCTGCGGCAAAACTCGATGAGTATTTAGAGCGTTCAAAATATCAATACGAAGTCTCAAAGAAAGACTTTCTGTACGGCAATATTGATTCGCCGTTAGACTTTTTTACGCCTCGACTGATGATTGAAGGTACCAAGCTTTCGGTATTTCAAACCATGGACAAGTATGTGAAGCGTTGGTTCTCGACTGCGGCTGTTCAGAAGCTTTTGCAATATCCGCTCGTGTTTTTGGGTAATTCGCCGTATAACGCACCGGCGATTTATAGCATGATGACCCATATTGATACGGAGCTAGGAGTCTTTTATCCAAAAGGTGGGATCTATGAAATCACGAAAGCGCTCGTTGCTATTGGCAAGAAGTACGGAGTCACGTATCACGCGAACGCAGAAGCAAAACGGATCTTGGTCGAGGGCAAGCAAACAAAAGGTATTCAGTTGTCATCGGGAGAAGTGATAAATGCCGACATCGTTGTTTCAAATGCCGATCTCGAATGGACAGATCGTGTTTTGCTCGGCGAGGAACAACGCGTTCATTCAGATGGTTATTGGAAGAAGCGCGTGCTCGCGCCATCGGCATTCATTGCCTATCTCGGCATCAAAGGGCGCGTTCAAGGCCTAGAACACCATACCTTGGTATTCGCAAAAGATTGGAAGGAGAACTTTCGCCAAATCTTTGACCAGCCGCAATGGCCAACCGACCCGTCGTTTTATGTCTGTACGCCTTCAAAAACGGACGCTTCGGTAGCTCCAGCTGATCATGAAAACCTCTTTATTCTTGTACCAGTAGCAGCGGGGTTAGATGATTCGCTTGAGCAGCGCGAAGCCTATTTGAAAAAGATACTCACGACCATTGAAGAGCAAACGGGTGAAAAAGATCTAGCTGATCGCGTTGTGGTGAAAGAGCTCTTTAGCGTACGTGATTTTGAAAAACGATATAATAGTTACCGTGGTACCGCTCTTGGTCTTGCGCATACACTATTTCAAACGGCATGGTTCCGTCCAAAGACCAAGCATCCAAAAATCGGTAATCTCTTTTTCGTTGGTGCGGGCGCTCAGCCGGGTATTGGTATGCCGATGGTGCTGATTAGTGCCGAGCTTATCGTAAAGCGTTTAATGAAAAACAACACAATGCAGGCATTGCCTGCATTGCCTGATTTATCGGATCTTTAACGCAAGAACGCAGCGACAAAGAAGAGTAGCATCCCAAGGAGGGTATTTATAGCAGGAAAGCGCTTATAATTTTCGGTGAGCTTTGCCTCACCACCTTTATAGCTCTTAGCCATCATAAAGACATAGGCGATACCCGCAACAAGGCCAAAGAGGGGAGAATGCGGGATAACGAGCAAGGCTGCGGCGGCATAGAAAAAGAGACAGAGCAGTACGGTGCGCTTCCATCCGAGTTTTGTGGCGATCGTTTGTAGGCCGGCTTTGGTATCGGCTTCGATGTCTGGCGCAGCGCTATAGGCATGCATCGCTATGCACCAGAGTCCGGCAGCAAGTAAGAGATCTGGACTCCAAAGCGTCCCACCGCCTAAGGCATAGGCAAAGAGACCAGGTAACGCATACAAAATATTCGATAAACTATCGAAGAATGGTCGAATCTTAAAACGAAGTGGCGGCGATGAGTAGAAGAGTCCCAAGAAAAAGAATCCGATAATGATCGCAGTTGGCAAGGTTGGTAGCCAAGGGATCAAGAAGAAAAATGGCGCATGTGAAATCGCAATCAAGATACCGATAAGATTGCGGCGATCTGGTGGCACAAGGGTTTCGTAGCCCTGTTTTTTGGCGTTCAAGACATCGGTATCGTAGTCAAAGCAGTCATTGAATCCGTAAATAAAGATATTTGCCGGATAGGTGAAGTATAAAAGCCAAGGCCAAAGCTGCCATGGCACAATACCGGTTTGACGGTAGAGCAGAGCGCATCCGATCAAGAACGGCCCAAGAAGATAGATCCAAAAGCGTGGTCTCGAAACCTTAAGCCAGAAGGGGAGTGTCATGGCCAAAGCGTAGCATGTTGGGTATTCTTTTGTCTTATGAGCCTTGATCCGCGCCGTTTACGTACGCTGAACCACCATCCATACCAAAAAGGCGCCATCGCCTATTGGATGAACCGTGAGATGCGACTTGAGGATAATTGGGCGCTATTGGCGGCTCAAGACTGGGCGGTACGTGAAGAGGTGGTATTGCACATTGTCTATAATTTAGACCCTGAATTTTTAGTTGGAGGTCGTCGCCAGCTTGAATTTAAGCTCGGTGCTCTTGAGGAGCTTGCAGATGATTGTCGGAAAAAGGGGATTGGCTTTTCATTGCTCGTTGGACCAAAAACGGAGCAAGATCTTATTAACTGGACGAAGAAGCAAAAGATCGGCGGCCTCGTCACGGATTTTGCGCCTTTGCGATTACAGCAGAAATGGTTGAAAACTGTCGTAAAAGCACTCGAGATCCCAATCATTGAAGTCGATGCGCATAATATCGTGCCGTGTTGGATCGCCTCTGATAAGGCAGAATATGGGGCGTACACCATTCGTCCAAAAATCAAAAAACAGCTGAAAGAATTTCTCACGGATTTTCCTACGCTAAAAAAACATCCGATCGCTACCAAATCACCGGTGATCAAATGGTCGTCATTACGTAAGGTGTTTAGTGGCAAAGAAATCGAACCTGTGACTTGGATAAAAGCAGGGGAGAAGGCCGCGCAAAAAGCGCTACACGGTTTTATTGCGCATGAACTGAATGGGTATGATGAAGGCCGTAATGACCCAAATGCTCAGGCGCAGTCTGATTTATCACCGTATTTTCATTATGGCATGTTGAGTCCGCAGCGGGCGGCGTATGAGGTGATGAAGGCGGCGGCTCCGTCAAAAGACAAAGAAGCGTATCTTGAAGAGCTGATTATTCGTCGTGAATTGTCAGATAATTTTTGCTATTACCATCCTCGTGATTATGACGAGGTTGGATGTTTTCCGGATTGGTCCAAAGAAGATATTGCCAAGCATCGCAAAGACAAACGGGACTTTGTGTATACGTTGAAACAATTTGAACAGGCAAAAACGCATGATGATTTGTGGAATGCCGCGCAGTTAGAGATGGTGATGCACGGCAAGATGCATGGGTATATGCGTATGTATTGGGCTAAGAAGATTCTTGAGTGGAGTGCATCGGTAGAAGAGGCGATGAAGATTGCGATCACGCTTAATGACCGGTATGAGTTGGATGGCCGTGACCCTAATGGCTATGCCGGGATCGCTTGGTCGATGGGCGGTGTGCATGATCGTCCTTGGTCGCGCCGCAAGGTCTATGGACGCGTGCGTTACATGAATCGCAATGGCTGTGAACGTAAGTTCGATGTTGACGCGTATATCGCCCGCTGGCTTGGTAAAGGGCAGGCAAAGCTCGTTTAACGTATTGCATTTTTTGGCCGGTTTAGTATAATCCGGCCACCAAATCACGGAACTGTAGCTCAGTTGGTAGAGCACCGGCCTTTTAAGCCGAGGGTCGAGGGTTCGAACCCCTCCGGTTCCACCATTCAAATACCCCTGCGAAAGCGGGGGTTTTGGTTTTCTTGGGTTAGATTCTGTCCACGGTGGTATTGACAAAAGCGTGATAACCTGATATTATTAATCTACGTTGCGCACAAAACCCCTCCGCTAAGATTAGCGGTTTTTTTATTGCCTAAAGCTAAAAAGTGACGTTTTTAGCCAATTTAGGTAGGATAGGGGCAATCCCATGCGTATCCATATTATCGGCTCTAAGGGCATCCCGTCGGCCTCGATTCAGGGTGCGGGCGGCGTCGAAAGGCATGTTGAGCAAATTGCCTACCGCTTGGCTGAGCGCGGTCATGAGGTTTTTGTGTATACGCGTACATCGTCAACCTTTCAGCCAGAAACCTGGAATGGCGTAAAGCTCATCAAGTTGCCGTTTATCCCGGGTAAGAATACCGCCACGATTACCCATGTATTGTTTGCTTCGTTGCATGTGCTTTTTCAGAAAACAGATATCATTCACTACCACGGTATCGGGCCTTCAACGCTCGCATGGATCCCACGCCTCTTTAACTGGAAGGCAAAAGTCGTTTGCACCTTTCATAGCCGTGACTGGTTTCATAGCAAGTGGTCACCGTTTGCCAAAGCGTATTTGCGTTTTGGTGAGTGGTCTACGGTCATGTTTCCGCACGCGACGATTGCGGTGTCTCATGTGATTCAGGTTTTTTGCCGAAAAGAATTTAAGAAAAACGTGAAGTACATCCCAAATGGCGCCAGTATGCCTGGGCCAGAAGGGATCGATTTACTTTCACAATTCGGTTTAAAGCCAGGTGAATACTTTTTAGGTGTCGGACGTTTAGAACCGCATAAAGCTTATGACGTCGCCATCGAAGCATTTGCCAACGTACAGA
Source organism: bacterium (assembly GCA_035906575.1). Taxonomy (GTDB): domain Bacteria; phylum Patescibacteriota; class Patescibacteriia; order 2-12-FULL-60-25; family 2-12-FULL-60-25; genus HK-STAS-PATE-2. The sequence continues at coordinate 8,300 of JAMIEW010000057.1, forward strand.
CCAATAAGTCATTGGTGATCGTTGGAGAGTCATTTCGCTTAAGCTCATACGATCATAAATTACGTGAATTAGCGACCAAGGATCCGCGTGTAAAACTCCTTGGCTATCAAAGTGGTGAGCCATTGCGGCAACTCATGTCCCATGCCCACGCCTTCGTGCATCCATCACGCGCTGAAGGGTTATCGGTAGCGATTATTGAGGCGATGGCGAATGCCAAGCTTGTGATCATGTCAGATATTAAAGAGAACCTCGAATTGGTAGACCATAGCGGACTCGCTTTTTCGGTGGACGATAGGGAGGCATTAACCGTGGCTATGCAATTGGTAGCAGACGATCCTGAAATGGCCCGTCAACGCGGACTGCGAGCGCAAGAAGTTGTGAGAACAGGTTTCTCGTGGGACTCCGTTATGGAAAGGCTTGAATCATTCTTTCTCGGATTACTGAAGAAGTAACTATGAACGTACTCATATTGGGACTTGGTCAATACGCAAAAGGCAGCGGTGTTTCTGCTGCGCTCTATTTTGCGAAACAAGGCGATGATGTTTGTGTGACGGATTTAAAAACCGAAGAAGCCTTAGCAAGTAATGTTAAGCAATTAAAGAAGTTTAAGAATGTACGTTTTGTTTTAGGTAAACACGATCTAAAAGACGTTCGTTGGGCAGATCTCGTTGTTCGAGGACCTCGCGTTCGCAAAGATTCACCAGAAATGAAAGAAGCGGCAAAGCGCAAAATCCCTACCACTTCTGATATCGCACTGTTTCTCTCGCGTTGTCCTGCGCCAGTTGTCGGTATTACCGGTACGCGTGGCAAGAGTACGACGACGACCATGACCTATGAGATCGTTCAATCATCTAAGCGCTGGCGCAAGGTGTGGCTTGGCGGCAATATCTTGGTTTCGCCACTGACATTTTTGTCTCAGGTAAAGCCCGAGGATCTTGTTGTGCTTGAATTATCAAGCTTTCAACTTGAGGGTACGGGAGATGCAGGGCTTTCTCCACAGATCGCCGTTTGGACGAATCTCATGCGAGATCATCAAGACGCCTATCCCGATATGGACTCGTATGCTGAAGCAAAGGCGCAGATCTTTCGCCATCAGCAGCCTGACGATGTTGTATTGTTGCCTACTGGTAAAGCGTTTAACGAATACGCCGAAGAAGCGCCAGGCTATGTCTATCGGTTTGGTAAAAAGAATAGCGAAGAAGCTAAGATTGTTGCCAAGTGTAAGCTCAAAGTTCCGGGCGAACATAATTTGCGTAATGCCGAGATCGCGACGGCTATCGCCCTTGAGCTAGGTGTAACGCCAACCGAGATTAAAAAATCCCTGGAAGCGTTTAAGGGGCTTGAGAACCGTATTCAAACCATCGCCACCATCAAAGGCGTAGACTTCGTAAACGACACCACAGCAACAACGCCTGACGGTACCATGGCTGCTTTGAATGCCTTACAAAAAACAAAGCGCATGATCAATGTGATTTTTGGTGGGGCAAATAAGAATCTCGAGTTTGTCGAAGTCGCCAAGTTTTTAGCGAAGCGTAAAGATGTGCGAGTATTCTTATTACCGGGTACGGCAAAAGAAGACATCATCAAGGCTTTCAATAAAGCAAAAACCCACTTCGAAGAAACCGCTGATCTCGCTCATGCTGTGGTGCGTGCCCAAGAAGAATCCAAAAAAGGTGATGTTGTTTTATTGTCGCCAGGTTGTGCGAGCTTTGGTTTTTTCAAAAATGAATTTGATCGCGGCGAACAGTTTGTGAAAACCGTGAAGAAGCTTGCGAAACAAAAGTAGTATGGCTGCACAGATTTTTGGCTTGCCAATAGAAGGCGTGGACATGGAAACGGCAATCGATGCTGTTCTTAAAAGTGAATCACCCGTCTGGCTCGTGACGGCAAATCCAGAAATTCTTTTGGAGGCAAAACGTCATAGCGAGTATCGCAGCACGATACGCAAAGCGACCTTACGTTTGGTGGACGGCTTTGGTCTTGAACTCGCGTGTCGTGTTAAAGGAGAGAAGGTTACACGCGTCGCTGGTGTTGAGTTGAGTGAAAGACTTTTGCAGCTCGCAAATGAACAAGGCTGGCGCGTAGGTTTAATCGGTAGCTCTTCTGCCGTGATTGAAAAAGCGCTTCACGATATTCGCTCAAGCTATCCTGATGCGATGTTTGTCGGTGAGGCGGGTGGACAGGTGAATGAGCGAGGTAATGGGGATTTAGCAAACGAAGAAGCCGCGATGCGTTTATCGCAGGTTGATCCGCATCTTGTTTTGGTGGCCTTCGGCCATCCAAAGCAAGAGTTTTGGATCGAGAAGCATCTCGGTGACTATCCATCCCTTAAAGCGATCGTTGGCGTAGGTGGGACCTTTGATTTTTGGGCAGGCACCGCCAAGCGCGCCCCGCAATGGATGCGTTCGTTTGGTTTAGAGTGGCTGTGGCGCTTAATCCTTGAGCCAAAACGCTTTTTTCGCATCTTGAATGCCGTGATCGTCTTTCCGATTCAGGTTTTATTGTCAAAATAGCGCATTTCGCATAGATTAGCTGCCTATGGCTTCTGAGAATCCCGTCCGCGTGCGCTTTGCGCCAAGTCCTACCGGTTATTTGCATATCGGTTCTTTGCGTACCACGCTCTACAACTGGCTGATGGCACGTCGATTTGGCGGATCCTATATTTTGCGCGTTGAAGATACTGACCGCTCTCGTTTTGTTGAAGGCTCGATTGAGAATATGTATCACGCTTTAGTGAAGTGTGGACTAACGCCTGATGAGGGTGTTCACGTAGCAGAAGACGGCAAGATCGAAGATCGTGGAGAGTTTGGTCCATATCTGCAAAGCGCTAGAAAAGAAAAGCATCTCGCATATGCGTATGAGTTGATCGAAAAAGGTCATGCATACTACTGTTTTTGTACGCGTGAACGTTTAGACGAGGTTGCGAAGCAACAACAAGAAAATAAACAACCGCTCATGTATGACCGTCAGTGCCGCAATCTTCCGCGTCAAAAGGCGGAAGATCGTGCAGCCGTTGGCGACGAACATGTTATTCGCTTAGCTGTACCCCTTGAAGGTTCGATTAAGATGCATGACTTGATTCGTGGGGATGTCACCATCCCTTGGGCTCAAGTAGATGATCAGGTATTGATCAAATCAGACGGATTCCCGACATACCATCTCGCAGCTGTTTGCGATGATCATGATATGCAAATCACACATGTGATTCGTGGCGAAGAATGGCTCTCATCTTTGCCGAAACACCTCTTTATTTCTGAGGCGTTAGGATGGAAGCCGCCTGAATATGCTCATCTACCATTGCTTTTGAACGCTGACCGCTCGAAGCTTTCAAAACGCCAAGGCGATGTTGCCGTTGAAGATTATCTCGCTAAAGGCTATTTGCCAGAGGCTCTCGTTAATTTTGTCGCTTTGCTTGGCTGGAACCCAACCTCAGACCGCGAAATCTTTACCAAAGAAGAACTAGCTGAACTCTTTGATATCACAAAAGTAAACAAGGCCGGCGCCGTGTTTAATGTTGAAAAACTTGATTGGTTGAATGCGCACTATCTCAAGCAGCTTTCTGCCGAGGAGTTCATGAAAAAATCCGCGCCATTTATTAAGGACGTGCAAGGTGACAAAGAGATGATCTTACGCGCAACGTCCATTCAACGTGAACGTGTGGCCGTGCTTTCGCAATTGCCTGAATTGTTAAATGAGGTTCTTGAGACGCCTTCACCAACCGCAGAGAGTCTCGTTTGGAAAAAATCCACGAAAGAAGAAGCAATTGAGCGCTTAAATGGTGTTCGTGGGTTTGTCGCGGGATTATCCGATGAGGATTTTGGCGCTGTACCCAAACTTGAAGAAGCTATGAAGGCTTTCATTGCTGAAAAAGGCTGGGGTAATGGCGATACGCTTTGGCCGACCCGCGTTGCACTCTCAGGTCGTGAAAAGTCGCCGAGCCCGTTTGAATTGCTCTTTGTCTACCAAAAAACGCTGTCTTTGGCACGTATCGACGAAGCCCTTGCTCTTCTGGCATAATGGCGGGGATGAAACTCGGACAAGGATTGGTACTTTCTTATGCGGCGGTGGCGCTTATTTTGGGTGTGCCAATGGCTTTTGCGGCAACCAGTGACGATACGGGAGTGAAAACAGAAGTGGATCAATTACAAAGTGCCGTAAAAGACAAGCAAGATCGCATCAAAGAGCTTGAGGGTGTTATTGCAAAATATCGCCAACGCATTAACGAGCAGGCAAGCGCACAGGCATCGCTTGAAAACCAAGTCGCTTTGATTGAGAACAGCGTTCAAGAAAAAGAACTCGCTATCGAACGCGTGCGCGGTCTTATCGATGTTGCCGGTCTTGAATTGCAGCGCGTCGAATTACAGATCCAGAATGAAGAATTGCGTCTACAGCGTCGTAAAGATGCTCTTGGCGGCGTTTTGAGTGAGTTGCAAGATGCGCAAGGGGTTGGATTGCTTGAGGCGTATATTGCTCGTGGTTCTCTCTCGGAGTTCTTCACGCGTATGGAAGAGCTGAAGCGTCTCGAAGATGATATGGCGGACGCCACCGTTGCTGTCAAAGAGGGGAAACGCATTCTCGAGCTTAAACAAGCCGAGCTTGAAGAATACCGCAAAGAACTTCTCAAAGACCAAGAAGAACTCATTGCCCAACAAAATCAGCTCGAAGAAGAACGTGGTGCAAAAACTTCACTTCTCGCTGAAACATCGGCTCGTGAAGAAGAATTTCAGCGTATCATGTATGAATTGCGCCAACAGCGCCAAGAAGAAGCGTCAAACGCCGCTGAATTAGAAACACGCATCAAAGATAAACTTGACCAAATCGATAAAGCGCTTGCTCGTGGTGATGTCTTATTTAGTTGGCCATTTAAGGTGACGCGTATCTCGGCGCACTTTCACGATAAAACCTACCCATACCGCAATCTCTTTGAGCATCCAGGTACAGACTTACCTGTACCTGTCGGTACTCAAATCAAAGCAGCCGCTGGTGGGTACGTGGCCTTTACGCGTACAGGTAAGCAATATGGTAACTATTTGATGCTTGTCCATCCGGGTGGGTATGCAACGGTCTACGCTCACTTATCAGCCTTCAAAGTTAAAGCTGATACCTATGTTGAGCGCGGTGATGTCATTGCGCTCTCAGGCGGTAAGCCTGGCGCCCCTGGCGCCGGTCTCTCGACGGGTCCTCATCTTCACTTCGAGCTTCGCAAAGATGGTATCCCAGTTGATGCCGAGCCTTATCTGCCAGATCTTTGATCCTAAAAATCCCCCGACATGTCGTCGGGGGATTTTGCTTACAAGGCGCGAGCTTGTTCAAAAACTTCTTCAAGTTCAGCCAGTGATGAAATGCGAACGAGTTTTTCTTTTAGCGGCTTGTATTTTGGATCGTGTTTGAAATACCAAGGTAGATGTTTGCGGAGTTTGGTAAGACCATGGTCACCGTAATGTTCAAGTTGAAGGGCGGCGTGTTTGCGGACGACTTCGATGCGTTCTTCGAGCGTTGGCGGATCGATGAGAGTGCCGTCTTCGAGATAGGCTTCAACCTGTTTAGCGAACCATGGATTACCGAGCAAGCCGCGACCAATTAAGACGCCGTCGGCATTTGATTGGTTGATGGCTTCTTTGGCCATCTCAACCGTGACGATGTCGCCATTTACCAAGAAAGGCAGATTTGGCACATTGGCACGTGCTTCACCGACACGCATCCAGTTGGCTTTGCCGGCATATCCTTGTTCGCGGGTGCGGCCATGCATTGAGATGAGATCCGCGCCGGCGGCTTCGATGACTTTTACGAATTCGAGACAGTCGGTGTCTTTAATCCAGCCTAAACGTGTTTTCACAGAAACAGGACAGGGAACAGCAGCTTTCATGGCTTTGACAATCGCGGCAGCACGTTCTGGCTCTTTAATGAGCGCGGCACCGTTAAAATTCGAGACAAGATTATAGACCGGACAGCCCATATTGATATCAAGCGCGTCAGGCTTGAAGCGTTCGTAGATAATGCGTGCAGCTTCGGCCATCACCTCAGGATTAGCACCAAAAACTTGTTGCACGAGCGGGCGTTCGCGTTCATCGAACATTGCCATCTTAAGCGTCTTTGGATTCAAGCGCACGATCGCCTCAGAACTCACCATTTCGCGAAACATTAATGGCACGCCAACTTCTTTTGAAACAAGACAAAAGGGTAAATCACTCATGTCAGCCATAGGTGCCAAGGCGACAATCGGTTTTTTGTAGGACTTCCAGTCAATCATGGGCGGATAGTAGTATTATATTGACGTTTAGGCAAGAAAATGCCAGGATGTGGTGTCTTGAAAGGAGAAAACAACGTGCATCAAGACGAGCCTGACGTTCTCGCTCCTTTACCCTCTGACCCGCCTGAAGTCGTTGTCGAAAAAGAGTTGATGGCCTATGTCATCGAGCTTGAATCAAGCGACCTGTCACCAAAGAGTATTCGCGAGTGCTTGCAGCTGTATTGCATGAAGCGTCGCCGAACGTTCGAGGATAATCTTCGTCTTGCGGCGATGGTTACCGTCGCATTCTTCATCTGTTTTTTGGCTTTGGTCGCCTCGATCTTCGTCACCGAAGATGGTCAGTGCCTTTTTGCTTTTGTTGCGATGCTTGTCGCGTGCTTGGCGGTGTCTGCCTTGCTAAATGTCATTAACTGGACCAAGCGCCTAGATGCATTGAAAGACTTCGAGTACCAATGTAGGCCGCCTGATAACTGAGATGAGCCCTGCTGACTTGCGGGGCTCTTTCGTTACAGGCATGATACCCCCATGTCCGAAAAATTCGTCCTCAAGTCCGATTATAAGCCCTCGGGTGACCAGCCTGAAGCGATTGCAGGGCTTATTCAGGGTGTCCAAGA